>JAAXGO010000114.1 GCA_012267425.1 Rhodothermales bacterium
GAGCGGCGGTTGGCCGAATTCGGTCTTGAGTTGCACCCCACCAAGACCCGCCTTCTGGAGTTTGGCCGTTTTGCGGCCCAAAACCGGAAGCGGCGGGGACTGGGTAAACCTGAGACGTTCGACTTTCTGGGCATGACGCATTACTGCACCGTGACTCGGAAGGGCTGGTTTCGGTTGGGGCGCAAGCCGGCCCGTAAACGGGTGGCACGCACGATTGGGCGCCTCTGGGAGGCCCTCCGCAAACGATGGCATGTAGATAAGCATGAGATCGCCCGGTGGTTGGGCCGGGTCCTTCGTGGATGGCTCAACTACTACGCGGTACCGGGGAGTTACAGGTATTTGAGTACCTTTGTCCGCCTAGCCAAGCACATGTTTCATCGTGCCTTGCGGCGACGGTCCCAAAAGGATCACACCTCTTGGGCCACAGTCGACAAGCTGACGAAGTGCTATTGGCCGAAAGTCCGCATCCTCCACCCGTGGCCAAACCAACGGCTGGCCGTTTGACCTGAGGCAGGAGCCGGATGCATGAAAGTGCACGTCCGGATCTGTGCGGGGGGCCCCGGGCAACCGGGGTCCCTACCGCGATGATCTTAACCAGCATGGTCGTGCGCAATTATGCGGGACTGGTTTTGCGTATCGATGGCATTTAGTACATCGACCTGACCCATCTGGCCATACTTGATCCGTCCGAAAACCGGAAAGCACTGTCACGTCCGTTATAGTGCGAGAACACGCCCAACGGGAAATTCTCCGGATCTCAATTCAATTGCCGAATGGGGGACACAAAGTACGCCTCCAGCGCGGGGGCACATCCTTCACGGTCTCGGCGGCTTGAACCCCCGGCTCCGACACGTTATCTTGTTCCCATGGTTACCGCTCAAACCCAAACCTGTCTGCCTCTGCGATCAGGGGCGTACGATGGCAGTTGGCAACGAGCGAGGCGCGTGAACGAGTCAAGTACATAACACGACGTTTGCGTGATTTCGGCACGGTCGCTGCTCTGTCGAGTCCCTGCACCCGACACCTATCCTCGGCACGGTAGGTGAACGATGTTCACTTCGCTTTCGATCTCGGGATATCGCGGCTTCAAGACCCTAGCCGTTGAGCGACTTGGTCGTGTCAACCTAGTCGCAGGCTCGAATGGTTCGGGGAAGACAAGCCTCCTCGAGGCACTGTTCCTGCTAGCACACGGTGGCAATGCCCAACCGGCGATCAACCGCAACGTAGTACGGGGAGGCATCGGTGGCGGTGTGACTCCCGATGCCAATGCACGAGCGTTGTGGGGGTCCCTGTTCTCCGACCTCGACCTCTTGCACCCGGTGTCAATCTCGGCGATTCACAGCCACCTTGGATCTCTGCAGCTGAGTATCGAGCACCGCTATGCGGCGATGTTTCGGGTAACGTCCACGAGTCGCGACACTCGCCCCAGGATCGATGGGTCTCACGAGTTGCACTTCTTACTGACGCAACGACTTCCAGACGGGCGGCATGGTCGGTCCGTGAAGAGCCGGATTTTCTTTGAACGCAACGCTCCTGAGGTGAAGGTTGAAGGAGATCCTCTAGTGATTCAGTGTGTCATTTTGTCGTCCTGTGCGGATCACTCGGAAGACGACGCCAAGCGCTTGGGACAGATGCGCCTCCGCAAGGAGGCTGGGTTTGTCGTGGAAGCCCTCCGAATTATCGAGCCCCGGTTGCAGGCTGTGGATGTCATCCCCGGTCCGGGGGGACATATGCTTTGGGGGGACATTGGCCTTTCCGAGCAGATACCCCTTGCCGTGCTCGGAGATGGCCTGAACCGCCTGGCAAAGCTCGTGTTAGCAATGGGACACGACAGAAACCTCGTGGTGCTAGCGGATGAAATCGAGAACGGCTTTCACCACACGGTTCTTGAGAAGGTCTGGAAAGTGATTTACGAGACCGCAGAGCGGTTCGAAACTCAGCTGATCGCCACGACCCACAGCTTCGAGTCGATCGAAGCTGCTCACGCAGCGTCACCTGGGCACGACCTAGCACTTCATCGGCTCGAGCTAGGCGATCATATTACTAGGTGCGTCACCTACGACGCGGATTCGATCGAGGGTGCCGTGAAGCACGGCCTCGAGGTTCGGTAACGGGACCCGAATGCCTCCCACAGAAACCGACAATTCCCGGCTTCGGCCTACGAGAATCCACAGTTCAATCCAGCTTCTCGTTGAAGGCAAGGACGCGCTGAACTGGTTCCAAGGACTTGCCCGCCACCTTTCTCTCGAAGGACTTCAGATACAGAATTATGGTGGAGTCGACGACCTCCGGGTATTCTTGAAGGCTCTTGTGAAGATGCCCGACTTCTCAACAGTGACCAGCATCGGCATCGTCCGCGACGCCGAGGACTCGGCTGATGGCGCTTGCGCGAGTGTTAAAGGTGCTCTTGAGCAGGCCGGTCTTCCCGTGCCGTCGTGCGCAGATGCGAGACGGGATGGCCACCCGAGCGTGTCCCTGCTGATTCTGCCCGATGGAAGAAGTCCCAGAATGCTCGAATCGGTGCTCAGCGACATTGTCAGAAGTACACCGGTCGGTGCTTGCATTGAGAAATTCCTCAGGTGCGCTGATGAGAGTGTTGCCGAGTCCAAGGTTAAGCGTTCCCCGAAAGCGTTCGTCCACGCCTTTCTTGCAACAAAACCCCATCCTCACGTCTCAGTGGGCGTGGCCGCGAAGAAGGGATACTGGGACCTCGGACACCCGGCTTTGAAAGGCGTGCGGTCATTTCTGTCGGATCTCGCCTCGGCCTGAAGCGGAGCGAACACGCTTCCACCCCGATAGCGGTACCAATGGTTCAGACCACATCAGCCTCCTTCAGTTTGTCTATGGTGACTCGCCACCCTTTGGCTCTACACCAGAATATCATAGCAAGGATTTCAGCTTTCGCGTTCCAGGTCGCTGAGAGGGCCATCAAGACCATAGGCCCAGCCAGCGAATTATTTTGGCTGCCTGGAATACTTCCGCACATCATCATCCTTGGGCATCCGGATTAACCCCGCTGTAAGCGGGTGAAAAAACGCCATCCTTACACCAAGCCGCTCGGGCTTGCAATAGCGCTCCACGACGTGGTACTCCGGGCGCGTCGTGTAGTCGTCGAAGCAGACCAGACACGGCGTGCTGGTCTGAAGCGCGCGCCGGAAGACAAACAACGCACACGAAACGCGAAATCGCCCGTCAATGAGCACGAGATCAAAAAACTCATCTCCTCGGTAGCGATCCGGTGCGTATACGTAGTCGGGCCAGCGCCGCCGTCTGCGCGGCGTCGCCAAGATCTTCATCGGACGCCCCCACTTGCCCGTGGTCCCAATATCGGCCCAGTGAATGACGACGTGATGGTTGAATGGCCGGATTTTTCGATCCACAGCTTCCGCAAAGCGGCGGTCGCTTTCGACGCACACGGTGCGAACGCCGTGTCTAGCAGCCACTACGGTGCTTCCACCAGCGCCGTACTCCAGATAGCGTTCGGCGCGTTCCAGGCTTTCTAGAAACAGATGCTCGTCCTCACCGAGCAAGTGCGGCCTGTCGGGAATGATGATCTCCTTTCTTCTGCCGAGCGAACAGATCACCACGCACCTGCCAAGAATTTAGGTAAGCTTGTTCATTCTGCCGAACGCGAACCGTGCATTCATGTTCATTGGCGGCCAATCGTTTGAGATCCGTAGGACCACGGCGGGGCTTCCCCCCAGCTGAGCGTGTACCGTTGAGTGCACTCGCTCAGAGGAAGGAGTCCTTTCATGTCGGCACACGTAGGAGCTGTCGCCGTTGCAGCCGCTTTGTGCGCTGCGCCGTGCGTAGCACAACAGCCCGCAGCAGAGCGGATCATCGAAGTCACGGGTCCTGTCGAAAGGGCCATCGAAAAGCAGGTCGAAGCTCTCGGCAAGGGCGGACGACCCGAAGTGCTGCGCCTTTCGGATGTTTTGCACTATCCGTTTGGCTTCTACCAGCCTGTTCTTACGTGCACGGTCCTGCGTGCGTGCGTTATCGAATTGGAGCAGGGGGAGATCCTCATAAGCCTCATCGCTGGCGACGACCAGCGCTGGCTCATCGACCACACGGCAACAGGACCGGGCGGTGTGACACCGCTCGTGATGGTCAAGCCGACGGATCACGACGTAACGACGAATCTCGTCATATCAACGGACCGCCGCGTCTACCACATCACGCTGGACAGCCCGCCTCGCACGCGGTCCCTCACAGATACGAACCCACTCGGTTCCTATACACGCCATATCCGATTCTACTATCCGGCGGAAGGCATGCGTCGCGTCGCCGGAAGAGAGCGGCTCCGTCGGGAAATGGGCCGTGACCTCGTAGTCGATTCGATACACTTTCGCTGGGCCTGGCGCAAAGACAAAGGCTTCCCATGGGAGCCGGTCGCCGTATTCGACGACGGGGAGCGTGTCTATGTCAAACTTCCCGCGACCGCCCGGGCATTGGAGCAACCGCTTCTTCTCGTCGAACGAGGCGGCGAGGAGCGATCTGTCCACTACACCCAGCAGCGAGGATTCTACGTAGTAGGGCGCCTTTTCAGCCGCGCGCGTTTCGTCGGCGCCGCCACGCGCAGGAAGGGGCCTTTCTGGAAACGCAGCCACGTTCAGGCTGCCCTCTATATATCTCTGCTCGCCGAATGAGTACATGTCGGGAAAAGAAACTTCGAGCGAAGAATTCGTCGATCCGCAGCCGCCGGCCAGGCTGTCTCGGAGAAACATCATTGCGCTGGCTTTGACGATTGCAGGCGTGCTCCTCGTGCTGTTTCTCGGCAGCCGTCGCCCAAGACCGGAGCCAGAACCTGGTTATATGGGTCGGGCCCCTGTCGAGCTGGACCGAGAGCCATTCGTCGCTCCGACGCCGTGGTCTGCGCCACCGGAGGAGAAGCGACACGTGGTGCTGCAGCAAGCCCGCCAGGAGGACCACCGCCTTGCGCGCTTCGAGGAAGCCATGCGCTCGCGCCCGCTGGTTACAAGCGTCGAATCGGAGGATGGTAGGGAGCAATCCGAGCAAGCAGCCGAAAAAGCTACCAAAAAGACAATCGGCCCATACACGGTCGCCGAAGGTGCGGTGATCGAAGCCGCGCTGATGACGGCAATCCATTCGGCGCGTCCGGGCCCTGTAGCGGCGCGTGTCGTGCTACCCGTTTACGACAGCGTTACCGGATGGAACATGCTCATTCCAGCCGGAACCCGACTCATCGGGTCCATGGAGCAGGCGATTATGGGACAGGACAGACGGGTCATCCTCGCCTGGACCAGGATGATATTTCCGAACGGGGAATCACTCGACCTGCCGGGACTTCCATCCATCGAAACCGCCGGAGAGGGCGGCCTCAGCGGAAGAGTCAAGACACACCGTGCTCGGATATTCGGCAGCGCAGCGCTCTTGGCACTGCTGGGCACGTCGTCTGCCCAAGCATCCACCGGCTTGGATGGTGTGGGGGGCATCATGGGTGCGACGATGGCTCTCGAACTCTCACGCGTGGCGACGGGAATGGTCGCAGAGGGTCTCAAGAAAAAACCGACCGTCACTGTTCCTCCCGGTTACCGCTTCCTGGTGTATGTGTCGCAGGATCTCGTATTCGAGAGCCCGTACGAATGAAGCGTCGGCGCCTGTACGGATGGCCGGCACCGGTCAACTTCGGGATGTATGCCACGCTGGGGATATTCTTGGTGGCAGCCCTCCTTGCGCTGCAACTCACACAGGCCGCGCTTTTCCTCGTATGGGGGTCTCCACCCGGCCCTCCCATCGTGGCTCTGCGGTGGACACGCTCTCCATTGCTGGTATGTGCACTTCTCCTTACGCTTGCGCTTGTACGCAGCAGGCAGATGGCCATGGTCATCTGCCCGGCAATTCTCGCATGCGTCCTCCTTAGCGTCGCTCCACTTCACAGTCCGCATTACGTCGTGATTGCACTCGCCCGTGGATTGCGTTTGCATAATGCTTCTGATCTGGCCGTGTTGACGTGCGGTCTCACCATTGGCGCCGGAATCAGCGCCTGGCTTGCTCGAGGTCTGGGCAGAGCGTTCCGGCTGTCCACAACGGCGGTGCGCGGATCCACTGAGTGGGGTGCCGGGCAAGCTCTGAAAATGCCCGAACAGGGTCTGCTTCTCGGGTCGTACGGCAAAGAGATGCTCCGATATGACGGCGACGGGCATTTGATGACGATTGCCGCAACACGAAGCGGCAAGGGCGTCGGTACGATCGTGCCGAACCTGCTCAGCTGGCCGGGCCCGATCGTGGTAACCGATCCGAAGGGCGAGAATTTCTACATCACCGCCCGCTGGCGCGAAGAACAACTGGGACACGAAGTGGTCGCCCTCGATCCATTCGGGCTGACCGACTCAATCCGCCTCACATCGTGGTCCTTCAATCCGCTCGATCTCATCAACGTTTCTGGCGACGACTACGTGGAGACAGCCATGATGATGGCAGACATGTTGGTAATGCGGCGCAGTACGGCAAGGGATCCGTTTTGGGAAACAGAGGCCAAGGCCCTGCTCTTTACATGTATACTGCATGTGGTTGCAAACGAGGATCCAGAACGCCGTACACTGGTCGAGGTGCGCAGGTTGCTTACAAGCAGCCCGGAACACCTCGGAAAAGTGCTTGAGGAAATGAATGAGAGCCCGATTCCGCAGGTGCGTGAAGGGGCGGGGCGCATCCTGCAGAAAGCAGACCGCGAGCGCAGCGCGGTGTTCTCAACGGCGCAAAGCCACACGCACGTACTGTCGAGTCCGCGAATGGAAGAAATGCTGTCGCGGACAAACTTTGACCTGAAGCAGCTCCCGCTCGGCGGCCTTTCGATCTATCTCATTCTTCCGCGCGAGCACTTCGGCGCATTTGCCCCGTGGCTACGCCTCATGGTGTCGTGCTGCTATCACGCGTGCACGCACGACGCGTTGCACCGCCCGAAAAGCCCGTATCGCGTCGTCTTCTTGCTTGACGAGTTCGCGAACCTGGGCTACATGGACAACATCAAAGAAGCCGTCTCGCTTGGTGGAGGATACGGACTCTCCTTATGGCTCATTCTTCAGGACATAGCGCAGCTGCGTCGGGAATACCGCGACGAATGGGAAAGCTTTGTGGCAAACAGCGACATCATCCAGGTCTTTGCTATCCAGGACACCTACACGTGCGAAAACGTCGCCAAGCTGTTGGGAGAAAAAACCGTCTGGCACCGCAGGGTGCGAAAGGCAAACCGCCGAGAGGGAGGGCGACTGGTCAAGGACTTCGGTGAGGAAAGCCGCCCGTTGCTCCGAGCAGAAGAGCTCCGCCGCCTGCATCCCGAGCGGCAGATAATCCTCGCCCGCCCGTACCAGCCGGTCGTAGCCAACAAGCTCGTCTACTACCGCGATCGCTTCTTCAGCGGGCGCTTCGACCCGAATCCGTACGTCACGCCCACGCACCTCCCCGCGTGACGGATACTTGTCAGAGTCGTAGCAATTGGCATGTTGTGTCATAGTGTATTAAGTGTATTATACATGTGTTCGAAATCATCCACAACGATGTATACACTATGTTCAGATACGCCCTTCCGGCGGCGGCGATCACAGCGCTTACCGCAGTCGGTCTCTATGTGGCGACGTCTGGTCCGCGCGTCGGAAAGACCTACGTTCGGCCCGCCTACGATTCGGTGCGTGTCGCGACGGTCTTGCATTGGAGCGACTCCACGGCAGGCACCGTTGCGCGGCGCCTGGTGACAGACCTTCTGACGCGCGATCTGCGTGTGCGTCTTGACCACGTCGGCGTATGCACTGAAATAGTTGCGCGCTATGAGGCTAAGGCGGACTCCTTTCAGGTCATACGCCCGGTCGAGCTATTCGACCCTGATACGGCGCGCTGTTTCTCCTACACGGTACAGTACGACGTGCCGCTCTCGGAGCCGATGATGTGGCGGAGGGAGCTGGTGACGGCTATTCCGCTGCGCCTCAGTCTCATACACCCGCGGAGCGACTTCGACAAATTCCGCACAAGCCGCTTCAAGCCATGACGCTACGAATACTTGTGTCCGCCTGTCTCATCGAAGTGACGCTCGCTGCGCCCCTCTGCGCGCAGCAGATTGATCAGCTCACCCGCCCAGTCGCCGTGGTGGAAGATGACGCGCTCATCGCCTCATTCCTGGAGGAACTGTTTATTCCCGCTACGGACGACATCTGGCGAATCGATGTCGTGGACCTAACCGGCAACGGCTGGGGGCCGGACGACGCGCTTATTCTCTATCCGTCGCTCGAGACATACTTCACACATGGCGACGTACCGCGCGTGCTTCAGCGCGTGATGAAGACGTGGGAGCTTGCGCACGACTACCGGCTCGACGCCACAGTGGAAGACAGCCGCCGTGTCCAAGCGGATGCACACCGATCCCAAAACGCCCGCGATGCTCTGTCGGGGGCCGTATTGGGGGCCATTGCGCACTATTACACCGGTGATGAAATAGACCTTCGGTTGTCGCGCGAAGCCTCCGGGCTACGCCTCGAGATGTGGAATTACGACCCGGAGGCGCTCCGCTATTCAGTCCCCCTCCAGGGTCCGGTGTGCACTGCTGCATCTGCCGTGGCGCCAATTGTCGAGAGCACCTTCCGATTCGCCAAGCCACACTTTGTGACGTCGTTTCGCGACGCCGGTGACTGCGTGGTGTCGCGCCTCAATGACGGCCGGATCGAGACCTCACCCTGCTGAATACGCTCCTTCAATAGCCTAACTGCTCGCCCCATGACCAATCGATCACTTCTCATTCTGGCTGCCTTATTGGCAATTGGCGTGTCAGAAGTACACTCGCAAAGTGCAACCGTGAGCGTCGACATCACGCTTACGAGCCCACAGCCGTCTTGCAGCTTTTCGGTATCGAACGATCTGGACTTCGGTTCTGCGGAAAAACCGGCGACCGGCTCGGGGAGCGTGACAATCAGCGCCACGACCGGCGACCGGACGGCGTCCGGTGTCACGGTGTCCGGCTCGTACAACGTCGGGCAGGTGACGGTCTCGGGCACAAACGTCTCCGATTACACCGTTACGCGATCCTTCCCGACCACGCTCACGCGTTCAGGAGGCTCGCTGACTTTTTCGGGGACGTGGGCGCAGTCGAATTCTTCGTCGAGTGGCTATACGGCGATTTCTGGATCGAGCTATTCAGGGACGTCGGGTGGCATAGGCACGGATCTTACACACTACTTCCGCTTCGGCGGCACAGTGGGCGGCATTGGCTTCGGCGACGCAGACGGCGAGTACGACGGCAGCATTACGGCCAGCGCTTCCTGTAGCTGATCGAATGAAATTCCTGTTTCTCTTGCCCTTAGTGTTGGGTCCCCCCGTCGCGTTTGCACAGCCGAGCGGCCGCGTCGCGGTGCGGCTCGAGGTGTTGCCTATCGCACTGCGTGTCACGGTGACATCGGCGGAAATGGACTTTGCACGGCAGCGTGCGGATGCAGGGCGTGTACGGCTTGATCCAGCAACTGGCGACATTTCGAGCAAGGTGTCGGGAGCTCATCGATTGGGTGAAATCCGCCTCACGGGGCCGCCGCATGGTGCATTCGCGGTCGACGTCTCGTCGGTGCCGCAGCTTTTAGGGACGAGTGTACCGGTCGGTTTCCGGCTTCTCTGGGCGAAGAGTGCCCGCTGCGGACCGGGTGGATACGAAACGCTGCCCGGCGTGCGCACGGCTCGAGGAATCCTCGGAGAGACAGGCTGCGCGTCGCTGCGCTTTGGCGGTACAGTCGATCTCGCAGGCGCACCGGAAGGCAGCTACGAAGGCAGCCTCCATGTCAGCATCGTGCCGCTTTGAGACAACGAACATGTCAATCCTGAAAATCACTCTCTACGCCGTGGCCGCGCTCGCCCTGTCCCGCGCAGCGTTCGCGCAGGCTACGCTGAGTGTCACGCCCGCGTACTCATTTATTACCGACGAGGCACCGCATGGTGCATTCTCGCTCAAGAACGAGGGCACCGAGCACCTCGAGGTTGTGGTGAGTGCGAAGTTCGGCGTCATCGAAGCCGATCCTGAAGGCCGTTCGACGCACGTGACGCTTGGCTCCGCCGGTTCGCTCGGCAACCTTGCTGATAATCTCACCTACTTTCCGCAGCGGCTCATTCTCGAGCCGGGTACCGAAAGGGTCGTCCGCTACATGGCAACGGGCGACGAAAGCGGTGGGCACATCGCTCTTATGCACTTTCAGATGCGCGAGCGGGCTGCTGTGGCCTTGGACGAAATCCCCGAGGTAGCAACGGCGCTCAGCATTGTGTACAACCTCGTCGCACCCGTCGTACTGATTGGCTCTCAGGGCGTGGCGCACGTGCGTGCGGAGGTATTGGAAGTGAGCGACGATGTACTGGCGCTTCTCCTCAGTAACGATTCGCCTTTTCCTTTCGTCGGCGGAGTGACCGTCAGAGGTGCCGACGGCTCGCCGCTGGGACGTGCTGAAAGTGCCGTCTATACCCGGCGGCGGCTGGACATCGCGCTAAGTGGTCTGACAACAGACGGTCCGTACACGCTTGAATTTGACAACCGCTACAGGGGGCTTTCTGAGTCGATGCGCACGCGGCTGGCTGTCCCCGATCCCATTGCTCTGTAGCATGTTGCGTTCGTCGTTTCTCTTGCTGACCGTGCTTTTTCCGGTTGTGGCATTGGCCCAGATCTTTCATGAAGTGCCGTTGTCAGTCGAAGCGCCTGGCTATCGTGACATCGTCAAGGCCTACCACAACGGTGAGGAATTCTTCGTCGACATTGCGAGCCTCTTCGAAATACTTGGCTTCAAGTCAGCTCGGAAGGGGCCCGTCGTCGAAGCGCTCGACGCCTCGCACCGATATGTGGTAGATCTTGGGTTGGAGCGTGCACTCAGCCCGCGGGCGAAGGACGAATGGATTTCGCTTAAGGGCCTCACGCTTTTAAGCGGCGATCGCTACCTGCTCAAGGTTTCCGGGCTCAAAGAACTCTTCGGGCCTGACGTCCGCTTCGACGAATATCGGCTCGAGCTCAAACTCTCCTCTGCGGCGAAGGGATTCGACACACACGTACTCCGCCGCGGCGATTTGTCGGCAGGTCCTCTGCGTTTCGGGCGTAGGAGGCAGCTCTTGGGGGGCGTGATCGTCACGTGGCATGCGGCGCGAAGCGTGCAGTACCACCGCGTGCACGGCAACCAGTGGGACGTCCGCTTTACAGGTAATCTCTTCGGTGGTGCCATAAGAGGCCGGCTGGGTGAGGCGGTCGAGGTCAGCTATTTGCTGGACCGACCCGGCTCACGCCGCCTCACACGCATAGAATTTGGTCGAATGAGGCCGGTCTTTCAGTCCGACAGACAGCTTCACGAGGCGGTACGCGTGTCCAACCGACCGCTTACCGGGCGTCATGTACACCGTATGGTACGTCACCAAGGAAGGTCGCAGCCGCATGCGTTGGTAGAAGCCGTCGTGTCGGGCCTTGTCATTGATCGCGTCGAAGCCGACAGCGAAGGCCGCTACGTGGTGACAATACCGGCGAGGTATGGCTCGACGGAGGTTCTCATTCGGGAGGTACCGCTGGGTGCCGAATCCCCTCGCACAAAGCGCTTTTTCTTCTTCTCGTCCCCCGACCTCGTCGAGCCACACCGGTTCCACTACGATGTCTATGCCGGACGTACTGACAAGCGGAGCATGGCAATTGGGCGTGCAGACTGGGGTCTATTGCCCCGGCTCACCGTACGGCTATCGGGACTTGTGGATGCAGACGTGCGGCAACTCCGCGTCGGGGCGTCTGCAAGCCCGCTTTCTTTCGTCGTGCTGCGAGGCGACGCCGATCTCTTCCGCACCGCTTATCGGATGTCGCTTAAGGCCTGGCGTCGCAATCTAACTGCGGAAGCGTTTTACGAAGTGGATCATGGCGGTCGCTTTCAGGCACACGTCGTCGGTTCTAAGGGGCAATTCAGCGCGCATATTGCTGCGACATCTTTTTCCAATCCCCTCGGTTGGAGCACTCAGCGCGTCACGCAGTCGGTCTCCTGGTACGGAAGAACAGGTCGCGATGCTTCTTTATCAGTCTCCGGCGCTTGGTACAGCGCAGACGCTAAAGCGGTAACCTACCGCGCGTCCGCGGGGCACGTCGTAGCATTGCGCAAAGCGGTGGGGCGTTTGTCACTCTTCTTGCGCGGAGGAGCAGGGCGCCCCTTCTACGAGACCGGCGTGGAGGGATTCGTGTCCTTCCGCGAGGTGTCCTTCGGTTTTCACAGTGTGTGGGATCACGCGAAAGGTGATTTCACAGGTGGCGTGACACTGCGATTGGAGACAGCTGCGGGAACCGTTCGTGCACGACATACCGGTCGTGGTCATCACATTACCGGCTCCGGCGGACTCGAAATCGCGCGCCGCCCTCGCCTCATCCAGGGCGGTCGGCAGGAAAGCAGCGCCGTCCTGCGAATTTTTGAGGATCTGGACTCCGACGGCAAACTGGGCGACAAAGAAGCAGTCGCTCGCTACGTCGAAGCGCAGCTGCTTCACGCAGGTCTTCAGCGGCAGCGCGACGGAACGCTGCGTGCGCGGTATCTGGAGCCGTACGAAGCCTACCAGGTCAAAATTATTGAACGCTCGATTCGTGATCCGCGCCTGACGCCTGCGACGGGGTATAGCTTCGGGTTCGTTGCCGATCCAGGGCGCACGAAGGTGATTGACGTTCCGCTTGTAAAAATGATCACGGTATCGGGCAATATTCGCGGTTTCGATCGTGCTCCATCCCGCCTCATGGTCCACGTCATGGCAGGTGAGAAGACCACGACCGATACCCACGTCTATCGCGACGGAGGTTTCGTGCTGCAGCTCCGTTCCGGTCAGTACACACTGCGCCTCAAGGACGTGCTTACGGGCGAACTCCTTGCCACGGCTGCGCTGGTCCTTCAGCCGGATACCACTGAGGTGTCCGTCACGCTTGCCGCAAACGTCGCGGAGGGCCGATAAGCCATGCGCCGTGTTTGCATCCTCCTCGCTGTTGCCATTGCACTTTTCAGCGCGCCTGAAATCGCGGCGCGGCAGCTCCTGCTCCGGCTGCCGATCGACTTTCCAGAATTTGAACAGGGAAGCAGTTTCCAAACGACGCCCTATCCGATCGCGAACGCTGACAATTGCAGCGTTATCGGCGATCAGCCGGTAGACGACCGTGCAGTCCAGTGTGGCGAAGTGGATACGGAACCCGATTTTGTATTCATCGTCGGTGCGACATACGCAGCGACCGTGACGGCAACGCCGTTCACGAGGGGGATCCATTCTATTACTTGGACTCCTACAGTCGCCTGTGTGCGCGTGACCGCGTCCGGTGAGGTGATCGCTGGCGGGAGTGGCTCATTCTGCACGCAGTCGATAACCTCGGCGGGGCAGGGAATTTTCTGGGATCTCGGCGGCATCGTCAACATCGCAGACGACGCAGCAGTCGGCGCCTATTCGTCAACCGTGACGCTGAGCGTGAGTGGCCAGGGCCTCAGCGAGAGCCTATCCGTCTCTGCCGAACTCGAAGTCGCCGAAGCCGAGGTATTCTGCACGCTGGGCACTGAGGACAGCTTGGACTTTGGCAGTGCAGCGGCCGGCGTGGCAGGCTCTGTGGCAATTGCTCCCGTCTCTGGAAGCCGCACGTATGGCGGTGATCAGTCCGATCCGACCGGCTCGTCGGAATTCTCAATGGCCACAGCGACCGTTCATACCGACGCCGGGTCGGTGGTGGCTATGGTGTCGGCTCCGAGTTTTCTCAGCTCGTCGTCAGAGACGGTTGCATTTCTAAGCTACATGGCGGAGCGCGCCTCTTCAATCTCCCCATGGGTTCGCACGGTGACCGGTTCCGGGTCGTCCACGCTGACAACGATTGACGGGGAAGATGCAGAGTATCGTTTCGGTGGCAAAGTCACGACGACGCAAGGTAGTGCGGCCGGCTACTACGTGGGCACGGTCACCGTGACCTTTCAATGCAACTGACAAGAAGCATGAGCACTACCAAGATTTCCATTCTTATATGCCTTCTGGGAGCTGCTCCGCTGAAAGCGCAAACCATTGTTGGCATCGTACGCGCTTCGGACGGCACGCCGCTTGCCGGCGCCACGGTCTTTGTCGACTCTTCGACGGAAGGTGACGTCACGGACGCTGAGGGTCGGTTCATTCTGCTTGCACCCGGCTTCGGAGCACACAGGGTGGTGGCCCGCCATATCGGCTTCCACCCGCTTCAGCGGGTGATTCACGTCCGCGGCCGGCGTATGGTGCAAACGGAGCCGTGGGTGCTGACTCCACGTGTCGTGGAGATCGGCGAGATTCTCGTCACCGCTAAAGAACCCGGCAGGTGGAGGCGTCTCAAGACCTTCACGGCGGACATTATCGGGCGCACGACGATTGCTCGCAAAGCACGGCTTGTCAATCCGGATGTTGTCACATTCACGCGCGGTCGCAACGGGTTTACGGCGGAAGCCTCTGAACCGCTCGTAATTGAGAATCCCGCTACCGGCTTCCGCATCCATGTCATGCTGCGTCGGTACGAGCACGACGCCCCAACCGGAGGCTTCCGCTTCGAACGTCAGCTCTTCTTTGAACCCATGGGAGAGCCGACCAAAAGGCAAATCAAAACGCGCGACCGACTCTGGAAGGGGTCGCTTAGGCACTTTGTGTGGGCATGGTACCACGACCGTGTCAGCGAGGAAGGCTTCTTCATTGACGGCAATCTCCAGCGCCCCGCCATTCATGGCGACGTTGCCGAGGCTGACTTATCGGGCACGATTGTGGTCACCTATGGGGCGCGCCCCGACGGTGCATATCGCACATTCGTAAGCCGCCACGGAGTAAGCCCACCGTTTTCCAAGTCGCGTCAGGTCTCCCGCATTGCCGCCATAGGAAACCGCCTAAGGGTGGCGCAAAATGGCTTTTCACTTGGCCCGGTTCGCTTAGAGGGATGGTGGGCCTTTCAAGGAGTGGGAGACAGCGTGCCCGTTCCGCCGCACACGCAGGTCTAGATCACCATTCACTGTGACCGCTTTCAACCGATGATTCGACTCTTGCTCTTCCTGTTTTGGGCGCTTTTCCGCGCGTGAACTGCACGCGGCTATGCCATCGTCTGAGACTACCTGCCATACCTCGACTCTCTTAACACGACGACTTAGAGCCACATGAATGTTCTTGTACAGGAGGCCGCTCCTGACGGCGTTGTTCTGGCATCGGAGCCCGTGTCCTCGCTCCTCGTGGTCTTTTCGCAGGCCGGCGGATTTCAGTGGCCCCTTCTGGGTATTCTGATGGCGGGACTGCTGGTACTTGCCGTCCGCTTCATGCACTCATTCTTTGACCGCCGTGCTGCACGATCTCTCAAGTGTCTATCACTTAAGGAGATCCAGTCGGACGATTTGTCGAGAGTGCTCGCCGCAAGTGAGGACAGCCTCTATGCTCGCATCCTCGAGGGGATGCTGGAGCTTTGGCAGGCCGGGGCTCCGGCGGACGCCATCGGGCAGGAGGCTCGGTCTCTCGTCGACACAGCCCGTGCGGCGTACCGGCGCACCGAACGTGTCGTAGGCTTTCTGTCGAGTACGGCGGGCGGTCTTGGACTCTTGGGCACGCTGACGGGCATCTACATTCTCTTTTCTGCAGGTACACGCGATGCGGAGACCATCTTCGCCGGCATTGCCGTCGCCATCGTGTCAACGCTCCTTGGAGTCGTCGTGACCATCGTGTTGGAGCTTCTCGAAGCTCTCTTGCATGCGTGGGCGAGCAGGCACGTTGAAGCGGCGGATGAGTGGGGCTCGCAGATCAGATACCGCTTGGCGGCTCTGAGGGCGGGCACAGAGCAGGAGGTGCTATGCGAAGATCGCTGATACTCAGACTCGTCGATGTGACACTGCTTTTGCTATTGACCCTCATGGCTGTGGCCACGATCCGGCCGGCGGACGTAGACCTGCCGACGAGCGTTGAGATCGACGACGAAGGATCGCTGAATGCGTCCTTCAAGATCGCTGTCGGTGCCGATGGTCTGTTCCGCCCGCTGGGTACCGACATAGCTGCCTCGCCAAGCGATCTGCCACACATTCTCAAGCAGGCGGGAGTGCACGTGGAATTCTATGTCGCGCACGACGCGGAAGCCCATCTCGTCAGGATGGCTTTCCGCGCGGCGCAGGCTGCCGATGTTCGGGCGGTCTTTTTGGTCCGGCGCATCCATCGAAAGCCATGACCACTTCCTACGCGACGCTGCTGCGCATCATCGATCTCGGGCTTTTGCTGCTCATGACATTCTTCGCTGTCGCCGACTTAGGCGAGGACCTCGAAGTGGCCCTTCCAGCGGGCCGCGCATCGGAGCCCACAAACGTCTACGCCATCAGTTTTGACAGAGCTATGCGTTTCAGCGTGAGGCATCTGCCAGGTGACGAGGTGACGTGCCGCGCCCAGAGTCTAAGCGGTCTTGCGGGCTGTCTTGGCCGCGCGCCGCAGGCACGCTTTCTGATCAACGCCATGGGGCGCTCGACAGTGCAGCAGTTGGTCGACGTCTTGGATGTGTGTAAAGCGGAAGGTGCTACCTGCTCAATTGCACCCTGATCGGAGAAAATATGCTGAGTTTCCTTGACAGAAAGAAACGGCGCGAGTACTTCACAGGCGCTGCTTTGGCCGCATTCTTCTTTGTGGCCTGTTGGATTCTCGCGGCAGCCATCGAGCTCCGTGCCGGTGGTGGTGTCGTGCAGGAGCTGGAATTCGCACTGACGCCTTGGGCAGCTTCAGCCCGCACAGCTTCGCCGAGCTCGAATGCCGCGCCTGCACCCGAACGCAAAGAGGTACAGGCTGCACTGTTCGAGGTGACGCCGGGCGGTGTCGTTTCCCGACGGTCCGCTCTACTCCTGGCACCAGGGCCTTTGACGTCAGTGTCTGATGTTGAATCTGTGCAGAAATCATTTGAGGTAGCCGCAACCGGTTATTCAGCACGTAGTACGGCTAGCGCGCTGCGGGGGCCGGTTCAGAGCCGCCCTAGTCGCATTGTGAGCGAGCGTAGACGACTTGTGACCGCTACTGCTCCAGTGCCGCTTTCGCGTAAGGAGATCCCAGACATCGAACTACACCCTGCGCGGCGGCGCGACGCGAGAGAAGAGGCTGTCCAGGTGGAAGACATCATTGAATGGATGCGGCATGCACCGTCAGATCTGCCGCCGGGCATCCTTCGACACGTTGACTTCAGGGCCGGCAATCTGACGTCGAAGGCGAATTTTGAACACCATGGCGAAACGTGGGAGCTGTATCTCATGGCCCGCGTCCCGGTGCGCGAAATACACGTTGTCCTTGTCGGGGAGCACCGAACCTACTATCTCATCGACCGCAGCTTCCAGCGCGAAGGGCGAGCATTTCGGGTCGGACGGGCACGTCGGACGAGTAGTGTCATTACCGGCGTGTTTTCCGAAGAACGGGCAGCCTCCGAGCGTGACGCTGCTCGCTTCTATGACCTCTTTCTCTCATGGTGGGAAGGCCAAAGGCTTCACCGGTAGAGACTCAGATTCATGACAACGCTTCGCACTTCCATTCTCACAGTGGCCCTTCTTATGGGCTGCAGCGCTGCGCAGGAAGTTACTAATGCACCACGGCCCGAACGCGAGCCGCCGGAAGAGGGCTTTATCATTGCGGGAGTAGATACGAACGTGGCACGTCAGGCGGCACATCTTGCGAAGCAGTCCTTTGCTGAAGACGCCAAACGCGATGAGGCGGCGAGATTCTTGGCAGAAGGGCGGAGCTTAACGAAACTGGCGGATAGCCTACTTGCCTCTTCGGATACGACACGCAGGGTACGCGCAGTGAATCCTGCAACTGCGGAGCGGTCAATTCGCGCGTTCAACGCTGGTGCAAGGGCACTCGAACGGTACGCGGCTGAATCCGACAGTGCGCGTGCAGCTCAGCTTCTCGAAGTGGCAGAAGAGCAGTTGGAAGAATCGCTTGAGGCTAATCCGTTCGACTCGGAGGTCCATTATTGGCTTAGCCGCGTGTACGACCTCCAGGCGAGCAATCTGAAGAAGTCGGAAGCCTATGAAAAGGCGCTAGACAGTCTGCGCCGACTTGCCGCAATGAACCAGGACGATCACCGGATTGCTGCACTCTTGGCCAGCGCGTACGAACGCTGGAGCGATGCAGGCGAGCGGGATTCCATCGGAGTGGTGGGCGCTCTGTGGCAGCGTGCCGCGGAAATTGCCGCCGACGATGCAATGCTGAGCCCCACGGGAATGGTCGCTGTCGATTCCGTGGCCGTATTTGATTACTACATTCGCAGTAGCCGTGCACTTGTCCGTGCGGATCGAAGTGTAGCTGCCCGTCTTGCGCTTAATCGAGCAAGCCGTTGGGTACGAACGAAGGAGGACCGTGATTTTGTGCAGGAAGAGAGACGTTGGATCCTCTGGGACAACGGCAATCTCGCAACGCGGAAGCGATTCGACGAACTGCTTGCGCTTGCTAACACGGATCCGGGGCGTGCCGCACGCGGGATGGAAGGCCTGCTTGGTGGTGTCAATCGTCTTCAGGCACGCGACGAAGTGAGACATCAGCTAGCGCTCCTCTGGTACGGAACCGGAAGCGACGAGAAGGCGGCCGTAGCTTTACACGCACTGTGGCAGGAGATGACGGAGCGAATGGGAGTCGACTACATGGACGTAGTCCGCCAAGAGCGCGTCCGCGAGGACTTCGGGACCGTAGCGTACAATCTCGCACAGAAGTATCGGCAAAATGGAGACGCGCGGCGTGCACTTGCCTACCTGTTGCAGAGTGAAGAAACGGGCTTTGCAGGCGCGGCAAGAGCCGCGTTTGACGTAGCCCGGCTGCTTCGCAATAACGTTGACGCAGCGCTCGAGGCAGCACACAGGGCTGAGAGCCGTATTGCGCAGATGAAGGCGGCGGAGCGGCTGGAGCTCTACCGCTATCTCATCGAGCTGTACCGCCGCAGAGGAGAGCGCGTCGAAGCGATGCGGTATCTGCAGAAGTTTCGCTCAGTTTCCACGACGGGGGAGGAAGTCCTCCGATGACGTGGTATGCCGGAACCTCGCCGTATGACGAGAAGCGGGATCACTCCAAGACGGCGGCGGCTCCCGACTCATGCAATGACATCACATCGCCGGGACTACGCACACGATTCAAGACCACTCCACGACTCATTGTACTTGCTACGCCCGATAGAAGGTCGACACGAAGCTTCAGGCACTTGTGGAATCCTAACGTCACCACGTTACATGGCGCAAGACTGAGCAGCCCAACGTTGCATCCGGAATTTCTCCCCTTCCATCGAGAGATCGAGACTCCCGAGCAGCAGCTACAGAAATGTCGCCTTTTTTTGTCAGACACGATCTGTGCACTGGCGGTAGCGTTGGCCATACGCGGCAACTGCCGACGATGAGGATCGGCTCGGGAGGCATATCACGTGTCGTGGACTCGTCACGCTGGACACGTCCGCGCGATGAAAAGCGGCTCTGCCAAACTGCCGATCTCTTCGGCAGCTTCGACAAGTGCCACTCCGGTGACACTGCCAGCCTCGGCGCTGGCGAGTAGGTAGTGCACTTTTCGTTGGACTGGTGGGGGCGTTAGGATCGGCTTTTCACGCAGCATTCCATCTGAAACTGGGAGGGCTGCTACTTTCGCGACCCGGCAGGTTTATTCCATGAGCTCGAAATCTGCCAGGCGGTAACCGATGCCCTGTACACTCAGGATGTGTTGTGGCTTTTTCGGGTTGCGATCGATCTTGCAGCGCAGTGAGTAGGCATGCCGGTCAATCGTGCGTGTGGGAATGTCGGCGGGAATCTTGAGGACCTTTACGTTGAACTCCTCGCGCGATACCGCCTTGCCTTTCCTGTGCGCCATGTATTGGAGTACACGCCACTCGAGCGGCGTGAAGTGCACAGGTTCGCCGTCTTTTTCCGCCCGACGCTTGTCAAAACGTGCCATGACGTTCCCGACACGGATGCGCTGCGGCTGGTGGCCAGCACGGTCACCGCGCTTGCGGACAGCTTCCGCACGTGCGACCAGTTCCCTGTGGCTGAAGGGCTTCGCGACGTAGTCGTCAGCGCCAAGTCTGAGGCCGCGGACGCGGTCTGATTCCGTCACCCTGCCGGAAACCATGATGACGGGAGTGCGCACGCCGGCCTTTCTTGCCCGTGTAAGAACCTCAAAACCGTCAACGTACGGCATGACGACGTCAAGCAACACAACGTCGAAAGGGATGCCACCTTGCAGTAGGTCGGCGGCATCGCGACCGTTGTCGGTGCGCCGGACGTCGTACCCCTCTCGCTTGAAGGAGTGCTCGATGCCGTTGGCCATATACCAGTCGTCCTCGGCGACGAGAACGCGTGGCGGCAACTCGCGGGCAGTGTGGCCGCATGTTTTAGTGTGTAAGTGCATGACGTGAATGAGATTGGGTTGGAGTGTGCGAAAGTGGTTCTGTCGGCAGAAAGACCCGAAACACGGATCCATGCCCCGGCCTGCTGTCGACTTCGATACGACCACCGTTCGATTCGACAATGTCGCGTGCAATCGAAAGCCCGAGGCCGCTGCCAGGAATCGTCCCCGCTGGCGTGGTGCGGAAGCGGGCGTCGAAGATCCGTTCGAGATCCTTACGGTCGATGCCCCGACCGCGATCGATGACCTCGAGCACTACGAAAGGCGTCAGATGGCAGAGTGCTTCGAGCGCCCGGATACGAATTATATGCGGGGCGCTGTACTTGACTGCGTTGTCAAGAAGGTTGTTGAAGACGCGCCCGATGGCGTTCAGATTGGCCGTAACAGCCGGAAGGGTGGAATGCATTTCCAGCGTGAATCGGAACCCCTTGTCGGCATGAAGCTGTTGGTACATTTTGATGGTGTCGGTGAGCAGATCCCGAAGGTGAAGTGGTACGTCTTCGTCGCCGCTCTTGAGACCGTCGCTTGCGAGCCTCGCCAGACGCGTCACCTGTTCGTCGATGATGCGGTGGAAGGCTCGGCGGTCGGGGTCGTCGGGCTGCATTTCGCTGAGCAGGCCATTGTAGAGGCGAATGGCACCGAGCGGCGTCTTCATGTCGTGGGAGAGCTCTGCGACGCCCATCCTGCGGTGGTGCGGGGAGTGTTGGTGGCGAAGGGTGGCGTATGACGTATCGGGCATGATGATGTCGGGATTGTCCGCTCGGCTCAACGAAGGCCGGGGCGCGAACCCCGGTGACACTGGCTATACATTGAACGCCTCACGGCTGAATGCGAGCGCCGGGTTCCGGAGCAGTGCACCTGTTGGGTTCCTCCAAGTGTTTCATCGTGTGACAGCCGGTTTGCAAATCGGTCACGGCGTCCATCTGCAGATTGACGCCGTATCCGCCGAGCACCGACAGTAAGGGGCAGACCTGCACGACGATGAGAAAATATGTATATGATATAGTCAATGATTTGGCGGCTGTTTCGCATCTTAAATATAAGTATACATTGATTAAACATATTATTCAACACCTATTGAGAAAAAAAATGTGCTTTTTCCGAGAAGAAACATATGTGCATGTTCATCCTCGCCCCGCAAACGGGAAATTCCTCCGTGCTTGGGACATCCAAGGGGGGCTTGTTCGAGCAAACCCCGGGACCATTCGACACGCACGTTAGACGGCTTGCCTCGTTTACCCGTACTCTGCCACAAGCAGCGGGGCATTGGGCTACAGTACGTACGGTAGCTCTGTAGACCGAGGCAAGTCATGAGAGTCCGGCTTCGCTGCGGGCGATACGGCGGTATGCGAACGCACGTGCATATACATGACTGTCAGCAGACACGTCGTCGATGCGAAAAGTGGCGAAAACGTGATCTAAGCGACGATATTCGCTCCCATCTCAGCGTCGGCATCATGACGTACTGCTTCTAAAGTCTGGCTCTGCCGGCTGACTCGGTGACGCGTGTCGTTTCATAGATCCTCTCCAATCTGCGGTGGTGCCTACGACCATACGGAAGACCTGCGGCCTAACGTCGAGCTCACTGCGCGGTGCTTCACCGGTGAAGTCAAAGTGGCCGGATCGGCCGTCGAGACGCAGGTGGAACCGTTCAGAAGAGTTAGGTGGACGTTCCAGTTACGCTGATCCAGCGTCCGCCTACGCCGCTCGGCGAGGTGGATTATCTAAAGACCATACAGTTTCTGCTTAGCGTTCATTCGGAGCTCGAAGGGAGAGCACCTACTTTTGCGGCAGAGACCGAGAATCCATCGATGTCCACAGACATTTCGATAAGTACATTATATACTGTATTTATATAGTGCTATTTCTCCAATCGTCTGTCTTCCCTGCCACGTTAACTTACACCGCCACGGGCGCGGAAGGTGCGAATAATTGGCCTGCATTTATGTCGACACCACGGTAGCTGCTTTCTTGCTCAACAACGTATGTGCAGAATAACACTACCTTGAAGGTAGGATCGTGCTGCTACAGATCCACCTCCACCCGCGGCGGGGAGAGCACCTGCAACGTGTCCTCCTTCGCGACCATCCGTCCTCGGCGTAATGTATCTTGAGAAATGAAGAGAAACATGCATCTCATTTCCCATCGATCCCCCATCTAGTTGTTCCGCACGTTTTTCCTCGCAGCGTCCGTTCTCGTAGCCACGGCTGTTCTCCCGGTTCGGGCTTATGCCCAGACGCCGGTGGAGATTCCCGCTCCCAGCGAAACGGTCTATGAAATCTGGTTCGCGGACGGCTCCACGATTTTGGGGTACATTGCTGGGGTCACTGAGGAATTGGTGATATTTATCACCGTGGGTGGCGGTCGGCTCGAGATCGCCCCCCTCCAGATAAAGAGGCTCCGTCCAGCACGCGGCAAGGTCGTACACGACAAGTTTTGGACTGAGGATCCGGGTAGTACCCGGCTGTTTTTCACCTCTACCGGGCGCTCACTTAGCCGCGGGGAGGCGTACATTGGCAGCTATGTTGTCATCCTGCCGTTCGCTGCGTATGGGATCACCGACCGTGTCACGATTGCTGCTGGGGCGCCCGTTCTCTTCGGTGAATTCGAGCCTTTCTACATCGCTCCAAAGGTACAGGTTATCAGTTTCCCTACGGTACAAGTTTCGCTAGGCACGATTGCATTCTTTTACGACGCCGAGGTGGTTGGATTGGTGTACCAGGTGGGCACATTCGGTGACATGGACAAGGCGCTGTCAGCGGGACTCGGCTTCTTCTATTCGGGAGATGAAGTCACGAATGATGCGGCGTTCATGGTGGGCGGCGAATTCCGTATCAGTCGCCGGATAAAGCTCATTACGGAGAACTATCACCTTCCCGAAGCCGTGGACGGCGTCTTTTCCGGTGGGATCCGCATCATGTTCGCCCGCTTCAACGCGGAGGTCGGAGCCATCGGCGCCACCGGGGACGGCTTAGGATGCTGCTTGCCTCTCCTAAATATCTCGTATGCATTCGGGAGATAGACTACTCGGAATTGATGGAAGTAAGGTACAGCTAAGAGTGCGCTGAAGAGAAGAATGCCGTTGACCGTCTAGTCATCCTCCGGGCAGCTATCGCTTTTCGCTTGCTCGCGTTCGCCTGAGACTTCGCTTAAGTTCACCGACTCCTTGTCTGTCCCACCCTGCCGCTTGAGCATCAGCGGCGCGAGCTTCGAGGGACCAGCAAAGTGAATAGTAGGCAATAACCCTTTATGAGCAGACGCATCTTTGGACTTCCGGTAATCTCAGCGGTATCATACGGGCGGGGAGCGGGCCTGGGTGAAGCTGTTCGACTTGACAGTAGAACTTGACAGTAAGCAAGTGCAGCCCAGGGGGAACGCATCGCCGTCGCCGGGCGGAGAGAAGTCGGATAGTTGCCGACCAGCGCGCGGGCACATCCCTTCGTATTCCGCGGCTGCATTCTCCGCCATGTCTGCGACTCATTCGACAAAGTTGAGGATCAGCATGTCAGTACCCGCCTCCTGAAGTACTCCAGTGCCTCCACGTTCGTCACCGGCTCCCCTTGCACGACTTTCGTCATTGCCAGTGTCACGATCTTCCCGCTGCGAGCGTGTGGGATGTTATTGGCCTGAATGATCCTAGCGTGGATGTGGGCGTATGAGAAACGCTCCCATTGCATCTTTCCTGCTGCTGCCACACTCAAATGGGCGAAGAGATTCTCATCCTGACCACAGGCGGAACTATTGATAAGGTGTATTTCGACGGTCGGAGCACGTACCAGGTAGGAGAGCCGCAGATCGCGGAGATCATGAAGGCCGTCAACGTCGTCGTGGCATATCGGATTGAGACGCTCTTTCGCAAGGACAGCAACGATCTCTCTTTGGACGACCGCGCTGTTATTGCCGCGCGTGTTCGAGATGCGGATCACGACCGGATCTTGATCACGCACGGCACCGACACGATGGTCGAGACGGCCAACGCGCTGCGTTTCGTCGAGGATAAGACGATCGTCCTCGTGGGCTCGCTAATGCCCGCGCGTTTCAAGTCAACCGACGCGGAGTTTAACATCGGTTTCGCACTTGCCGCCGTGCAGTCGCTGCCGAGGGGCATCTTCGTCGCCATGAACGGGCGTATTTTTAAACCGCCCAACGTGCGCAAGAACTGGGATTTGGACTGTTTTGAGGTGGTCTGACCTGTGCGGGTTGCAATACAGATTCAGACGTTTTTCTCGTCGTGTATGCGGGCTTTCGACGTTGTCCGAGATTTTCTACGGCCGGGTCTTCTTATTGTCGTTGCACTCGGTGTACTCTTGGGTACGGTGTTGTCTGATCAACCGCGTCTGCCCGAAGACGTGCTGACTGGCGAGACCCCTCGGACGTGTTTGTCTGCGTCTGTTTTGGCCTGGGCTGTTTCGTGGTATCGGCGAAAGGTCGCTCTGTGGCCTGTGGCGGCACTTGCCGTTATCGGAGCGTTAGCTCTTGCCTGGAGTGCTTCGCATCTGCACGTTGCATTCTTGGTGGGCGTGCTTCTGGTTGTAGCCTCCTGGCAGCCGTTCGCACGGCGCATTTCTGCGGTTCGATCTGTGGAAATGCCATTAGCCGCCTCCTTCGTGTTGATCTATGGTGGATGGGCCGACGGATTTTCCGGGCCAGTGCTCCTTGCCGCCATTCTGGCGTTCCTTATGGTTCTTCCGCGCGAGGTTATGACACTTGCTGCACCGACAAGGGGCGCCCGAACGACCGCGTTAGCGGCGATTTGTACAGCTATCCTGCTTACACCGTTGCCCTTCCTGCTTTTCGATTACCGCGGCATCTACCTTCTTTTCATGCTTGTTGCCGACGGGATCATGTTGTGGGCATTCTGGCTCCATGCCCAAGAGCGTGCGCCTGAGCGGGCACATACGATTTTGGATATCGCGATAGCTGCGGTGGCGGTCGCCCTTGCTCTCGGTGCCGTTGTGCGGCTAGGTGATTAGAGTCACGCTGGAGCCTGGGCGACGTGCCAGGACAGGGTGATCAGAGTAAATCGGAACGATCCGGCCGCGGTACCGTGTCACCAGCACCAGTCCGCTTCTCCGCATCGCCTGGGGTGGATCTCTGCCAAGGACCGGGATACCTCCCCAGAAGCGGGAATCCCGGCTAAGTCGCTCAGATTTGTGGCTGCTTCATGTAGCTGGGGCCGCACAACTCACACCCCGGCTGGTATCTGCTTCCAGTCAACCAGAACGGCGGGAATCTGGGCTGGACTCACGGAGCAGGTCGGTAATCCGGCCATCGGGGGTTCGATGGCATGGCACCCAGACGCTAGTTAGTGCCTGGCCGAAAACCCCTTGTTTTTCGGATTCTGGTAGGAAACTACAGGCGGTTTCGCCTTCGTTAG
>JAAXGO010000115.1 GCA_012267425.1 Rhodothermales bacterium
CGAGCGCGATGCGTTCGCCATCTGGTGGTACAACCGGCTGAAAGTGCCGGCGGTCGATCTTTCCAGCTTCGACGACGAGTTCCTCGCTTCGGCCTCTGACTATTACGCCCGCTGCGAGCGGAATCAGTGGATGCTGGACGTCACCTCCGATATCGGTATTCCCTCGTTCGTTGCGCTCTCGCGCAGACCGGACTCCCGAACCGAGGACATCATTTACGGCGCCGGAGCCCACGCCGACCCGCGCATAGCGGCCCTGCGTGCGATTTGCGAATTGAACCAGTGCCTTACCTGGCTGCCGCATCCCGCCGGGAGCGGCGGTCGGCCCAGGATCGATGATCCGCTGGCGCTTTGGTGGTGGAAAACCGCTCGACTCGCCGATTGTCTTTGGCTGGCGCCGGCCGAAGACGAGCCGCTCCGCAAGGCTTCGCAGTATCCGGTGATCGAATCGACGGACACCCGCGAAGACGTGGAATATTGCCGTGCGCTTGTCGAAGCCAGGGGGATGGAGTTCCTGGTGCTGGATCAGACCCGGCCCGACATCGGCATGCCTGTCGTGCGAGTCATCGTCCCGGGCATGCGCCATTTTTGGGCGAGATTCGCGCCTGGCCGCCTGTACGACGTCGTGCCCGTCGCCATGGGCTACCGCGAGCACCCTCTCGCTGAAGCCGATTTGAATCCCGCGCCGGTAATCGTGTGAGGAAAAGATATGGATAGTGACGAGGCACTCACGCTCACCCAGGACCGTCTCGCCGAAGAGGGCGGCGCCCTGAGTGAATTGCTGGCGCACTTTCGGAACAGGGTTTCGCCAATCCTTGTCGGAGATCCGGAATGGGACCGCATACTCGAATGCGCCGGGAAACTTCCGATCACGATGGGCGCCCTCCCTTTCGGCTTCGAGCTGCCGCTGCATGAGCGCAGCCCGGAGGCGGATTTCGGCGTCTCCCTGGCGAGCGGAACCAGAACGGCGGCGTTCTTCCGTGAGCGCGCGCTTGCCGACAAGACCGATCACACCGCGAGAGCGATCACGCGGCTGTTCGGACAAATCGATGCCGAAAACTCGCCTCTGCGTGAAATCGTCGGCCGCAAGTTGATGCTGGAATATGACATCGGCTCGGCGCGGGACACTGAACGTTCGCTTCCGGGAATGTTCCTGCGGCCCGGCGAACGCCCGATTATCGGAGCCCGTGGCCAGGTGAATGATGTCGCTATCGTGGTGGACGCGCTCGTTTCCTGCGTAGGTTGGAAGTTGAATGCCGCCGAGCGGGAGAACCTCGAACGAGTCTACTTGGCGCAGCCGGCGGATACGCGCATGGATTCGTACGGTCTGTTCCCTTCTCGCTCACGAGCAATCCGCTTGGCGATCATGGGTTTCAAATCGCGGCGGGAAATATGTTCCTATCTCGAAAACACGGGTTGGCCCGGTCGGATCTCGGCTGTCGACTCCGTGATTTCACGCTTCAGGGAACGCATGCATATCGTCAGGACTGGGGCGAATCTTGACGTGCGGGAAGAGGGTGTCGGCCCGACGCTCGGGCTTACATTCATTGTCAAGCAGAGATATACCAAGGATTCACGGTATTGGCTCGACGGCCTGACCGATTGGGATCTGTTCTTGCAAGCCCTGCTCCACGAGGACTTTGTGGTTCCGGAGAAGATTAAGGCGCTGGCTGACTGGGTTTCGAAACCGACGATGCTTTTTGCGAAGTCCGGGCGTTTTGTTCTGCTGCGTGGCATTCACCACATCAAGCTCGTGATATCGGGAAATCAGCTTCGAAAAGCCAAAGCCTATGTGTTCATGGTGCTATCCGGAGCAGTCCCCTCTTGACATCGACTTCGAACAAGCGTGGCAAACCCCCACCCGCCCCTGGCCTGAAACATCCTCCAATTTAAGCAGCGTTGACACCAACCCGAAGGGTTCCTCTTGTAGGATCCACACTCGGACGGAGGAAAAACTAAACTGTCATTGGCCAACACAGCAAGCGTACACTCCTTCTTCCATTGCCATTGTTTCTCCGGCCAAATCTCCTCATTCTGGTAAGGAATCGGATAACGGAGATTAGGCCGCTCGTCCATGCTAGTCGTTGCAGTGGTTGCAGTGGTTGCAGACGGTATGGTCTCCGCCTCTCAAAACGACCTTCTCTGAATTTGTAATACTTCAGCACTTCTTTACTAGGAGGAAGTTTGAAGTGTGCAAGATTCTCAAAAAGGCGAGCGTAGAGCAGCACATACTCATGTGTCCCAACAACATAGTTGGCCTTGGCGTCGCCCCCGTAGCTCTTTTTCCAGGCAAACATTGCCACGAAATTTTCTTCTCCGAACACCTCGTTCATAAGGCATCGAAGGTGGTGCACCTCGTTGTCGTCGATGGAGATGAAGATCGCGCCGTCGTCCCGAAGCAACTCCCGCAGCAGCTTCAACCGAGGCAGCATCATGCAGCACCACTTGTCATGCCGGGTGAGGTCGTCGCGGTCCACGACCTTGCCAAGCCAGTCCTGCATCAACGGTGAATTGACGTTGTCGTTGTAGGCCCAGCCCTCGTTGCCGATGTTGT
>JAAXGO010000116.1 GCA_012267425.1 Rhodothermales bacterium
AAATTTGACAATGAGCGCAAGAAACTTGACATTATAAACTTGTATTCTTTCCAATTGAGATTGAGGCTCGCACAAGGACAATGACGGGAGTTCGTGCCCGAGGAGAGCGGGTCAGACAGTTTATTCTCGATCGAGTCGAGCAGTCGCCGAATGGAGTAGCCCAGGCCGTCGGGGAGAAATTCGGCATTTCCCGGCAGGCGGCAAACATACATCTGCGTCGGCTATGCGATGAGGGAATTCTCGAACGGTCGGGCAGGACAAGGGCGACCCGTTATCGGCTGGCCGCACTATCGCGATGGAGTCGGCGGTACAAACTCCGGACCGAGCAAGCTGAGGATGTCGTATGGGCCCGGGACGTGCGAGGCGTTCTGGGAGAATTTCCCGAAAACGCAATGACCATATGGCACTATGGGTTCACCGAGATGTTCAATAACGCGATCGACCATTCGGAGGCCGGTACGGTGGTGGTAAGCGTGGCCCGGACGGCGGTGAACACCGAAATGACGATCAGCGACGACGGATGCGGGATTTTCCGGAAAATCCAGCGCGCACTCGGATTGCTCGACGAAAGGCACTCAGTTCTCGAACTGTCGAAGGGCAAGCTCACGACCGACCCGCAATACCACACCGGGGAAGGGATCTTTTTCACCTCCAGGATGTTTGATGGTTTCGAGATCTTGTCCGGCGACATCTATTTTGCGCATGAATTCGGCAGCGCTGAAGACTGGATTCTGGAAAGGAATGGGGGATCGGCGGGCACTACGGTAATGATGAAGCTCGACAACAGGACAACGCGAATCGCGAGGGAGATATTCGACGAGTACGCCTCCGAAGACGATTTCGGGTTCACCAAGACCGTTGTGCCGGTCAGGATGGCCCGGTACGGGGAGGACCAGCTCATCTCGCGCTCGCAAGCAAAACGACTGCTCGCGCGAGTGGAACTGTTCGAGACTGTACTCTTTGACTTCCGGGAAGTGGAAACCGTAGGGCCGGCCTTTATTGACGAAATGTTTCGCGTATTCGCCATGCGGCATCCGGAAATCGAGCTTGCGGCAGTCAACACGAATCCGGCAATAGACAGGACAATTGAAAGGGCAAGGGCGAATCTGAAGGTTCTTCAGACGCGATTGCAGGAAGAGGCTTCGTGATGCGCTGGAAAATGCAGTTCATGCAACCGGACAAGCGGAGGGCTTCCATAGTGTCGTCCCGTTGTTTGGCGAGGACATCGTTGGCGATGGCGCTGTCCCTGTTGGCCACAGCGTGCCAGGAAATCGGCAATCCTGCGTCGAGTGAACACGCGGTAGTCAACTCGGCATCCGCGTACCTCTCGGTCGATCCATCGGAGGGTACGGCTGAACTGGCATACGAGTTTGAAACTCCGGTACGCGAGTTCCGCTTCCTCTACCGGGCCGCACAGATAAGGGATGGCAGTTGGTCCGTGCTCGACGCGGGGTCCGTATTGGAAGACGATACCGTGCGCCGCGTCGACGGGGAATTGATGGAGCGGGTTCGCCTGGACGTTCAGGTCGACGCCGACTGGTTCGACCGAGTATTTCCTGCCATGTACCCGGTCGGCGACGCGGGGCTTGTCTTCAATACCGAATTTCTCACGCTTCAGGAGATTGATCTCGATTCGATCCGCGCCCGCGTGGCTCCCGGGAACGTTGTTGCGTGGTCCAATTTCGTCTCTACTGATGAATCTGCGGGCGATCAATTCCATGAATTGCCGACGGACAGATGGCATTTTGTTTTTTTCGGGCGGCGGGAATCGATTGAGACGTTCGCGGGTGGGGTGATCGTGTCGGATGCCGCATGGTCCAGCCCGATGCTGGAACTGCTGCGCGCGGGAATTGAACCCGCAGTGGCATGGTTGGGGGCCTTCCTGCGCATCGAATCCGTGGATCGCGTACACGTCATTGCCACCGTCGAAGAGACGGACGAAGGCAATCGATGGCGAGGCGATGTTTCTGACAACGGGGAGATTTTCCTGAGATTTTTCGGCGACGGATGGAATAGCCAGAACGAGGAACTCGAGCGGATTGCGGAACGCTCGTTCTACCATGAACTGGTTCACGCCCTGATGTCCTACCGTTACCGGGTGGGGGAAGGCGAACCGGAGTGGCTGTGGGAAGGGCACGCGGAATACCTCGCATTGACTTACAGGGGCCTGTACGCAACAAACGCGGAGCCGGACTGGTTTGAGGCGGAAATACGGCAACGTATCAGCGATTGCATCAACACGCTTGAACGGGAAGGCGTGGGCATTTCCCATTCGTCAGTGCTTCGCGGACAGGATCCCTACAATTGCGGGACGCTTGTCTATTGGCTGCTGGACGGCGCCCCGGTCGCACAAGGCGCCGGGGAGCGACTTCGGGCAGTTTGGTCTTCAGTAGTCGAGCGATTCGCAGATACCGACCCCGAGTATCGGGTGGTCGGCCTGATCGCTGCAGCCGCGGCCGCCAATGCAGTCGAGGTGCAGCAGTTGATCGAGCTCCTGATTGAAGGGCCTGATGGCCGCGAGTGGCAGGATCGGGATCGATTACTTACTGGTCTGGGGATCAACGTAACTTACGACTATGACGATGCGTGGGACGCTCGTGCGCGGGCAGCGTTGGTTGATCAAATGCTTCGTTTGCACTGTACGGCCCCGCCAATAGGCTTCTGGACCTTCGAGGATCACCTTCGGCTGGATACGGGAGATCGGTGCGGGCCGCTTTCCGGAGATCCGCTCATAGACAGAATTAACGGGTTGGCAATATTCGGCGGGATGCAAGCTGTAATGGAAAGCGTCGAGCGAGCATGCAGCAGCGGCGAATCCGTTCAGTTAGGCATTTTCGAATCGCCGGAAAGCCTCGCGGTGGAGTGTCCCGAGTCGATCCATGAGCTACCTCCGTCGGCTACGTTGAGCGCGGGTAACGCGCCGTGAAGTCCGCACGCCTGGTCATCGCTTGTATCGCCCTTGTGGCTGCGTGCACGGCCGATGAGCCGGGACGTATGCTCAACACGTCCCAGACCGAACTTGGACGGCCAGAATACGTCGACGAACTATTCCGCGATGTGCGTGTCAGCGATCCCACGGACCTCTATAGTCGCGAAGGCCAGATTCATATGCAGACCCTGCCGGCCGTAGGCAGAGAAGATCGTCACGCTGACGTAGAGGGTCGATGGATTGTCGCAGGGCGGTGTGAACCGGCGGATGAGCATGATGGCGACGTTTTGAGAACGATCGCGGATCACGCTGCCGACACGCGAATCGTGATTGTCAACGAAGCGCATGACCGCCCGCATCACAGGGAGTTCACCAGGAGGCTCGCAACCAGGCTCGCGCCGTTGGGGTACACACACCTTGCAGTCGAAGCATTTGATCCGGGTACGTTCACTAATGACGCGATTCCCTACGCGCGTACCGACTTTGGAACGTACGTCAATGAACCGGTTTTCGGCGGCTTGGTGCGTACTGCGAAAGAACTGGGTCTCGTGCTGGTTGCGTACGACTCAGGCATAAGCGAAGCAGAAGCGGCGCTCGAACCTGTCGAGCACGTCAGGCTGCGGGAAGAACGGCAGGCATCGCGCCTGGCTGAGGTGATAGCCGGCCTGCCCGGATCTGGGCGGATACTCATTCACGTCGGGTATTCCCATGCGGCGGAAGTGCCAATCGGAGGATACGGCGGGAACCAAATCGAGTGGATGGCCGCGCGGCTGAAGCGACGCACCGGTTACGATCCGCTGACGATCGATCAGACGGATTGCCTGTCCGATTCCGATCGCATCCAGTTTGCGGCTGCAAGTCCGCGGCACGCGGTCGGCCAGCACGATCTGCTGGTCGCACATCCGGCCCTGAAATTCGTCGATGGCAGGCCCGAATGGCGCACCGAGGGGCCCAACAGCCGGGTTGAGATTCCCACTGGCCTCATCAGCGAAAGCCGACGCACTATCGTTGAAGCAAGGTATCTCGATGAGCCGATTGACGCGGTTCCTGTCGACCGGGTGATGTTGTGGCCCGGCGAATCCATACCGCTCTTGCTACCGGTCGGTTCTTATTGGATTGTAGGTTTCCACGAGGGCTCCGATAAGCAACTGTCGACAACGGCCATCGTCGGTGAGCATCCCCCTTGATGGGAGTCAAGAGTGGGCCTTCATGGAATGGCTGGAACAAATGGTATTGCGAAACTTCCGGTGCGGTTCAGTCAATTGTTCTTGCTGAGGCAGAAGAATTGTGACTAGAGCCTCGCTGACTGTATTGAGTCTTGGACTGATTCTCTCGCCATACACAGGCGTTTCGCAGGAAAGCGTCTGCAGCGCCTCGGCAAGATCAGTTGAAGTACCCGGAGGTGACGCCGATGTCGTGTTCTTTGGGGAGGTACATGGCAACCGGGAATCCCCGGAGGTATTTCTTGCCGCAGTTTGCCGGTACCTGGAATCGGAGGATGGCGACGTTCGCGTGGCCTTGGAGCTACCGACCGATGTGCAAAAGGACCTCGACAGGTTCATGGTTTCGGACGGTGACAGTGAAGCGGTTGAGAGGTTACGAGCCAACCTGTTCTGGCAACGGCCACAAGTGTTCCAGGACGGTCGCTCCAGCGCCGCAATGCTGGATTTGGTCAAGGCACTTCGGCAACTGGGCGCTTCGACGCGGAGGCTGGTGTCAGTAACGGCGTTCGATGGCGTTGTGTATCCCGGCCATACCCGCGACGCTGTCATGGCCGCCAACATCACCAGTCTCTCGCAGGAAGCCAACGATGACGTGGTACTTGTGTTGACCGGAGACATTCACGCCCGGCGCACCCCGCCTGCTGGAATGAGCGACTTCATTCCGGCAGCCTCATTGGTTGAAGGCGAGATATTGACCATACTGGTCTTGCCCGAGTCCGGAGATAGCTGGAATTGCCGGGCCACTTGCCAGTCATGGGCAGTGCAAGAGGTAACCGACTTGTCAGCCTACGAGAATCGCGTGCGAACAGCAGGGTCTTACGACTACGTCTTGCCGATCGGTGGAGTTACCAGTTCGCCACCTGCACATGGTCATTCCGAGTTTCTCGAGTAGTCTGGGGATTCACTGCCTTCCGTGCGCACGGTCGCCACGAATCGATCTGACGTATTCAGCCAAGGGTTCCATACCCAACGCTTCGCGCCGCGCATCAACGCGCGCCTCGTCCGCTATAGGGTAGAGCTCGTATTCGTTGGTAGCCTCGTCCAAGTAAAACTGAGTACCGTAAATCTGCGCCTTGCCTTCGCCAACGAGAATGCGATCCTGCAACATGGCGAGCGTCCATTCGTCAAGCTCCCCAGCCTGCACGGCTGCCCGCACCATCGGCAGGTACTCAACCTGCGTCGAATGGTCCGCATGCTGGAGGATCAGGAATGCACTAATTGCTGCTTCCCGACCGACCATGCTTTGACTTGGCCAGCCATGCTCGGAGAGGATTGCTTTCAGCCGCGCAAGATTCATTGAATCGGCTTGGATTTGCTCGTCGACAAGCGCTTGAAATTCCGGTGAGTCGGGGCCGCGCTGTTCAATCGCATGTTCAAGCAGCAAGCGTCCAGATTGATCGGACTCCCTTAATGCGAGCAGCTCGTCTCGCAGGGCAACATCCGTCTGTGCAAGCACAGACATTGCGTTAGCTGCAAGCACGATAGCAAGCGTTGTCGCGGTTCCCGGATGGATGATCACTCCGCAGTTCTTCCCACAGATAAGTCACAGCAATAGTAAAGCATTCATTCTTTCGAACCTGCCCCGGCTACTTGAAGCCCGTATCATGGACTTGGACTAACTGGAGGATCCATCATGAATTCAGCGACGAATCTTGTGCGTACCGGTTGTGCGCTCCTTCTTGGAGCCGCACTGGTTTTCCTTGTAGCGGGCTGCGAAACCGACGGTCCGGCGTTCGAGTACATTCGATTGCCAGGCACGGAGCCGGGAGGAGGGACGAACCAGCCGTTTACCTCCGCCATCAAGGTACCCTCGGGCAGCAGTATCGTGTTCCTGTCGGGAACCACCGGAGCAGGCCCCCACAGCCATCCCCATGTTCCGGCCGAGTTCGATCATCTCGATTTCAGCACCGAGGCCCAGGCCGAACGGGTCATGGAGAGCCTGAAGGCAATGGTGGAAGCGGCCGGCGGCGAGTTGACCGACATCATCCAGGTGACGCGGTTCATGCGGGACGTGGGCGCCAATCAAGATATTGTCAACGAGGTGATGAACCGGTACTGGGGGCCGGATCACCGCCCGGCCAGCACCACCCTGGAAATCGTGCGGCTGGCAACGGACCCGCGCTTCATCCTTGAGGTCGAAGCCGTGGCCGTGGTGATCGATTGAGCGATGCGCGGACCCGACGGCTCGGTCGCGCCAAAAGCCTGATCTCGCCAGCAGCGCGGATGAGAACGCACACGGCAAGGCAGACGCACAATTGTTCAAGCCAATAAGCGGGCCACGGCGGCACACCGCCCCGCTGTCAGCGAAGGAACATGGGAGTGATTCAGGCGACGATAAATCAATGGGTTACGGATGTTCCATACAAGGGCGGGCAGGAGCGAGTTGCCGAATGAAAAGCGCCGGGCGAGAACCCGGCGCTCCAATCCTTCAGCGTTCCGCTGACGTCGTGCCCGTCACGCGGCAAGCTGCTTCTGCGAAGAGCCGTTGCGGATCTCGATGGTGCGAGGCTTGAGCGCTTCGGGCACCTCGCGCACCAGGTCGATGTGCAGCAGGCCGTTCTCCAGATTGGCTCCGCTGACCCGAACATGGTTCGCCAGTTGGAAGGCGCGCTTGAAACCGCGCGTCGGGATTCCCCGATGCAGGTAGGAGCGGCCCTCGTCCCGATCCCCGGCCGGCTTCCCCTCGATGGTCACCGTGGCGTGCCTAGCTTCGACCGAGAGTTCGCTCTCGGCAAACCCGGGAACCTCCATGGTGATTCGGTAATCGTTCTCATCCACTTTCTGGATGTTGTAGAGCGGATAGCCCTCGTCGCCGGTTCGCGCACTGGTCTCCAGCGCATTCATCATGCGATCGAAACCGATGGTGGAGCGGAACAGCGGAGTGAAGTCCAAACGTGTCATGATTCATTTCCTCCGTTTTGCAACAAATTGGTTTACACAATCGCCCTCTGGCGGCGTCCTCCGGTGCTTTCGATCCGCCTTCAGCGGTGAGTCTCGAGCACGTCTCTGATATAGGTTCGGGTTGCCAAATTTCAAGGTCCCGGAATTCGGGACCGAGTGGACAGGCCGCGCAAGCCCGCTGGCGCTTGAACAGGGCGGCCCCGGTGTCCTACTCTGTCCGGCAACCCGGAAAGGCGGAGCAGAGCGTGGCCAAACAGACTGGATCAATTGAGCGGTCAAGCCGCAGATTCGGCACCACGCCCGGCGGACGGGCGTTTGTCTGGCTGTTGACGCTGACTTCCGTAGCTGTCGTGCTGGCGGTCTATTTCAGCTTCCGCGGGGCCAACGAGGCACCGCAGGAATCTCCCGCCGAGGTCGGAGCAGCAGGTTCCACTCCGTCAACGCCGGTGTCCGACGCCGTGGAGGTTCCGGCGGCAGTCGTCCTGCCTCCGCTGCCCGTCGGACCGCATACCGCATGGTGGCCACTGGAAATCGACTCGGTGGCGCCCGAACGCATTCCCGAATACAAGGAGGTCGTGGAGGGCAGGGTGCTGGTGGAATTGTCCACCGGGATGTGGTCGTGGGGCGTGGGTGACCGGATCACCCTTGCCGTGCCCCAGATCGGGGCCGTGTATGAACCGGTCATCGAGCGGGTGGAGACGATGCTCGGCAACAACCGATCCTACGTGGGCCGCCTGATAGAAGCCGAGTTTCCCTATTCGTTCGTGATCACCGTCGGACAGCGCAACACCTTTGCCAACTTCAGCACGCCGCAGGGTTCATTCGAACTTGTCGGCGACACGGAGCTTGCCTGGCTGATGCCGGTGGCGAACATGGATCAGCACGTCGATTACAGTCAGCCGGACTACTACGTTCCGGATGACGACAGCCCGGACGATTGGATGCCGGGCGAAGAAATTCGGGATGATCGCTGACTGGCCCCCCGGCTGCCCGCTGACTGGCTCCCCGATTGTCCCCTAACTGGCCTTGGCGAGCGCGGCCCGTTCGGCGTCGTTCTCGAAAACGATCAGCCCCGTGGCGGTATTGGAAGCGGGTACGTGATAGTGCCGGTAGACCTCGGTGATGTCGTCGTCCAGCGCGCCGAGCATGATCAGCCACATGACCAGTTCGATGCCCTCGGCGCC
>JAAXGO010000117.1 GCA_012267425.1 Rhodothermales bacterium
TGTGCACCGAAAGACTCAGTATGCAGACGCTGTCAAGAAGTATTTGTGTGGACTCGGTAGGACTAGGCAGGACTAGCAAGTGTGCTTCCACGCTTTGTAGCGTTTCAGATTCGCATAGGCAAGCAGAACACCCATAAGGAGCCAGATCCGCCACGATTCTTCCCATTCCGAGCTACTGACCAGAAGCACAACCATAACTACAGATGCAACGATAGATACACCAAGCTGCTGTCTGGGATTCAGCCGGGGGAGGATGTAACGCTGGGGAACCCAGGCGAGCGCGACAATGATCGCAATGATAATGACCTCGGATAACGACATAATACGCAGTGCATTTAATGTATTGGCAGGTGACCGTCGGAGTCCGCTAGTTCGGACACATCGTGTCGGCTAGCGCACTGTTCTCACGGCCGGTCCAGCACCAGTACACACAGCCACACGACACAGTTCCCACGCCTGCTGTACGAAGACCGTATCCCGTAGCACACGGAGCCAAGATTATGCAATGGCTCCATGAGCCGCAAACCATCCGTTTTTCTAGTCGCTACGACGTGTGTCGGGCACCTCTACGTGTGCATGGACTCTCACTCCATGCCCCTTTGTCCAGCCAGCACGGCGTTGCACCGGAGATCCAAGCGGATGACGATACCACCTCGGTATAGATTGGACGAGGCCGAGCCTCATGTACACGTCACTTCGTAATGAACCCTATCCAACCATTCAGGATAAAACACAAGACCCACGACAGGGTACAAGCGAGTGATTGCGTCCAACACAATGACCCATGACAACCACGGGGAGTGCGCCTACTGCTTCGTCGAATCCCGCCGTTCGCCTCGTAACGGCGACCAGTCTGTTTGACGGCCACGATGCGGCCATCAATATCATTCGCCGCGTTCTACAGGCCTCCGGGGCGGAAGTAGTCCACTTAGGGCACAACCGTAGCGTCGACGAAATCGTTGAGACGGCCGTACAGGAAGACGTGCAGGGAATCGCCGTTTCGTCGTACCAAGGCGGCCATGTAGAATACTTCAGGTACATGATTGACCGGCTGCGCACGGTGGACGCACAGCACGTCAAGGTCTTCGGTGGCGGTGGCGGCGTGATCACCGACAATGAGATCCAAGAGCTTCAGGCCTACGGCGTCTGCCGGATCTTCTCCTCGCTGGATGGAATGCAGCTGGGCCTTCAGGGTATGATCGACGTCATGCTGCGGGAGTGCAACGGTGTTGCAGATCTGAAGCGGGTTGCCGGCGGATCGGCCGAAGCAGCCCTTTCGCGCCGCCTGACCTTTCTTGAAAGCGGTGCGACTTTTGATGTAAGCAGTCCTCCGTCGGGTGCATCCTGCGTCATCGGGATCACGGGCACCGGAGGGGCGGGCAAGTCGACGCTGACCGACGAGTTGATCCGACGATTCCTGATCGACTTCGGCGACCTGCGGATAGCTGTGTTGTCTGTGGATCCTTCCCGTCGTCGGACGGGAGGTGCCCTGCTTGGTGATCGTATCCGTATGAACGCCCTCCACGGAGACATCGCACGCGGAGCCTGCGGTGGGCCTCGCGTCTTCATGCGGAGTTTCGCCACCCGGCGTGCACATCGAGCGACCAGCCGTTCGCTCGATGCAAGTATCGATGCGTGCCGCGCCGCGGGATTCGACATCATAATCGTAGAAACGGCGGGAATTGGGCAGAGCGACACGGAAATCGTCGATCTCGTCGATCTTTCCGTTTACGTCATGACGCACGATTATGGAGCACCGACGCAGCTCGAAAAAATCGGCATGCTCGATGCGGCCGACGTCATTGTCCTCAACAAGTTTGACCGACGTGGAAGCCTCGACGCTCTGCGGGAAGTGCGCAAACAGGTTCAGCGCAACCGCGCGGCATTTGATGTCTCTCCGGAGGACATGCCCGTCTATCCGACGGCGGCGTCGCGCTTCAACGATGTTGGAGTGACTACAGTGTATCTCCACATCCTAAACGCACTCCGCGACCGCACCGCTTTTTCGGGAGATTCTAAGGTATTCCGATCGGATATCGACGACCCCATGCAGCCACACTACGAAGCGATAATTCCGGCGAGGCGCGGGCGGTACTTGGGAGAAATTGCTGGGACCTGTCGTGACTATCGCGAATGGGCAGAAACACAGATCCTCATTGCCTGCAAGTGGGGCCAGGCCGTTGGGGCGAAGCAACAAGTCGAAGAGTGGAGGCCTCAGGACGTCGAGGCGCTCGCCGGTCGCCTCGGTGCAATGGAAAGCCACTGGTGGAACCGGCTTGATTCCGGCTGCAGGCGCATCCTCGAACGGTGGGCATTGCTAAGCGAACAGTACCAGAAAGACACATTTACGTACACGGTCCGGGGCAAAGAGATAAGCGTTCCTTTGCACTTCACCTCACTGTCGGAACTCAAAATACCGCGTGTCGCACTGCCCAGGATGGAAGATCCAGGCGAGCGCCTGCGTTTCGCTCTCCTGGAGAATCTCCCCGGATATTTTCCCTACACCGCAGGAGTCTGGCCGTTCAAGCGAACCGGGGAGGATCCAACACGCATGTTTGCGGGCGAAGGGTGCCCGGAGCGGACAAACCGGCGGTTTCACCTCGTGTCCAAAGATATGGCCGCGAAGCGGCTGTCTACGGCGTTCGATTCCGTAACACTGTATGGCTTCGATCCTGACGAGCGGCCTGACATCTATGGAAAAATCGGCAACTCCGGAGTATCGATCTGCACGCTGGACGACATGAAAAAGCTCTACAGCGGGTTCGATCTAACGAATCCGTCGACGAGCGTGTCCATGACGATAAACGGCCCGGCGCCGGCAATCCTGGCAATGTTCTTCAACGCGGCAATTGACCAGTCAGCAGAGCAGTTCCTTAAGGAAACTGGCCGTTGGGATTTAGCCAAGGATGTCATCCGCGAAAAACTCGGCAGATACCGCCCGACGTATGTCGCATACGGCAGCGACGGGCGGGAACAGGCTTTGCCTCCATCGCACGACGGCCGGGGTCTGGGTCTTTTGGGCTGCACGTCAAGTGATCTCACAGAGTGGGGGATCCTAACAGAAAAAGAAAAGCAAGCCTTAACCAAGCAGGCGCTTGCCGTCGTTCGAGGCACAGTACAGGCTGACATCCTGAAAGAGGATCAGGCGCAGAACACGTGTATCTTCTCGATCGAGCTCGCACTGCGCATGATGGGGGACATCCAGCAGTATTTCATCGATCACGAGATCCGCAACTTCTATTCGGTCTCCATTTCTGGCTACCACATAGCCGAAGCCGGAGCCAACCCCATAACGCAGCTCGCCTTTACGCTTGCCAATGCGTTTACCTTCGTGGAATACTACCTCGGGCGGGGCATGAACGTCGACGATTTTGCTCCTAATCTGTCGTTCTTTTTCTCAAACGGCTTGGATCCAGAATACGGAGTAATCGGACGCGTAGCCCGTCGCATCTGGGCCGTCACAATGCGTGAACGCTACGGCGCGAGCGAGCGTAGCCAGAAGCTCAAGTACCACGTCCAGACGTCCGGGCGCAGCCTGCACGCAAAAGAAATTCAATTCAACGACATCCGGACCACGCTGCAGGC
>JAAXGO010000118.1 GCA_012267425.1 Rhodothermales bacterium
GTCGTGCTATTCCTTTTGGCCGCGTGGCAACGGAAAAGTGCTATGCGCCGTTTCGGCGAAACGGGCTTGGTGCGCAGGCTTGCCTCGACGATAAGTAGACGGCGCCGGCGCTGGAAGGCAGGCTTGAAGACGGTGGGTCTCGCATTTCTGGCGTTCGCGCTCGCTGGCCCGCTGGTCGGCACGAAGCTCCGCGAAGTCAAGCGCGAAGGCGTCGACATGGTGATCGCTCTTGACGTGTCGTTGTCGATGACGGCGGAAGACGTAGCTCCGAACCGACTCGATAGGGCGAAGAACGAAATCCGAAAACTCCTCGGCGATTTGCGCGGCGATCGGATCGGCCTGGTCATATTCGCCGGCGACGCCTTCGTGCAGTGTCCGCTTACGACGGACTACGGTGCCGTGCGGCTGTTTCTGGACGTTGCCTCACCGGATCTTCTGCCGACGCCTGGGACAGATTTCGGCGAAGCCCTCCGGCTTGCTGTGCAGGCGTTTGAGGCTCCAACGGAAGCGGATGAAGATGCGCGATCACGGGCACTTCTTATCGTTTCGGATGGCGAAAACCACGTCGCGGACCTGGATGCCATCTTGGAAGAAGCGCGCCGGCACAACGTCATTGTGTTCGCCGCAGGCGTAGGAGAGCCGGCCGGAGGACCGATTCCCCTTTACCAGAATGGGAGACACGTCGGGTACAAGCGTGACTTGAGAGGAAACATCATCCACACCCGCCTGGAAGAAGCGGGACTCAAGGCGCTGTCCGAGGACGGGGCATACTTTCAGATTGCGCGCACGTCAAGCTCGCTGCCGAAAATAATCTCGGCCCTCGAACGTTTGGACAGGGCCGAGTTTGGTGCGGAGGAGTTCGAGGAATACGACAACAAATACCAGATACCGCTTCTGTTGGCGCTCCTGCTGCTGTTGGTAGAGGGTGTACTTCCGGATCGGAGAAAATCGACAGCTTCGGCGTAAGACAGGCTCCACAAACGACTCAGAAAACAATGCAGGTCCTGACCATTGGCTTTCTGCTTCTCTTCGGCCAACTGATTCCAGGTGGAGCGAAGCAGGGCCGCGAAGGAAACCGGCACTACGAAAACGACAACCTCGAGCGTGCGGCAGACGCTTACAACCGCGGCTTGGAGTTCTATCGGGACGGGCTCAAGCCGGACGGTACGTTGTATGGACTGCAGCACAACCTGGGCTCTACACTTCACCGACAGGAAAACTTCGACGGTGCGCAAGCAGCGTTTGCCCAAGCGCTTGAGCATGCCACGTCGGATATGGACTACGCGCGCGCGGCCTACAACGCGGGCAACAACGCGTTTCGGAAACAGGAAGCGGAAGCCGCATTGGAGCACTGGCGGCAGGCGCTCCTCGCTGACCCGACAAACGCGGACGCGAAGTTCAATTACGAATTTGTAAAGCGCCAACAACAAGAGCAACAAGAACAGAATCAGGACCAGGAGCAGAATCAGGATCAGCCCGAGGAACAGGACCAACAAAACCAGGATCAAGAGAATCAAGACCAGGAAAACCAACAGGAGAATCAGGACCAAAGCGGCAGCGACGAGCAGAATGGGCAGCAGAATGAAAATGAGCAGCAGAGTGATGATCACCAGTCCCAGGGCCAATCTGAGCCCGCGAGGGAACAACAGCTGAGCCGGGAGCAGGCCGAACGCATTCTACAGGCGCTGGCAAACGAAGAAGAGCAGCTTCTACGCGAGGTGCAGAAGGTGAAAGGCAGACCTCGCAGGGTTGCCAAGGATTGGTAAGCAGGCCCGTCACGTGATGCGCACGCTGTGCGACATACGGCCCGCCGCTCCGGCTGTTTTTGGATTGATCCTGTGGGCGTGGGGTCCGCAGTTTGCCGTCGCACAGCAGGTTGAAGCCGTCGTCAATTCGACGACAATAGGCACCGAAGAAACGCTGCGCTACACGATTGAGGTCTCCGGAGCGGATTTTTCCGGCATGCAGGCGCCCGCACCGCCCGATGCTGAAGGACTCGTCTTACTACAAAGTACCCCGTCAACGCAGAGCAGCACGTCGTGGGTCAACGGCAACGTGACGCGCAGCGTGGGATTTCAGTGGTTCTACCGAGCGGAGCAAGAAGGGCCGGCGCGCATTTTGGCCGCATCGGTAGATATAGACGGAACGACGTTTACGACCCAGCCAATCGACATTACAGTCGTCGCACAGGCGCAGCGCCAGCGGCCCCGCCGCAGGTCGCTGCTCGATCCGTTCGGTTTTGACAGCGGCGCGCCGGACCCACCCGCCGTCGTCGGCGAACGGGACATTTTTATACGGGCTGTACCGAATGCACGGACCGTTTATCAGAACGAACAGGTTACGATTGACTACGAGCTCTTCTTCCGCACGGATATGCAGCCCCGCAACAGTCGGTTAGCTGATTCGTGGGATGCAGAGGGTTTCTGGCGGGAGGAACTCGACGTGGAAACGCGCCCGATGCCTCGGGTGAGCGTCGAAAAAGGCATCCGCTACCAGTCGATTGTCCTCAAGCGCGTGGCGGTGTTTCCGACACGCACGGGAACCCTTACCGTAGATCCGCTGCGAATCGAAACGGAGGTGTTTGCGCCGCAGGGTGGGTCCGATCCATTCAGCCGGTCGCTGTTTTCGCTGCGCACGCCGTACGTGACCGTCGAGCGGGCCTCGTCGCAGATTGGCGTTGAATCGCGTCCCTTGCCTCCGGGGGCGCCAGACACCTTTGCCGGCGCCGTCGGCGACTTCGACTTGGATGCACAGCTGTCGCGCACCGAGGTAGACGTCGGAGAGCCCGTGCAGTTGACCGTGCGGCTGTCAGGCGCCGGCAACATCGCGATGTTGGACGAGCCGGAGCTGTCGTTACCGGGAATCTTCGAGGCCTATGACCCTGAAATATCGACTCAGATTACGACGAGCGGGAGCCGCGTAAGCGGCAGCAAGACGTTTACATACCTGTTGGTGCCTCGCTCTAACGGGACGTTTGACATCCCGCCAGTCGAATTTGCTTACTTCGATCCCACGTTAGAAACGTACCGTACGCTCCAGTCAGGGACGATGACAATTCGTGCCACAGGTTCCGCCCCAAGCATACGGGCGACAACCAGCACGGTGTTAGGATTTCCGGTCGACGACATCGCAGGCCCGCTTGCCGCCACGCGTTGGGTACGATATCCTGCCCACCCCCTACATATGCGAGCCTGGCCGTACATCGTGCTCGTCGTGCCGCTTATCCTGATCCTGCTTACCGTCGCGGCACGCCGCCGCGTCACACGCCATGCTGCCGACACCGCCTGGAGTCGCAATCGGCGCGCGCATCCACTGGCGCGCAAACACCTGAAGAAAGCCGTCGCGCTTCAGGCACGCGAGGATCCCCATGCATTCTACGAAGAGCTCGAAAAGGCGGTGAAAGGTTTTGTCGGTAACCGCATCGACATCGCAGAAGTGGGTCTGACTCACTCACAACTGGATAACGAGCTCGAAGCGGTCGGATTACCGTCTACGCTGAGAAAGTTGCTGCAGTCGTTTCTCAAAGCGTGCGATGCGGCGCGCTTTGCCCCTACAAGACCAACGGAGCAGGCCATGAACGACTCGCTGGATGGAGCCCACGGCCTGATAGCATCGCTGGACGCGGCGCTTCGGGCGGAGGGCACGAGTCGATGACGGCGAGCCTGAAGGTCGTGATGTCAGTCACCATGCTCACGTACCCCTTGGTAGGTGGCGCTTTCGGTCAGGTTGATGAGGCGGTGCGACTTCTGGATGCGGGAAATCAACACTATGCAGACGGGGCGTTCCGGAAAGCTCTGCAGGCCTACGAAGGTGCACTTTCGGCGGGTTTCACGAGTGGTGCACTCTATTACAACATGGGCAACGCCTATTACCGACTCGACAGTACGGGGCAAGCTCTTCGCCATTACGAAAAGGCGCGTCACCTCATTGGGGATGATCCGCAGCTCATGCATGGGCTGGCAATAGCCCTCGCGCGCATCGGCACGCCGTTTTCCGCAGTGCCCGTGCCGTTTTGGACCGTCGGTTGGCAGAATTATATCGCCCGGTGGGGTGTATGGGTCCATTTTTTCGCGGGATACATTCTGTACCTCATTGCTTCGGTTCTTTTCGCCTACAAGATATGGGTACGTCCGAGGAGTCCTTGGCACCGAAGGGCTCTCTTGGTGACGGCCATTGCGGGCGGGTTCTTCATTGCTGCGGCGTTCGGCATCTCGCTCAACGTCGCGAGCGACGCGCAGGCAGTAGTCATTGCGCGGTCGGCGCCGCTATATACCGAGCCGGATGATGCGGCGGAGACAGAGCTCTCGGTCCCCGAGGGCGTCATTGTAAGCGTCTTGGAGCCGTCAGGCGGCTTTGTCGAGGTGCGGTTGCCGAACGGCATTCGCGGGTATGTAGGGCAGCGTCTGGTCGGTGACATTTAGGTACAAAAAGACTCGACACGCGGTCTAGCCAAGTGGCCGCCGCAATCGGGCCTATGCCGCGCGCAAGACGTACGCCAAATCGCAACTTGGTTGCAAACCGGTGGTGCGGCGGCTAATTTGAGGGATTGCAGGAACTCCATTTTGTGCCCGCGTCATTGCCCAGGAATGCCTGACCGCCCGTATCTGGTAACTGCCCGGAAGCACCGTCCGAACACCTTCGGCGAGGTGGTCGCGCAGGACCACATTACCGAGACGCTCAAGAATGCCCTTCGACTCGATCGGCTTGCGCACGCCTATCTCTTCAGCGGTCCGCGCGGTGTGGGAAAAACGACAGTGGCCCGCATTCTCGCAAAGGCGATCAATTGCGAAACGCCACCCGTGAAGCGTGACGATCCGTCCGAACCGTGCCGCACGTGCAGATCGTGCCGTGATTTCGAGTCGGGACGCAGCCTGACGATTTTCGAAATCGACGCGGCATCGAACAACAAAGTAGAGGACGTTCGCGAACTCCGGGAAACCGTACGGTTTCCTCCGCAGGGTGCCAAGAAGAAGGTTTACATCGTCGACGAGGTGCACATGCTCTCGAATGCGGCATTCAACGCTCTGCTCAAGACGTTGGAAGAACCACCGCCGTATGTCCTCTTCATTTTTGCGACCACCGAGCCGCACAAGGTGTTACCGACTATCCTGTCGCGGTGTCAGCGGTTTGATTTCCGACGGATCCCTGTAGATGACATTGTAGGGCACCTGACGGACATCTGTGACCGAGAAAAGGTCACCGCTGACACGGAATCGCTCATTCTTCTGGCCCGCAAGGGGGACGGAGCGCTGCGTGACGCGCTCTCCGTTTTTGACCAGGCAGTCGCGCTCTGCGGCACCGAGCTGCGCTACGCAAGTCTTGCCGAAGCATTGCGTGTGGTCGACATTGACCTCTTTTTCTCGGTGACGAATCACGTGGCGGGCCGCAACGTGGCCGGCATGCTGAGCCTTGTTGAGCGTATCGTACGATCCGGCTTCGATCTCCAGGATTTTCTGGTGGGACTGGCCGAGCACCTCAGAAATCTGCTCGTCGCCCGTGCGATGAAGGACGGAACGCTGATTGAAGCTGCCAATGCCACGCAACAGCGCTACGTGAAGGAAGCCGGCAGCTTTACCGAAACCGTGCTTATCCGCCTCCTCATGGTCGTGGACGAGACGGAGCAGTCTATCGCGGTGAGCTCACATCCGAGGCTTACGCTGGAAATGGCCCTGATCAAGATGGCGGGACTGAGCGATGCCGTCAACATACAGGAAGCGCTCCGGCAACTGGAGAGGGTAGAAGAACTGGCACAGCAGGGTCGGCCGTTGCGCCGAGCCAAGTCACCGGCACCCGCAGTTGAGGCGTCCGCCGCAGAAGAGCCTTTGTCCCTTCCCGACACTCTTCCATCTCCCGCCCCGAGGAGCACGACGCCGGCGCCCAAGCGCGATACGTCCCCCGACACTGCACGATCAGGTCGGTCCCAACCGGCTCTGCCCGACATGTTTGCGGGTGGCGACCTATTTGGTCCTCCGGCACTTCCGAGGTCGCGCCCTGGTACGGAGCCCACGGCGCAGTCGACAACGGTCGTGGCCGCCGCTCAAAGCGAAGGCGTCGACTCGTACGTCGCGCTGTGGCCGGACATCGTGAGAATGCTCAAGGAAACGAAGATTCAAGTAGGATCGATGCTGGGCGATTCACGCCCGCTGTCGATCGAGGACGGAGAGCTTGTGATTGGTGTTCCGAACGATCTACACCATCGCACGCTCAACGAGGTCGCGGACGAAGTGCTCGTGCAGTTCGAAACGAGGGTCCCCGTGCAGCGTCTCCGTTTTGTCGTTCAGGCCGGAGTAGTACCGATTGCACAGGATCCCGCAACGATGGATCCGCGAGAGTACATTAAGCTGCAGCGTAAGGAAAACCCGGTGATCCGGAAGTTGATCGACGACTTCGGCGCCGAATTGGTGTGGTAAGACGAAGCTACGGAGAACGACATGTCAAGTTGGGAAGCGGGCGGATTCAATATGGCCGACCTCGTCGGCAAAGTAGCGGAGATGCAGCAGAAGATGGCTGACGTCAAAAGTGCACTGGCCGACGTCTTAGTCGAGGCCGAAGTCGGCGGCGGCATGGTCAAGGTGACCGCTACGGGGACACAGCGCATCAGGACCATCAGGCTCGAACGAGAGGTCGTCGATTCAGATGATGTGGAAATGTTGGAGGATCTCATCGTAGCCGGCGTCAATCTTGCACTCGAGAAGTCCGCGGACGCCGCCCAACGGGAAGTGAAGAAGACCGCGGGTGGAATGATGGGTCCTGGATTCGACCTAAGCTCGTTCGGATCGTGATATGACACGGTGCTGTTATCGCGCTGTCGGGCGATCCCCGCATCCTCCGGGCAAAGCGGGAATACCATGCACTTTTCGTCCGAATCGGTAGAAGTCCTCATCGAGCAGTTTTTGAAGCTGCCAACCGTCGGCAGGAAAACTGCGCGGCGTCTTGCGGCGTGGGTTCTCAAGATGCCCAGAGGCGAGGTGGAGGCCCTGGTGGCAGCACTCCTAGCAGTCAAAGACCGCGTGTCGGAGTGTCCGATCTGCCAGAACGCCACCGACCGGCTTCCGTGCGCACTTTGTCGGTCCGAGAAACGTGATCACTCGGTGGTATGTGTCGTGGAGGAATCAAGCGATGTGGCTGCCTTGGAGCGCACGGGGGAGTACAGCGGTGTTTACCACGTGCTGCATGGCGTGATTTCGCCGCTTGACGGCATTGGGCCGGACGAACTGAAAATCCGTGAACTTGTAAGCCGTGTGGCCGGCAAAGGGGAAACGAACACGATCGGAAACGAGGCACCGCGGATCGAAGAAGTGATCCTGGCTGTCAATCCGACCGTCGAGGGCGATACGACGGCGTTTTACATTTCGCAGCTCCTCAGCTCCTTTGACGTCACGATCACGCGCCTTGCGCGCGGGCTGCCGATAGGGGGAGATCTTACGTACGTGGACGAAGCAACGCTTTCGAGGGCCCTGGAAGGCAGGCGCCCGATGTAGCTATCGGTGCGTGAAGCTGAGCAGAACGCCGACGACTACCACCGTGGCGGCACCGATCAGGTTGTGCCAGAGGAAGGATACTTCGGGTGCGCCGAAGGTTACGAGTGCAACAACTCCCATGCCGGCTAAGAGTCCCACGAACGCGTCGAGGCCCTTGCCTCTGGGGAGCATGGCGAGAATAAACACACCCAGGATGGATCCGTAAAAAAACGATCCGAAGCGGTTGACGACTTCAATGAGCGATCCGAGGGTTGCGGCAAAGGTGGCTACGCCGCAGGCAAAAAGACCCCAAAAGCCGGTCGCAAGCTTTGAGACGGTCAGGAAATGACGATCCGAGCCCTCTGGACGGATCCAGCGGCGGTAGAAATCGATCACCGTGGCCGTAGACAGGGAATTTAGTTCGGCCGCAATGCTGGACATGGCGGCGGCGATGATGGCGGCGATGAACAACCCGGTCAGTCCGATCGGCAGTTCGCGTAACGCAAAGCTCGGAATGATGTAGTTGACGTCACGCGTCGGTTCGCGGACCACCGATTCGGCGAGTGACAGTGCGTCTGAGCGAATGGCCAGGACATCGCGTTCGAGACGCAAGAAGGTATCCATCGCATGCGCCCGGGCGACAGGATCCGATTCGTCGGCCACGACGCGGGCGGCGGCTTCACGCTCGTCGAAGGTGCTCTGAAAGCGCTCTTCCAGTGCCGCGTATTCTTCCGACTTTGCGGTGCGGACCTCGTTTTCGTGCGCCGGATTGTAGAGCAGCGGAGGCGCCTGGAAGCAGTAGAATACGAACACGAGAACGCCTATGAGGAGCACGAGCGCTTGCAGCGGGATCTTCCAATAGGCACTCATTAGAAGCGAACTGCGAGCTTCGCCGACCGACCGCGCCGCCAGATAGCGTTGAACCTGGCTTTGGTCCGTCCCGAAATACGACAGCATGAGAAACGTCCCGCCCAGAATGCCCGACCAGAAGGTGTACGTCTCGTTGAGTGTCAACGAAAAGTCGAAAGCCTTGAGTCGTCCCGTAGCGCCCGCAATCCTAAGTGCATCGTCCGGACTCACCGGCATTTTGACGAGCAGTACTACCACGACGGCCAACAGCGCGACGACGATGAGAATCATCTGCTTCACGTCCGCCCACGCTACGGCCTGGATGCCGCCGAACATGGTATACAGAACCGTCGGGATGCCGATCATCGCCACGCTGAGTGTTAGATCCCATCCGAACACGGCAGAGAACACGACGGCGGGAGCGGCCACGATCGTGCCGCATGACATGCCCCGTGACAAAAGGAATAAAAAACTCGTCAGTGACCTCGTCTTCGCGTCGAATCGCCTCTCCAGATACTCATATGCCGTGAACACCTTCGACCGGTGAAGAAACGGGACGAGCGTCACTCCCAATATGACCATGGCAAGAGGCAGCCCGAAGTAAAACTGGATGAACCTGATTCCATCGGTTGCGCCCTGCCCGGTCGTGCCGATCATAGTCACCGCCGAGAGCTGTGTGGCCATTACGCTGAGCCCGACAGCCCACCACGGCAAGCTCTGATTTGCCAGGAAGTACCCTTCGATCCGATACGTGTCGCGGGACCGCCGCATGCCGTCCCATACGACATAGCAGAGATAGGCAGTGACGATGATCCAGTTGATCGGGTGCACGGTGCCGTAGAGCGTCTAGACGTGGTAGCGCGCCTGGAGAAGCCAGAGTATGACGAGTGTAACCGCTTGCACTGACATGACGAAGAACAGCACGCGTCCAAAGGATCGTTTCTTCACTGTATTGTCGGAGTCTTTCACGCGGATGGAAAGGGGCGCTCAGCCCGCAGTGCCGTATGTTCGAAGTGTCGCACCGCTCAAGGATGCCCCTGCGGGTCCTGCAAGGTAGAGCGCAAGATCAACGAGTGCCGATGCTTTTACACCTTCCGACGCGTCGTCGTCATAGAGCACGAACGACGGCGCAATCGCATGTGTGGTCACGTTAATCGGTCTCAGTTCTTCCGCCGCCGATTCAACGATGCGGATTACCCCCGCCTTGGACGCCGAATAGCTTGCCTGCCTAGCACGTGCGCGATCAGCGCCTTGTGCGGATGCAAAGGCGATGAGCCTCCCCCCAGTCGGAGCCATTAGCCGGGATGCCTCGCGGAAGCAGAGCATCGTCGTGGTGAGGTTGATGCGCAGCATGCGCTCAAAATCAGCCGCGGACGTGTCGAGAAGTGACGACGCTGCCCATGCACCGACGGTGTGTACGAGGACATCCAGCCGCCCAAATGTGTCGTGGAGCTCTTTGAAGACCCTCGTCACGTCAGCTTCGTCGGTCAGATCGGCGGCAAGAACAGCATCTACACCGTCGAGCGGCCCTTCGCTGCGCACCAGAGCAGCAAGGCGCGCACCGCTTTTTCCGAAGCCGTGCACCATACGCCGGCCGAGTCTCCCGGCAGCTCCGGTGATTGCCACCACACAGCGCTCATTTGTGGGTTGATTCATGGTGCGGCCGAGGTGTGGTCGTGAACCGCAAGCCAGCCGTCTTCCTGCTTTTCGAAGAGGAGCGTGAAAAGCCCGGTCGGCTCGTCGTTCGTCCGCTGAAGATGATAGGCACCGAACACTACGGCAAACTGGGGCGATAACACCCGAACATCATGGATGTCGAACGTCAGCGTTCCCATAGCGTTCTGGTCGGGATATGCACGATGATACCGTTCGAGAAGCGCAGACCATCCGCGCTCGACCGTTCCGCCGGAGGCGAAACGGATGGAATCCGACTTGGCGTATCCGTCCATGAAGCCCTCAATGTCACCTCGATTCCATGCCGCCTGCTGCGCTGCAAGGACAAGGCGGATGGCTGTCTCGTCGTCGGACGGATGATAGTCGGCACGAGACAGGCAGCCCGAGGTGGCCAAGAAGGCAAGAGCCAGACAAATCAAAGTGTGCCGTAGGGCAAACATGGGCAGAGTGGATTCTCTTCGGCAGTGTGCTAGGATGAGTTTACCGGAAATCGCGGAGAATTGCGCCCAGGCTTAGCAGCGGCTGAGTCTGCTACGTGTTCGGGTGAGGCGTCTTTCTGAACATGCGGAAAGATATTGCGTTGCACCGCCTTGTCCGAGCCAGTACACTACAAACACGTAAAAGCTGCACGAATTCTGCGTATGGACGGAGCTGCTACGAACACACACCATCGCGCTTAGCCATACGTGTTAGATTGGCTCGTTGTGAGCACATGAAGGACTCTGTGCGTCCACTTCGTACGTGTAGAACGCCCGGATTCCTCTTGGCGGCCGCCTGCGGTCTCTGGATACTTCTGTTGTCTTCGGTCGCAGAAGGCGACGAAAACCGCGTCGGCCCCTACTGGGACACGTCGTTATTCTACGGAGCGGTCGCCGACACTGATAGCGTCGCTTTGTGGGGCGTCGACTCCCTGAGGGCATTCATCAACGCGCTGGGTGCAGATTCGCTGAGAGCCCTGTTGACTTCGCTCAATGCTGGCGATGAAATCTGGCAGCTAGTGGATTCGATTGCGCCCATAGACACGTTTTATCGGGCGCAGAAATACGTGGGGATCTTTTCGCGGGACAGGCGTGCGTCACCACTGTTTCCACGCGAGCACCGACCACTGCAGGCGCGTCCGATCGTCGCATGGAAGCACAACATCATTCTGGATACCACAGCGACGTACTACATAGCACGTGAGACTGTCGCGGGCCGCGACGTACGCCACCCGGTCCGGCTGGATCGCTCCACGTACCGAACGAAAAAACTGCGCTCGAGCCTGGATCGAAACTGGCGGGCTCTTATAAGTCAGCGCGCGGCGCGTAGGGCGCAGCAGCGACGGGGCGGACTCGGTCTATCTATCACTGTGCCGGGTGGCAGCCAGAGCGGCTTCACCACTATCTTCGGCAAAAACGAAGTTGACCTCAATGTCACCGGCACGGCGGACATCCGGGCCGGCATCGACTACCGCCAGAGCGAGCAACAGATCACGTTCGGCCAGCGGGCGCGCATCGATCCCGATTTCAAACAGGAGCTCAGGCTCGGTGTCACCGGCACGATCGGGGATAAGATGCAGGTGGCGGTAAACTGGGACAGCGAGCGGCAATTCGACTACCAGAACCAGCTGAAACTGGAATACACCGGCTACGAAGACGAAATCATTAAGAGCATTGAAGCCGGCAACGTCATTTTGAGGACGCCGTCATCGCTTATTCGTGGTGGGCAGAGCCTGTTCGGTATCAAGACGGAATTGAAACTTGGCAGTCTGCAGCTCACCACGGTAGCAAGTCAGCAGGAGGGGCAGTCCAACAGTTTGCAGTTGGAAGGTGGTGCTGAATTGTCACAATTCTCCCAGCAGTCGACCGGTTACGTCGATCGGACGCTTTATTTCTTGTCGTATTACTTCCGGAATCGATGGGAGGAGGCGTTAGGTGATCCGCCCAACATCATCTTGGACGCGGTGTTTTCGGGCATTACCGACATCGAGGTGTGGAAGCTCACTCCGGTGAGCCCTGAAGAGCAGAATGTGCGGCAGGTGGTGGCTATGGTGGACCTCGGAGAGCCGCAACAACTCGTCACTCAGGCAGACGCCTACACGCAGGCTATGCGTCCGAGCGGCGATATCGACCAGTATGACGACGCAGAGCTTGCTTCTGAGTTGCGCCCCGGCAGCGCCGTACCGAAAGACTACTTGGAGTCCGACGCAATGGACCAGCCGCTGAAGGCAGTGGACTTCCAGGTTGGTCAATTCAAGAAGCTGATTCCCGGCAGTGATTACGACCTGGACGAGCTTTTGGGCTACATAACGCTCACACAGCGGATCCAGGAAAGCGAGGCCCTTGCGGTGTCATTCCGGTATCTGGCCGGTGGGGAGGAAGTGCAGGTTGGGGACTTCTCTTCGGAAACGGGCGGCGGGGACAACAGCCAGACGGGCGAACGCATCGTTCTGAAGCTTCTTAAGCCCGTCAACCTCCAGCAACCGGCCAACATCGGGCAACCCGGACAGCTTAATCCCGCGGCGTGGTACTTGGAGATGCGCAACGTCTACAGGCTGGGACGTGGGCTACGCCCGAGCGAGTTCATACTGGACATCGGCTACGAGCCGCCGGGACGAAGCTCCGAGCGCACGCTTCCAGGAATCACTGGTCAGGCGACACTCATCCAGGTGCTCGGACTCGACAGACTCAACGAAGACGGCGCCACCAAGCCGGATAATCTGTTTGACTTCTTGCCCAATTTTACGGTGGACCCGGGCAACGGTCTGCTGTTTTTCCCGTATCTCGAGCCGTTCGGCAGTCGCATCGAGGACCTCATCACTGCGAGCGGCCTCCCCGAGGAAGAAAAGGACCTTGCACGCAGTCAGCTGGTCTTTAGCGACCTGTACCGCAAAAAGAAGGTCAACGCCGCCCGCAACACGCAACTCGACGTATACCAGATTACCGGCTCGTTCAAGGGTGGCATTCCATCATTCTACGACCTGAGGGCGTTCTCAGGGCTCGTGGAGGGGTCGGTCCGTGTTACCTCAGGCGGCGTGGGGCTGACCGAAGGCACGGATTTCATCGTCGACTACAACGGCGGTACCGTGACGATCGTCAATCCTGCCTATCTCACGACCGGGCGTGACATTGCCATTGACTATGAGCAGAATGCGCTTATCAACCTGCAGAAGAAGACGCTCCTCGGCGCGCGTATTGACTGGTCCAACAGTGAGCGGTATGCTCTCGGCGGAACGGCCATGCGAATCAGCCAAAAGTCCATCACCGACAAGTTTCGAGTCGGAGATGAGCCCATTGCAAACTTCATTTGGGGATTCGACGGGCAACTCGACCTGCAGCCCCGCTGGCTAACCCGGGCGGTCGACGCGCTGCCGCTCATCCAGACGAAGGAGCCGAGCCTTATCCAGCTCAGTGCCGAAGTTGCGCAGCTCAGGCCGGGGCATACGCTCACGAGTGCATTCAAAGACGAGCGTCGTGATCTGCGCAGGAATGGGCGCGATTTCTACCCCGACGAGGTTGGCGGCATATCATACGTGGACGATTTCGAGGGCTTCGAGAACGTTTTCACGCTCAACCGGCCGGGTGCCTGGCTGCTAAGCAGTGCGCCCGTTCTGGGTGAAGAAAAAGATGTGCTGGGAGATGGAACGCCGATGCGCAACTCGGAGCGCAGCGCGATAGGTTGGTACCAAATCAATGCGCAGACGCTTGAACACCTGGGAAGCCCCACGAATCTGGCAGTTCAGCTGATCGCGCCGCAGAGCGTGTTTCCAAACCGTCAGGTGTCCTCGCAGGAGCGTGTCCTGACAACGTTGGACGTCTTTTTTACGCCCCACGAGCGCGGGCCATACAACTATAACATGGACCTGGGAGGTTTTCTCGACAACCCGCGAAGTGCCTGGGCGGGCATGACGCAGCGTTTGACGGAAGGCAACACAGATTTCACCTCGAAGAACATCGAATTCATCGAATTCATCTTCCAGCCGTTTCCTGAAGCGGGAGACATCGATCCTGAAGCCCGGCTCATCATCGATTTGGGACTGATTTCCGAAGACGTGATTCCCGACAACAAGCTGAACACCGAAGACGGGCTGTCACTCACCGAAGGTGGCCCGGTCGGCCAACTGGCGAGGCTGTCCACTGGGCAACAGGACCAGGTCATCAACCCCATCAACGAAAACGACAGGATTACCGAGGATCTCGGACTCGACGGACTTGCTTCATTTCCCGATAACAAATTCGAGCGGGAGGGCGGCCTCGGTACAGAGCGAACGAAGTTTGCCGAGTTTGTCGCATCTCTGGACGCGACGCAGAGCACGCTACATTCCAGGCAGCTCGAGCTCGAGAAGGCCAAGGCGCGGCGCGACCCATCAGGCGACGACTACCACTATTTCCTCGACGATGCGTATTTCAACAACTCGCAGTACTACCTGGGCGGTGCGTCGGTGCAGCAGCGCTTCACGCACTTCTTTTCAGGGCACGAACTCAATTCGTTTGAGGGGCAACGCAAGCTCGGCGACGCCGCCAACCCGGTCGGCAACTCGCGGATCCCGGATTCCGAAGACATCAACCTCAACTCGGCACCTGATACCGAGAACAGTTATTTCCAGTACGAACTCCCGCTGAGTTTGGCGCAGCTTGACGAGCTGGCCCGGCCCGAGATGACACACGACTACGTGGTCGGCGAAATCAAGACCAATGACGGGGCCGGTACGGGATGGTATCTGGTGCGCATTCCGGTAAAGCAATACACGCGCCGCGTCGGGGGCATTCAGGATTTTACACTCATCGAATCGATCCGGGTTTGGACGACCGGCCATACAGCGCCTGTCACGCTGCGCTTCGCCACGCTGGAATTCGTAGGTAGCCAGTGGCGCAAGTCGACGGCGGTCTCGGCGCGCAGTACAAACGACGAGATGTTGCCACCTGACGATCCTCTGACCGGGCCGAGCATCAGCATTGCGAGCGTGAACAACGAGGAAAACGCCCACTATGCGATCCCCAACGGCACCGTCCGCGACCGTCTCCGCGAAAGACAATCTGGCGCACAGCGGGAAGCCCGCGAGCAGGCCATGGTGCTGCATGTCGAGAATGTCGAGCCGGATCGGCAGCAGGCAATCTACTACACATACTCTTCGCCGGAGGACTTGCTTCGCTACAGCAACCTGCGCATGTTCCTCCACCTTGACGGTTTCATCGACGGCTTGCCGATCACAGAGGAGGACCGGGGCGAGCTCACGTTTTTCATGCGCCTCGGAGCCAACGAAGTGAACGATTATTACGAATTCGAACAGCCGCTGACGGCAAGTCCGCTTGATCAGTTGCCGTCCGACGGCATAGCAAAGGCGGACTATTTGTGGCGAACGAATCAGCCGAATCCAGATCCCACCGGTGTAGCGACTGTCGATCTCAACTCTGTCAACATCGAGCTCAGCGTGCTCAACCAGCTCAAGTTTCTCCGAGATGAGTATCGGGATGCAGAGGGCGTGCCATTTGATCCGTCGGTGACGTTTTGGCACGACGAACGTGCCGTTCTCGTCGATCAAGTCGCAGCGTTCGCAGCGCCGGGCGCGCGGATTGGTGTTAAAGGAACGCCGTCATTGGCCCGGGTCTCGACGCTGGTCATGGGTGTGCGCAACAAGTCGGTAAAAGGTGGCATTCTCACCGACGTCAATGTCTGGGTAAACGAGCTGCGCGTATCGGGCTACGACGAGAAGGCCGGCCTATCGGCGCTCGCCAATGCGCAGATCAATCTGGCAGATTTCGCGCGCGTGAAAGCGACTGCGCGCATGCAAACCGACGGGTTCGGAGGCTTGGAAAGTTCGCTGTCGGATCGGAGCCAGATCAACGTGCGGGATTGGGCCGTGAACACGCAAATCAGCGTAGACAAGTTTATTCCCGAGCGGTTCGGCTGGGCGCTTCCGGTGACCATGGAAATCAAATCGAGCGAGTCATCGCCGCGTTTCGATCCAAATCGTGGCGATATTCGAGTGGCCAGCCTCCTGGACGCCATCGCCGCCGATACCACTTTGTCCGGCGAAGAAATCGCCGTACACCAACAGGCAGTAGAGGAAGCGTCGCAGACATTGCGTGAAACGCGCTCGTTGTCAACACGTGTGAGCAAGTCGGGATCACGGTCGAGACTGGTTCGCAACACGCTGGACGGACTTAATTTTTCGTATTCCTTGTCCGATCAGACGGGGCGCAGTCCGAGCAGGGCATTTCAGGACCGGAAGCGCTGGAACTCCACGCTGTCGTATCGCCTGGGCGTGCGAGGCGCGCGCGTTCTGCGCCCGTTCTGGTTTTTGGACAACGTGCCAGTGGCTCGCATTTTGGGAGAAATCCAGTGGAACTACCTCCCAAACTCATTCAGCTACAGCCTATCGGCGAACCGTAATTTCTCGCGCTCGAAGCGGCGTCCCGATCCTGTCCGCCGTAGTTCGAGCAACCTGCCGATCGACGTCGAATACCCGGTGCGGCCGCAGCACCGATTCAGTCATTCCCGGCAATTCAGTTTCCAGTATGAACCGTTCGGATTCCTGAGCCTCGGTCTGAACACGATGACGGACCAAAGCCTCAATGAAATCGGCGCTGACACACTCTATTCTGTAATCTTGGTTGATCCTCTCGGACAAGAGACGCTCTACGAAGACACGCGCCTTCGCACGCTTATCGACGCCGGCATCACAGACGAGACGCAAATCGGCAAAACGGCTTTCGAACTTGAGGATTTGGCTGTCGTCCCCTTTAGAAGCGTCGTCAGCAGTGCCTTTAACAGCGAAGTGGGCCCTTCTGTCCGCACGGACGATTACCAGAGCCAGGCAAACGTGTCGTTCAGGCCGCGGCTGCATCGCTACAGGTCGATGAGTTGGCTTCAGATCCAGGATGTCTCGTACAATGCGACGTTTCGGTGGCGCAACGGCTCGGTGGGCAACAACACCGGAGCGAATGCGAGTACGGACGTAACGATGCGGGCTGGTTTGTCGGTGGGTCCGCAAGAGTTGTTTGAAATCGTAGGACTTTACGGAAAGTTGCTGGAAGCGCAGCGGGCCGCCGAAGAGGCGTCGGAAATAAAGCGCGAACAGCGCCGACTGGAGCGGGAGGCCCGCAGGGCACAGCGCCAGGCTGACCAGGAGCGTAGACGAGGAGAAGAAGAGGAGGATGTGGAAGAAGGGGAGTACATGGAGGAAGAGGAAGGGGAGTACATGGAGGAAGAGGAAGGGGAGTACATGGAGGAAGAGGAAGGGGAGTACGTGGAGGAAGAGGAACCAGTACGCGAGGAGACCGAGGGTACGAGATTCAGGATTCCGTTATTATCCACACCGCTCCCCGCTCTCCGTCGACTGGCACTGGCGGTAATGCAGGTACAGGATGTCGCCGTCACGTATATGGGCACCCGACGCTCTGAAGCTTCTAACGTAGGACGCGTGGACGAAAACGGCGAAGTGATCGTTGATTACGGGCTGCGTGACGCGTTATTCTACGGCCAGGGCCCAAGTCTGTGGTATCGTTTCGGGTTGGAGCGTACCATAGACGCTGCCACCGACCGCATCATTAACGAGCGTCTGCAGGTGACCGACGCGTTGACGGATGGGGAGCGCTACCAGGCGAGGATGACGTGGAATCCGACGAGGAATCTGCGAATCAACCTGAACTGGAGCCTAGAAAGCACCCGACAGCAAGGTCTGACGTATCGGGTTCAGGAAGATGGTACTCCGTATGCCGACTCAACGCGCATTGGCGACAACGGACTGACAGTCTGGGCATTCGGTGCCTCGTATCTGGATCTGTTCAACGCTCATCTTGACCGATTCAATGCTGACTGTGGGCCCGACTGCTTCGAGCCGGAGTCCGTGCAGCCGGACACGATCCACACGGCTACGTTGACCAACGAAGGGATTTACAGAGACTTTCTCGACAACTACCTAGGTGGTCCGGTCGGTGTGGTCGGTGGTGGTCGGACAGGGATTCCGCTGCCCACGTGGCAGATCAACTACAGTGGTCTTTCGACATGGCCGTTTTTCCGATGGATCGCGCAGAGCCTGACGCTCCGCCATTCGTACGCGGCGAATCTGAGCACCGATTTTCGCAGCAACCTGCGAGGCGGTGAATCGGAATTCTTCCAACTTGGCGCCCAGACGATAGCGTTTGTTCTGCCCAAGACGGCCGTGGATGCAGCGCGTATCAACGAGCGGTACCAGCCATTGTTGGGCGTCGATCTATCGCTCAAGGGTAGCGTACAGACATCCATCAACTGGAACAAGAGTAACTCATATGCGCTGAGCACGACCAATATGGTGGTCGGCCACACCCACACGAATGAGGTGTCAGTCAGTGCTTCCTACTCGCGGCAGGGCATGCGGCTTCCCTTCATCCGCAAGCGTCTCAACAACCGCATCAGCCTTGCCGTCACTATGTCGCGGAGCGTCGAGCACAACTTGAATTTGAACATCCGCCGCGCTATTGAGGCGGCTATAGCGGAGCCGGAATTCGACCCGGTTGAGGTTCTCGAGGATCCATATGCGAACGTCCTTACGAATACGCAGCGGCTCCGTGCCCAGCCCAAGATCACGTACCAGTTTAGCAATCAGGTCACGGCGGACGCCTTCATGGAGTACGAACGCTTCGTCGGGGACAGTCGCCGCCCATCGATGACCTCGATCAAGGCTGGCTTCAACTTTCGCGTGAATTTTTCCCAATAGGGTAGAGCGGCGCTGCATCGACCGAGGCCGACATGCCCCCAATCGACTGAATCGGGTGCGTCGTGGGAAGCCAGACAGGGTGTCAATTTCTTCACCGAGGATGTCGGCATTAGAGCACGTGATAGTGTGTAGCCTGGGGCGCGTCGCATACGGTCCGACATGGGACCTGCAGCAACGCATCCAGCGCCAGCTGATCGACGCGAAGCGCCGGGAAGTGCCGCGGATTCTGCCGCACGTCGTACTCTTACTTGAACATCCACCGGTTTTCACGCTCGGCAAGAGCGGTGACGCGAATCACCTGCTTGTGGAAGAAAGGGCGCTGGAGACTCGGGGCGTCGAATTCCACCGAATTGATCGGGGTGGGGATATCACGTTTCACGGGCCGGGCCAGCTCGTCGGCTATTTTCTGCTTGACTTGGATCGGTTCAAAAGGGATCTGCACGTCTATCTGCGAGCCCTCGAGGAAATTGTCATCCGCACATGTGGCGATTACGGCCTTCATGCCCGCCGGGTGAGGGGACGCACGGGCGTGTGGACCGGCTCCGAGGGAACCGAGAGAAAGATCTGTGCCTTCGGCATACGGAGCAGCCGGTGGGTTACCATGCACGGCATGGCCTTCAATCTGGACACGGATTTGTCGTATTTTGGTCACATCGTGCCCTGCGGCATTCAGGACAGGGGTGTAACATCCCTGGCTGAGGAACTCGGAGCTCCGTGCGACGAACGGGCGATTCGGCGCACGCTCACGGGGCATTTCGAGGACGTGTTTGTCGCGAAAGTCACCGAATTGGAAGACGCCGCCGCCTATAGGTACTTAAGTACTCTAACCCAGCAGGCAAACCTTCGCCACACGCTCGAAGTCTCGCCGCGTCTGTAAATTGTAGTGCCCTATATGGCCGCCTTCGACACAAAAGAGTTCGTATGCCACCTTCTTGCGGCCGCGCTTATGTATGATCGGGAGTACGACGTGATTCCTACAGTGGGATTGATTGATCCAGCTGCTCGGAAGGAGATCTACTTAGCGTCGTTTTCGCCCGAAGACGGCGTATTTGTCATTGAGGAGGCAACGTTGTGGGAGCCGGACACCAACGGCGAAGACGCCACCGATCCGATTGGATACGAACTGGCGGTTGATTCACTGGAGTATGGCATCTACGACACGCCAACGGAAGCGGCGGAGACTCTGTTCGCGCTCGCGCAAAACGAAGGCCTTTTGCCGGACATTACGCTGATCCACGAGGACGACATCGGCGCGTAGCGGCCAGCGCCAGTACTGCCCAACCAGCCAGAAAGCAGGCACCACCAAAGGGAGTTACGGCGCCGAGCCAACTGATTCCTGTTAGTGCCAAGGCGTACAGGCTGCCTGAGAAAAGCGGGATGCCAACAGCAATGAGGTATCCTGCCGCACGCGTGAGCCTGCTTGGCAGCGACGCGCGTGCAAGTCCGATTGGCAAAAGGGCCACGGCGTGGGCGAGGTGGTAGAATGTGGCGGTTTTCCAGATTTGGAGCTCGTATGCATCGAGCGGCAGTCCGTGTGCACCGAATGCTCCGAGGGCGACTCCGACGAAGGCAAGCGCGCTTCCGAGCGCAACTAACGGGTTGGTCACGCGCTATCTGAGGATCATCATGGGTCGGACGAGGCGCGATTCACGCGGGTGCACTTCGTACAGATACATGCCGACGGGCACGTCGCGGCCGCCGAACGTGATTGCATGCGTGCCCGGCCTGCGCGGCCCTTCGTCGAGGCGCCGTGTGCGGCGGCCGTGTGTGCCGCGTACGTAGCACCCGTAATCTTGGTAGCCACGGCGATCTTGAATTCGAATATGTCTCGCGATCTTCTCTCCTGCTGCATAGGTGTCCGGCGCCGTGATGAGGATCTGCCTTGGACCGGAATGGACCTCCGTATCGGACTGGCATTCAGACGTCGCGGAGGTCTTCTCATTGAAGGTACTCGTGATCGGCGCTCCGGTACTCGATAGGCTTGCCCCTGCACTGCGGGGAGGGGACTCAATACGGCACCCGGCACCCGGTACAACGGGCAATAATCGCCTACGACTCGGTGCCATGTATTTGGAAAGCAATGGCCCGGCCGTTTAGTTTCAGCGTATAGCTGCCGGCACCAAAAAGGCCGTCAAGTCGTGCATAGAATCGATATGGGCGGTATACGCTGAAGCAAACCACTCCCTGGGGACGTCGCGCTTCAAGGCGGGCGGTGATGAGATGACCGGTGCGCTGCTGCTCGAACGAATGCAACTGCATGCAGCCGTCCGGAAATGCGCCCTTTACGAGTACTTCGACTTGTACGTCGCCCTGCTCGGCGTTGGGTGGGGCAGCGCGGACCGTGACGGAATCGAACGGTGCCGAAACGTACGACATCTGCATGCCTTCGCCTGCGGGTCCGATCGTAACGGTCTGCCGTCCGTCGGGTGCGCGGTCCTCGTAGCGGTGCCCGAACTGCTGGTCGGGCGGAGTGTCATCCCCTGTTGACCGCGGACCGCTGCATCCCGCCGCCACGAGGAGCACCCCGAGGGTCAATCTCTTAAGGCTGGTCATCCCGTAACAGGTCAAGGCTACCAGTGGGGTTTGCGTCGTGGGGAACATGCTCCATCGGTGCGTCGCTCCAGAGGCGTTCAAGGTCGTAGAAGGCCCGACGCTCCGGGTTGAAAATGTGTACCACTAGATCGACGTAATCGAGGAGAACCCACTGCCGGTGATCTTCGCCTTCACGGTGCCACGGCCGCTCGCCGAATGCCTTTCGGATGCGGTTTTCGACAGCCTCGTACACCGCTTTAACCTGAATGTCCGACACGCCGGTAGCCAGTACGAAAAAATCGGCTAGGCCGCTGATCTGCCGCATATCCATCACGACAATGTCGAGGGCCTTTTTTTCCTGAGCTGCTTCGACAGCCAGGCGCGTCAGCTCACGGACTGGCGTTTCCGCCTGTCTTTTCTTCGTGAGGTATGTCCGTTCGTGCACTGATTCCATGGCAGGGCCTGGACTATTCGTTGCTGGCTTCGTCGCGGGCGAACGGAGCATGGTCGAAAAAATCTTTGCCGATGATGACCGACGCGTCCAGAAAGTAGTCCTGCCGTATGTCCTCCACGATGCGATCCTCACCCAGTTTGAGCGTGGTTGCAAGTCGGCGGGCGATGTCTGGATTGCCGACGCGGTCGAGGATCAGCGTCTGCGGCTCATTGAACGACGTGTGATTACCCACTTCTACCACGTCATAGCCTCGCGATCGCAAAAACACGCGCATGGAGTCGGCCAATCCGCTGACGCCGGCTCCGTTTCGAATGTCAATCTGGGGAATGTCGCCGTTGTGGGGTACTGCTTCCTCTACCACCAAGGGCACGCTGGATTCCGGAAGCACGTTGCTCCGCACGAGTGCGTACAGCAGCCAGAGGACGAGGAGGCTGAGCCCGACAAGGGCGAGGTTGAATCCCAGTGCGCTGGCCCGCCCCATGGCAATCGGCTGGAAGTTCCTTTAAGAAGAGTGCGACACCCGCCGACAGACGTATCGCGCCTCAAAACGCGCCCGGCAGCCGAGTCTAGCGCAGGTCGTCTCTCCAGAACAGATTCTGATCGCCGTAGCCGGCGTACATTTGGCCGTAGTATGGCATGAAGCCGCCGAAGTGGCCAAGGTGGTAGCCGGCGTGCCGGCCCATGTAGCCGCCGTACGGATTTTGGCGAACCTGTAGGTGCATTTGGAATTTCTTGGAGGGCCGCCACGCAATGTCCGCACTGCGCAGAAAGACTTTCGGCCCGGATTGCTGAAGTCCTAGTGCCCCGGCGACCTCGTTTTGGGGTGAATACGCCACACTGACGTCCATGCGCGCCGCCAACTTGTCATTGAATTGCCACGCCAGCGAATTGGTATACAATCCCATGGAATAGCCATGGCCTCCGAGAGATCCGGCGGACATCTCGAAACTGTGGCTCATCCGAAACACGGACGGGCTGAATAATTTGTCAAGCGTCGCCGAGGTGGCGTCGTAGAGCCGGGATGACGAGTGTGAGTCCTGCACAGCGCCACGGAACTGGGCGTCTGCCGGCAGGGCGAGAAGAGTGGCCAAAACGACGGACAAGATCAGAGTACGCATGGACGGTTCCTGCCTAGAGGGTCGGGATTCAATTATAGGAGTGGGCGACACTATTGTCAATACGGTAGGTTGCTGGCTTTGTTCTGCGCGCCTTCTGACGGCATCGATTCGTACATTGACGCCCCTGTAATCACCGCTCAAGTGAGCGTCATGCGTGCCGATCCACCCGTCGAAGAAGGCGTTTCCGTGTCGGTTTCTCAAGCAGATCTTCGGACGTGGAGGGACCGTATCGACGCAATAGATCGCGAGATACTGCGCCTGGTCAACGAACGGTCTGGTGTGGCGAACGTTATAGGGCACATCAAACAGCAATTGGGAATTCCGGTCTATGCGCCTCAGCGCGAGCAGGAAGTCATCTTGAACGTCACCGAGGCGAATGAGGGACCGCTGACGGCGGATGCGATCCGGCGCATATTCGAGCGTCTCATAGACGAAACCAGGTCATTGGAGCGGCAGCGGTACCAGGAATTGTCAAGAAAGTAGGCAGAAGGCAGACACCTGGGTTCGGCACGCATCTCGCATTTTTCCGCTACGTATATCGGCGACCAGGGCATTCTTCTTAGTACATAATGCGCAGAAAGCTGTTGATTGCGGCATTCGTGTCCGCGCTCGTACTCGCAGCGGGTGGAGCGGGAGTTGCATACCTGATGTTTGGCCGGAATTCGCCCGTCAGCGAGCCCCGGCGCACCGTGATGATCCCTCCGGATGCCAGTTTCCAGTCCATTCTCGATTCGCTGGACTCGGCGGGCGTCCTTAAGTCGCGGAATCTGTTCGCTCTGGCAGCCCGCCTCACCGGTTGGGGTGACCAGATCAAGGCGGGACACTACAATTACAGTGGTGACCATTCCAACTTCGAGCTTCTCAGCGTCCTACGCCGCGGGCTGCAGTCCCCCGTTCGCGTGACGATTCCTCGAGGATCGCGCGCGGAGGTGATCGCCGAAATGGCGGCACGTAACATGGCCTTCGACGCCGAAACGTTTCTTCAGGCGCTGGGCGACTCCACACTGGCCAACGAGCTTGGTACGAACGTGCAGGGCATGCTGGGCTATATGCTGCCGGAAACGTACTTCTTCTACTGGCTCACTGATGCTCCCACCGTCATCCGCCGCGTCAAGGAGGAGGCGGAGCGACTGGTGGAAGCGGAACTCGCCGCGGCAGGCTCTGAGCTCGAAACAGATGTGGTTCTTTCTATAGCGTCGATCGTGGAGTGGGAAACCGACGTGACCGAGGAAATGCCAACGGTTGCCGGCGTGTATCTGAACAGGCTCGACCGCAACTGGCCGCTGCAGGCCGACCCAACGATTCAGTTTGCACTATTAGACCTGGAAGGCGAGAAGCGTCGCCTGTTCGTGAATGATTATTCCATTAACCACCCCTACAACACCTATCACTATACTGGCCTTCCGCCGGGTCCCATCACCAATCCGTCCGCTTCGTCGATTCGTGCGGTTGTCCGTTCGGAAAAGCACAACTTCATGTTCTTTGTCGCCAAGCCGGGAGGCGGGCATGCGTTCAACTCGACGCTGTCGGGTCACAATCGAGATGCGAGAGCCTACCACAGGTACATGAGAGACCGCCGTGCGCAGGTTCAGAACAGGTAGGTGGCGCCTACGATGAACCGCCGGTCGGTCACAGCCTCGTCGATCTGCACCGTATACTTCTGCCTCTGTCCCAAGTCGTCCTCGGGGTAGGCCACGTAGCCGCTTTCATAGCTGGTCTGAAACCAGGCGAGGTCGAACTGGAGGTGTTTATTCATTCTGTATCCCAGGCCGAAGCTGCCGTAGTCCCGGTCACGGTTTATCTGGAGAGGACTCCCCTCGGACGATGAGAGATACGCGTGGGGATGGGGGTAGGATGCTGCTCCGGCACGTATGTCGAAACGACCGAACTGCAGCTCAATGCCAAGACGTTTATTGAGTCTGTCAGCGGACCATTCGACATCGATGTTCTGGTTGAGGGCGTCGAAAAATACCTGGTCGGATTTCGCGGAGAACCGTACTTCGTTCCACCCGACGCGTTCGAGATCGGCAAAGGCGGTCACCGGCCCCCACGTATAGCGGATGCCGACGCTCAGGCGCGTCGGACTGAGGATTTCGTAGGCGAAACTGCCGCTTCCCACGTCGTCTGAACGTTCCCCATAACGCAGCAATCCGCCGTCGTCGAACTGGGTCATATACTCCGCACCGTACGATTCCTCCACGGAATAGGCCGTCGGCGTTTCGATCGTAAAGCCGATTCGAATTTGCTTCAGGAGCTCGGCGGATACGCCAAGGCGCGCGTTAATTCCGACGATGTCGCTGCGCAGCCGCTGTCTATACGATAAGCGGTCGAAGCCCTCGAGGAAAGAGCCGTCATCCTGTGCGACGCTATAGTCGTCGGCGTTATTCTCGTTGTAGGTATCGATTTCCTCGAACTCACTCCGAAAGTGGTATTCCCCGAAGGGTATGTTCAGGGAGAGTCCGAGCATGACGCCACGCGATATTTCCATTGCGCCCCCGAAACTGACTTCCGACAACCCGCCGGATTCCATGACGCGCAGGTGCTGGTCGATTCTCGATCCTGGTACGACCGCTTCGAGGAACGGGTACGCCTCCGGATTGTCGTCTAAGAATTCCGGGTAGAATTCGATGAATCCGCCGTTGAAGGCAGCAAACGGCAGATTGTCCAATTCGGAAAGGTTGTTTTGGTCATCCAGGCTGTACTCGCCGGCGAATGGAAGGAAAGATGTCGTGATCGTGCTCCTATAGTTTTGGCCAGAGTATCTCAGGTCGCGTGTGAAGCTTGCGACTTGGCTGTAGCCGACGGCCAACACGAACGATCCTTGTATTGTCGGGACACGGTAGACGTAGGACAGATCCGTGTGACTTGCATTGTTGCTTGTGACCGTGCCTCCACTGTTGTCTGGCGTGACGCCTTCTGACACGCTTGTTACGTCGTTTGAGACATCTGCATATTTGAGGCCGAGCGAGACGGCGGATCGTTCGAAGTAGCCTAGTCCCGCCGGGTTAGACACCAATGCCGACCAGTCTGCCACGCCTGCATGGCTGGCGCCCGCAAGTCCGATCATGCGTGGTCCGACTGCGGGATCGCGGTACGAGTATCGAAATGCGTCCTCCGTGTTCTGCCCGGCAGCGACATGAGTCGTACCGGCAAGTAGGAGGGTGACTAGGAAGAACCGGGCTCGCTGGTGGAAAACGGAGTTTTTCATGTCACAATTAAGTTGTTTATTTTCAGTATATTGTATATTTTTTCATGAAGTGATTTGGCCCCAAAAGGAGCCCGCCTATATACATATGCGGGCTCTTCTTACGGCATGGGGCGGTTGCTCAGTTGCCACGCCTTGACGACCGGCTGCTGCTTCGTGAAGACGAACCTGAGCTTCTGGAAGAGGACGAGCGGCTGCTGGAGCTCACGCGCCCTGAGCTTCTGGAAGAAGACGAGCGGCTGCCCGAGCTGACCCGGCCACTGCTTCTGGTCGTTGATCGGGAACTCGAGCCGACGCGTCCTGAGCTTCTCGAGGATGACCTAGTGCCTGAGCTGACACGTCCTGAGCTTCTCGAGGATGACCTAGTGCCTGAGCTGACACGTCCTGAGCTTCTCGTAGACGATCTACTCCTGGAACTCACCCGGCCACTGCTTCTGGTCGTTGATCGGGAACTCGAGCCGACGCGTCTGGAGGCCTCGGTGTTGGAGCGGCTGCGGGATGTCACTCGTCCGTTGTTTCTGCTCGATGTACGCGTGCCGCTCCGTATGCGCCCTGAGTTTCTAGACGTTGACCTCGTGCTTGAGCCGACACGCTCCGTGTTCCTTGTTGTTGTACGCGTGCTACTTTGGCGTACGTCCGTACCACGGGTGCGCGGCGTCACGCTGCGTGCGCCTGAGGATGTGCTGCGCGTTGCTCCACGGACTGTGGAGGTTCGGTCAGGATCGGTTGCGGTAACGCCTGCTCTGGTCCGGCTCGTGGGAGTAACCGATGCACCGCCTCGTCGCACGTTGCGAACACCAGAGGGACCGTCGTCGGTCATCTGGACGCCTCCGCGGCCTCGACCATTGCTGTCTCCGAGGCGTCCACGCCCAATGGTGGATCCGCGCGGGGCCCAATTCGATGTCTGCTGAGCGAAGTACCCATATCCGCCGTAGCCCCAGTATCCACCGTATCTGTGTCCGTATCCCCACGGCGAATATCCAAAGCCGTAACTCCACGGTGAATACCAGTAACTGGATCCGTAGAGCCATGGGTCATAATAGAAGCTGCTCCCATAGAGCCACGGGTCATAGTAGAAGCTGTTCCCAATACTGATGTGCAGCCCGAATCCGTAGTCCAGCGGATCCCGCCAGAACGGATCGTACCAATGGGAGCCGCAGCACGCAGGATAGCCGTAGAATCGTGAGAAATGCCGACGGTAGCGCCCCGGACGGGAATGGAAAACGTAGTCGTCGTAATAATCGTCCTCGGAGTAATATCGGGATACGACGACGCTGTCACCGTACTCCGTATCGTACTCTACGATTTCTTCGTAGGCGGGCTGATCGTCGTAATACAGACTTCCGAACTGGGTGTAGCACCCTGTGGCTGCGAACAGCAGCACCCCAGTGACAGTCCACTTGCCTGAAGCAACGAGTTTGTGCGAGACGGTGTTCATGGCGATATAAGGCTGAGGTTCGCGCACCGGCAAGATACGGGACCGGGGGAACACTCAGAAGTGAATTCCAGTTCCGGCGAGCCGTTCATGCGCACTAGCGGGCAATTGCCCTAACGAATCGCAAATACCGGGCCGAAAATCACCGGGTGTCGCATTTTGTTTTGGTCCTGAGCGTTTCCGGGACCTAATCGCCCCGAATCACGGCATTTTCTTTGAAAGGCAAGCGAAAATCCCGACGCGGCATTGCACTGGCGCACTTTCTACAAGCCATGATTGAGTACACATGAAATACAGAATGCTCGGACGCACCGGACTGAGTGTATCGGAAATCGGCTACGGGATGTGGGGTGTTGCGGGCTGGACAGGTTCGGACGATACCGAGTCGTTGCTATCGTTGCAGCGTGCTGTGGATCTCGGATGTACGTTCTTCGATACGGCATGGGCCTATGGTGACGGACACAGCGAGCGGCTCCTCGGCGAGGTTGTGCGAAACAATCCCGACCGGAACCTGATTACGGCCACGAAGGTGCCGCCGAAGAATCGGCAATGGCCCAGTCGCAGAGAACACACACTGGACGACTGTTACCCTCCTGACTATGTCCACGAATACGTCGGACGGAGTCTGGCCAACACGGGCCTTGAGTGCATTGACGTCATGCAGCTTCATACGTGGGAAGATGCCTGGCTTTCCGACGACCGCTGGGTCAGGGCGCTTGAAGAGGAAAAAGCCGATGGGCGCATCGGTGCCATTGGAATCAGTCTCAACCGTTGGGAACCGTGGAACGGTGTCGAAGCCGTACGCAGCGGACTCGTGGACTGCGTTCAGGTCATCTATAACATCTTCGACCAGAATCCGCAGGATGTGCTGTTTCCTGCGTGCAGGGAGCACGGCGTTGGTGTCATTGCGCGGGTGCCGTTTGACGAGGGTTCGCTGACGGGAACGCTGACCGTTGACAGCACCTGGCCTGACGACGACTGGCGCAGTTCCTATTTCGTGCCAGAGAATCTTAGAAGCAGCGTCGAACACGCGGATGCGCTACGACCACTGCTTCCGAAAGGCATGTCGATGCCTGAAATGGCGCTGCGCTTCATATTGGGCGAAACAGGAGTCAGCACGGTCATCCCCGGGATGCGGAAGCTGCGCCACGTAGAAAGCAATATGGCCACGAGTGATGCCGGGCCGTTGGGCGAGGAGCTCATGGCCCAACTCGCCCTTCACCGCTGGGACCGCGAGCCTACTTCCTGGTCGCAGTAGCGGAACGGCTCCTCGTTTGGTGAGTATCTCACCTTTTGCCATCCGCCCGCACAGGTCATACGGAACGTCTACAGCGTTTCAGGCCATTTCTTCATCGGACGCAGTCAGCGCAATGCGCTTCGTCGCGATCTCCTTGGTGCCGGCGGCACTCTTCTTCATCACGGCAGCAGACTCCCTGGCACAGCCTTGGGGCCACGTGGAAGGCCACGTGCATGAAGCGGGCACCGGAATCGCATTAGAGGCCGTCGCTGTTGTCATCGACGGAACGAATTTTGGGACGGCCACAGATGCGGAGGGATTCTACCGTTTGAGTATGCCAGCCGGGCGGCACGTTTTGCGTTTTTCCTCGGTTGGCTATGCAGCGCGCAAAGACACAGTCACCGTACGTTCCGGCAGCCAGTTTACGCTCGACGTGGACCTCACGCCGTCAGCCGTGGAAATGGATGAACTGGTTGTGGAGGAGCGCGCGACGTCGGGAGCCGGTATACAGCAGATCGCGCCGGAGCAGGTCCGCAACATGCCGTCGCCGCTTAAGGGGTTCCAGGCGCTTCACGTGCTTCTAGGAGTTACCGCCAACAACGAGCTTTCCAATCAGTATTCGGTACGCGGCGGCGGCTTCAATGAGAACCTGATTTTTCTCAACGGCTTCGAAGTGCACATGCCCTTTAGGCCACGCCAAGGCGAACAGGAGGGGCTCGGACTTCTCAATCCGGAACTCGCGCGTCGTATCACGCTCTATACCGGTGGTTTTCCGGCACGGTACGGTGGCAAGATTTCGTCGGCGCTGGACATTGTATACCGAACTGGAGAGCGTTTTGGCGGATCGGCCTACGTATCGCTTCTGGACGCCGGTGTCAGCACCTCGGCGACCACCGGACGGCTCAGCTGGCTGATTGGGGCAAGAAAGGCGCAGGCGCGACGGTTTTATGCCACGCAGGAGCTCAAGGGGAATTACCAACCGGACTACAGCGATATCCAAGGGCATGCCGAGTACTCGTTCACGCCCGGACACTCTCTGGAACTGACCGCCATCTGGGCGGATCATTCGTTCAGACTTGATCCCCGCGGTCGCAAGACTTTCTATGGCGTAATCAGCGTGCGTCCTGATGTTCCCAGTGATCTTCGTTCGGTGTGGATCAATTATGACGACCGGAGTACCGAGAGTGACGGATATACGACATCTCTTTTTGGTCTTCGGCTCAAGTCACGGCTGTCAGCTGCCTGGCATGCTGAGCACGACGTGTCTGTATTCCAAACCCGTGAAACCGAGAATTTCTTGCTGATCGGCAACACGGTCATCTACGACGTTCGAATGGGTCCCGACGTGGAGGAGAACATGGTTCCGCGGGGCAACGCACTGCAGGAAGAGGCTGCCGACAATTACATCGGCGTCATCACGCGTACGGCGAAAGGGCGCTACATTCTCGGACTCAGCCGGCATGTGGCAGAAGGCGGGTGGTTCATACGTAGCCTTGCTTTTGAGGATCGGATCGACGAAAGCTCAGCTGTCGAAGGGTACAGTCCGGGCGGTGACCTTGTGCGTGTTGAGGTCAACCGGCTAGAGGGCTCGCAGAGTTTCGGCGAGCGGCAGCTGGGGTTCTACGCACAGGATGCTGTGGCGCCGCTATTCGATGCGGACCAGCTCGTCATTACCGCCGGGTTGCGGGCGGACTACTTTTCGTTTAATCGGGAGTGGACGATCTCGCCACGCTTATCCGCCCGATACGAGGCGTCCGACAATCTGACGCTTACCGGCGCGTGGGGACTCTACTATCAGGCGCCTACCTATCGTGAGCTTCGTGGCGATGTGGGAATGGGCACGCCATATGAAGCCGGTTTGAATCGTGACATCCGCTCGCAGCGGTCAGTGCAGCTGGTCGCCGGCGCGGAGCTCTTCGTCCCGAAGCGGAGGATTTACGTGCGCGGGGAGGCCTACTGGAAGCGTCTGACCAATCTGATATCGTATACTCTGGAAAACGTTCGCATCGAGTATTCGGGGGATAACGATTCAGAGGGGTATGTCTACGGATTGGATCTGCAGGCGCGCGGCGAGTTTGTGCCGGGCCTCGAGAGCTGGATCAATTATGGGTTTCTGGTTGCCCGCGAGCGTTTTGTAGGCGACTATGTGACCGAATACCGGGCAGGTACCATTGCGCGTCCGACCGACCAGCGGCATACGGTTGCTCTCTTCGTGCAGGACTACGTACCGTTGGATCCGACGTGGAAGCTGCACTTGCGGGCAATTTTCGGGAGTGGTCTGCCGTATACGCCGCCTGTTCCGGGCGACCGCGTTGGCCAGGTCATCGTTCAGGAACCCGGCCCGCGCCTATCGGCACGCTACCCCGAATATCGGCGGATGGATTTTGGTGTTACGAAGTCCATCACGATCCGAGAAGACGCGCTGCACCTCGAGTTGACGGCGGAGGTGTTGAACATCTTCGATATACAGAACACCGTCGCTTATTCATGGGTGCCGGACGTAGACGGCATCTGGCAGCGCGTCCCAACCCGCTTGACACCGAGAACGATCAATGTGCGCCTCCGTGTAGTGTTCTAGTGTGTTGTTCCGAACAGACTGTTGATTATTGTTCACAAGGCAGCACCCTTTTCTTCATCGTACTCTTGGAGAAAATAAGGGGGGGGCATGCGGGTGGCAGTCGAGATCGAGTTGTCGGCTGCGGACAGAAGGCGGTTGGAGCAGTGGTCGCGGTCACGAAGCGTGGCAGTGCGGGAGCGGTCGCGGATGGTGCTGATGGCGGCGGTCGGGATGACGAACAAGGCGATTGCCGGAGAGGGGCTGGACGGGAACGCAAAGGAGCGCCACGGGGTGGTAACCACGGCGGGAAATGCTCGAAGGCGCAAGCAGAGCTGAGGAGCAAGGTGATCCGTCTGACGACGCAGACCGACCCGCTGGACGCGACCCACTGGTCGTGCCGGTCGATGGCGCGGGCAGCCGGAACGACGCACAGTTTTGTGCACCGGGTGTGGCGGTCGTACGGCTGAAGCCGCATCTGGTGCGGACGTTCAAGGTGAGCACCGATCCGCATTTCGAGGAGAAGCTCAAGGACGTGGTTGGGTTGTACCTGAACCCTCCCGAGAATGCAGCCGTCTTCAGCTTCGATGAGAAGAGCTCGATCCAGGCGCTGGATCGGACGCAGCCGGGGCTGCCGCTGAAGAAGGGCCGTGCGGGGACGATGACGCACGACGACATTTACGTTACCAGTTTGAGAGGCCCACAATGATCCCATCGACCTGTGGCTGCACGGCAAGTCTGACGCCACACAGAACGCGTACCGCTCGGATGTCGCCAGCCTCGTGGGGCCGCTGGCCTCTCTCTATCTCTCGATACGCTGCAATCGTGGATCGACGGCCTCACCGATCTCTTCCCGCGCCACACGTGCCCGTGTAGCCGTTACCCCTTGTTCATAGGTTAACAGCTTGTAATCAGTACACCGTCTTCGATTGTGTTCGTCGTCTTTCCCCCCTTCTCGGTGAGGGCGATTACATACTCGGCATATTTTTTCCACTTGCCTGCATTTCGCGCGTTCATCGGAGTGTCAGCCTTGATTCGGCAGTCCTCTCTCTGCGTTCTCGGATGATTCGTGTCGGCCTGTCCGAAGGCCCATGCAAAGGCCATGTCTCCCGTGAGAACTAAGAATTCAACCCCGTTGCTGGTTTGCCCACTGGCAACCATATCCGTTTTCAAAAATTCTCTATCCTCTGAATCGATATCTCCGAATATGATGAGGCTTTCGTCGGGATTCGGGATGAGGTGCGTTTGCACAAGGTTGTAGAGTTCCACGTGGAATTCTTCCTGCTCCACTTCGGCAACACTACAGCTGCTGATCACTCCGATAACAAGGAAGAAAACCAGCACCAGCACATAGCCCTTTAGTCTTTTCATTTTCGTAATTCCTAAGTCTAGTGAGTGGGTAATGAACATGCGTAAGTGGTAGACTCTTCACAAGCGGGGATACTCCGTTTGCCCCCTACTTTTTGCGACCTTCTTCACATGGCAGGAAGTTATACACGGACTCACACTGCTCTGTCGGGACTCAGCGCGAGAAAAATTGTCGGGCTGCATCCAAGAGCGGCTTTTGGGCTCGTTGGTGCCATCGGACCGCCCTCGCTCTCCGCTCCCAACTCGACCGCAGGGGAATCGCGCCCAAGTAACTGTGGCGACCGCCGCCGGGCCACTGCGCTTGGGTATCATGGATTCACACTGCCGAAAGTCCGTCATCTGATCTGATTTTCTCACCATTTTGGACCGGTGGGATCCCAATCCCACGCGGGACAAGAACGGCAGATCACGAAATCCTGAGTTAGACTTTATAGGTAACGTCTGATCAAGTGCCTATAGTACGTCGAGAGTGTCGTATCTGGCCAGAGAAAGCCAATTTTGGTCTCAGAAACGCCATATTTCTGCTTCTGGACCCAGAAAGTGGTCCTTC
>JAAXGO010000119.1 GCA_012267425.1 Rhodothermales bacterium
CTGGTCTTGAAGAACGTCAGCACGCCGGTCCCGTCGTGCTGACCTTCTTCAAGACCAGTTGTCCAACTTGCCAGTATGGATTGCCGTACCTCGATCGGCTTGCCTCGGCCCTCGAAGGAACGGCCGCCCAATCCATTGCCGTGTGCCAGGACTCGCCTGAAGACGCCCAGCGTTTCAAGCTCGAGTTCGACTTCAAGACGCGCGTCGTGTTCGACACGGAGGAAGCGGACTTTCCGGTCTCGAATGCCTATGGCCTCACGAACGTGCCGACCGTCTTCCTCATCCAGCGGCACGGCGGCATCGCCCATACAGGCGTCGGCTGGTCGAAGTCCGACATCGAGGAGATCGCAGCCAGGCTGGGAGTAAGCACCCCATTCCGTCAGGAAGAAGTCGTCCTGCCGTTCGTGCCCGGTTGTGGATCGCGAAACTAGCTCCGGTCCGGAGCTTTCTGCTGATCACGCATCCCACGGCCCGCGAGTCTCCGGGTTTTCGTGAACCCTTTCACGGCGGCCATGTCGGAGCCCGGCCACGAGTCTCACTGATGATTCCTTGAAGCGGTCTCCAAGCGCATCCACGGCCTGCAGTGCCTGGGTCATCTTCTCGTGGCTGTCTCTGTCGAACAGGCCCTCCGGTGCTACGGCGTCTCCTGCAACGTGCCGGCGCGCACTCCTAGCAACCGGATCGCCTTCCCTGGATTGCGATGGACAAGATACAGGGCGCTTGATGTATCGTCAACTACGACCGCATCGAGGCCGCGTACCGCCGCAGCAACCTGTTCGGACTCCGCAGGACGCTCATGTAGTAGTGGGCCGACTACCATGCCGCACCGGCATGAGGTGGCCCCCGATCGCAACGAGTTGACGAGTCCTATCCGGCGTCGTGCTCGTCGGCGCAATCCGGCAGCCAGCATCCCCTTCCTGGGCGCTTCCTTCGTCGGGGACGGCACGCACTCATGCCATTCCTCCGTACCGAAGCTCCAGGTATTCACGTGTCTGTGACGTCGGTGCATTCGCGCACACCAGCGGAAGCAGATCTTCGGTGGCAACCCCCTTGAACCGACCCGGGAGTGTGAGTGCGTCCCAGATGGAATGGATATCCGAACCCACGCCCTCCAGTTCTTTTGACGTGATGCGCCTCATCAGTTCCCGGTTCGCCCTAGGAGCGACATGAAGCAGTGTGACCACGTCAGCTTCCATCTCCCGGCATCTCTCCATCGCTGTACAGAGCAGCTGCTGGCGCATCAACTGGTCGAAGGGATCGAAGAACAGCGACTCGTGGGGCACGTCCCCTGCGATCTGGCAGTCCGGTTTGACCAAGTGTTTGCCGTAGATGCGGTCGAGGCGATCCGTTTTCGACTGGCTAAGTCGCAAGTTGACGCCCTTGGGATAGTACTCCGTGTATTTCCACTCGCCGGCCACAAGCTGTATTCGCCCGTCCGAACGGCGAAACCTCAGGCAGAAGTCCAGACTGGTGAAGTTCGCGCCCCGTGTGCGACCGTCGTCTAGCGCCACTTCGCCGCGCCGCAATTCTCCGAGATAGTTCAGCTTGCCTATCCACTCGAACGCCACGTACGGACAGGTACAGTCCCGCAAGGTGCAGTCGGCCTCGATGACAAGCATTTTCTCCACGTCGTAGCCTAAACCTCGAAGAACGGCGCCAAGCCGATCCGGGGCCTGCACGAACGGGAACCAGAAATTCACGCAACAGCTTTGCGAGCAGCACAGGTGGTTGCTCGGAACGTCGCCCTCCCCGGCATGCCACCCGATCGCGCGATCCTTGAAGTACGCGAGCGCTGCGTCGCGGATCCCCGCTTCCAGATTCTCCGCGCCGAAGTCCTCGTGCAGACAGAATTCCCGCCTTGCCCCGCAGTACATCCCATTTCGCCTCGCACGCTCGCTGAATAGCCTGCGCTTGAGCGGCCCCAGTCGTTTCTTTTCGCGATCTCTGAAGGTCACAGCTTCGTCCGCGGTTGCTTCAACAAACGATCCTAACAGGGGTACCACCGTCATCTACACCTGTTGTACAGGCGCGTACTGAGCTGACCACATCAATCGTCACGATACGTCGAACGCCTAGCCTCAATGTGCAAGGCGACCAGAGCAGACCTCTTCGCCGTCTCCGAGTCATGCTACCGTCTCCGTAACCTTGGCGATCGTCCCGGCCAATCCCGGATAGTTGGTAGACACCGCGCCAATCTCCTGGAGTGGCCCGGCGCGAATACTCTTCTGGTCCAGACGCTTCCGTTCTATTACGGCGGTCGGAAGCACCAAGAACTCCCAGTTTTCCGTGTCAAGCGCTTCCAGTTGGGAGGCTGCGAGGCGATTCCTGAGAATGCAAAAACACGTAAACGTCTGCCCAACGGCGCACGCCCGGTGCCTTCCCCCACTAGTCCGTGGTCCTCTTGATGTCAAATTCGTGGAAGCCGCATGGTTCGCCCTGCCACGACTGGCGTTCAGATGAATTCTTGACTTCGATTCTGACCCGGCACTCGTTCAACTTGCGCTTCTAGATCGTGATTTCCCCACTCTTTCCGATGCGCGTCGTGAAGCCCAAAGGCCAAGCGCGACTGCAACAAGAAACTCGGCCAGTACGCCCCACAGGGTGTTCTCCATGAGCACGGATCCCGCCCACCGCCAATAATCCACCAACTGAAGCGGCGGCCCTACCTTCGCAGTCAACTGTTCATGGCCGCCCAACAACTCCAAGGGCATCTCATCGAGAACATTGGGCATCCGCTGTTCCTTCCGTTCACTTCTCTCAACCGCGCCGAAGCATGAGCTGAAAGCAGAACATCCCGCAATGGCTCGTCAGGAGAGACGTGAGTTCACGCGACGCTGCGCCACATCCTGCGAAGTTCATTCCCCGTCCAATATGCTAGGAGAAGTCTAGCGCGGGGGCCGAGACTCAATGCCAATGCTGCACTGGCGCGCTATGCCGATGTGCGCCGCCAAGGGAACCCAGCGGCCCCACCTCGGCGCAGGCGTCTACATGCATGTTGTAGAGACGACAGGCGGAACGCCTAAGCCTCACTATGTCGGCAAATCAACGAACCTCGGCCGACGCTGGCGCGAACACGTCCTTGACTGGTACCTCTATCCCCACGAGGAATACGCCATACCCGAGACCGCCGAGGATTACTTGGCCGACCCCGTCGATGCGATCAACAGCGGTCGGCTTGCCCAATGCCTGCCAAATCGAGGCGAAACCATGCGGGCCATCCTCGAACGCACTTGGTTCTGCTGGGCCGAAGTGGACAATGGTCTCCTGGCCGACATCGAGTACGTCCTTCAGGAAGGCACGAAGCTACACTGGGGCATCACAGCCGAGGGATGGATAGGCGATGCTAGCAACAGACGCAAGCCACGCACCGCCCTCGTGATTGAAAACCACCTGGTGGGGCCCCTTCTGCAGGGCATTCTGCCGCTCACCCTCGCCTTTCGTCCTACGGCCGGAGTAGAGGTCGGGTAGCCACGCGGCGCCGGTACGGTCAATACCCGGTCCGCCTTAGACCCAAAGGATGAGTCCGTGGTTAGAGAACATGGCCGGGAGCCGCATCGAATCACGTCTCCGCAAGAGCCTTGCGCAACTGTTCCGTCACGTCCTTGACACCCACGCTATCCCATTCCGTTTCAGACAGGATGAATATGTCGCTATTCGTGTGCCTAGCGTGCTTCAGCCGAGCACTTATGACCTCACGCAACGGCCGCACGTAACACACCGTAATCCTAGTCAAAGAGCACTGCGGCCAAAGCATCGAACCCTTTTGGGGAATTCTCCGCCCGTTCCCAAGAGAACGCCTTGCAGAAGAGGTACTCGGCCAGATTCCCGGCCGGATTGTTGAAAGTCCGCACTACGCCACGTCGATTCAACTCACGCAATGCTGCGAGGCGAAGTGCGTGAAAGGGCCGT
>JAAXGO010000120.1 GCA_012267425.1 Rhodothermales bacterium
CTCCAGGCCGAAGCCTTCCGCCTCCCTCGACGTTCGTCCGTGAATTGTACCCAGTAGGGCACACTCCAGATTTGATCTATGTCACGTTATCACAGTTACTTATCATCTCCTGAGCTGTCGAAGTTCTGGTTAGGGGCCCTTGCCCCATGCCATCCATCTCAGCAAGCAGGACGCCCGGCCAATTTCAATGAAACATGAGCATCTCGATCTGCCGAAGTTGCAATTCCCGGCATGAATGATGACCTTATGAGTCAATCACACCCTTTCCGTGCCTGATGCCCACGAACCACTGGCGCCGTATTCGCGACTTCATGCAAACGGTCGGCCAGGATACGCCGTCGGATGTCACTGTTCCCGCTGAAGCCGTTCGACTCCTTCGCGCCAAGCTCATTCTCGAGGAAGCTCTCGAAACAACCGCTGCCCTCGGCGTTGCCGTCACACTGAAGGATACGTCCCGAGTGAAGTTTGACGACCTTACTTTTTCCCCCGATGGTGAAGTAGACCTTGAGTGTGTTGTTGACGGCTGCGCGGACATCTCCGTCGTCACAATTGGTACTCTCATCTCGTTCGGCGTAGACGACGAACCCGTACTCGAAGAGGTGGATCGGGCAAACCTGCGCAAATTCGGCCCCGGATCCTATATGCGGGCCGACGGCAAGTGGATCAAGCCACCTGGCTGGACGCCACCGGACATTGCGGGTGTTCTGGCGCGGCAGAGCGCTTAAGCTAGATTGCCGACGAGGGCTTTGGCATACTCGCTGCACGATAGGAGCGTCGCGCCGTCCATCAATCGGTGAAAGTCGTAGGTAACACGCTTCTCAGTAATCGTTCTTTCGATCGCTCGCACGATACAGTCCGCAGCCTCTGTCCAGCCCATATGGCGGAGCATCATTTCGCCGGAAAGGATGAGTGAGGACGGGTTTACTTTGTCCTGACCGGCGTACTTTGGCGCTGTGCCGTGCGTCGCCTCGAAGAGCGAAAGCCCGGTGTCGTAGTTGATGTTCGCGCCGGGAGCAATGCCGATGCCACCGACCTGGGCAGCCAAAGCATCAGAAATGTAGTCCCCATTCAGGTTCATCGTCACGATCACGCCGTATTCTCGTGGGCGCGTGAGGATCTGTTGCAGGAAGGCGTCCGCAATGACGTCCTTGATAACGAGGCGGTGCCCGTCCGTAGTCTCTTTCACCTGCCACGGCCCACCGTTGAGATCTCGTGCGCCGTAGTGCTCTCGGGCAATTTTGTATCCCCAGTCCCGGAAGCCGCCCTCGGTGAATTTCATGATGTTTCCCTTATGGACGAGTGTGACGCTTGGGCGCCTCTCCTTCAGGGCGTAATCGATAGCTGCGCGTACTATACGGGCCGTTCCTTCTCTGGAAACTGGCTTGATGCCGATACCGGATGTGTTGGGGAACCTGATCTTGGCGAAGCGATCAGGAAACGCCTCGCGGAAAATCTCCTTGAAATGCTCGGTGTCCTCATTCCCGTCCTCGAATTCTATTCCCGCGTATATGTCTTCCGAGTTCTCGCGGAAGATGATCATGTCAACCCACTCGGGGTGCTTTACGGGCGAAGGTACTCCCGCAAAATGCCGCGTCGGCCGTACGCATGCGTATAGGTCTAATTTCTGTCTGAGTGCGACGTTGAGACTCCGGATTCCGCCACCTACGGGAGTTGTAAGCGGCCCCTTTATAGCCACACGATAGTCCCGAACCGCCTGCAGTGTTGTGTCAGGCAGCCACTCGTCGAAAAGCCTTTTCGCTTTGTCGCCAGCGTAGGTTTCGAGCCACGCAATACGGCGCGCAGCGCCGTAAGCGTGCTTGACAGCGCCATCAAATACGAGCTGTGCAGCGTGCCAGATGTCGGGCCCGATGCCGTCACCTTCGATGAACGGCAAGATGACGTGGTCAGGGACTGAAAGGCGGCCTTTACTGTCGGCGGTGATGGCGGCAGGCGGTGGAAGGTCGAGCATTTTCGCACTGGCGCATGGTTTAAAGGAGCAATCAAGATCCCCTATCCGGCAAGCATGTGCTCTAGAGTTTATTGCAAAGATCGCGGAGCCTAAATTCCCAGACCTTGTAGGCCGCTTCGCGCACGATTGCCTTGCTCATCTTCGATTGCCCCTCGGTGCGCTCGGTGAATACAATCGGGACTTCAGTAATACGAAAGCCGGCGCGCCACGCGCGGTATTTCATTTCCACTTGGAAGGAGTAGCCGTTCGATTTCACGCGCGAGAGGTCTAATGCTAAAAGCACCTTCCGGTGCCAACACACGAATCCCGCCGTTACATCTCGGACAGGCAGTCCAGTAACGAAGCGCGTATAGATGCCTGCTCCATAGGAGAGCAGCAGGCGCGAAAGTGGCCAGTTAATGACTCGCACGCCGCCGATATAACGAGAGCCGATTGCACAGTCCGCGAAGCCTCCCTCGATCGGAGCGATCAAACGTGGCAAATCGTCCGGGTTGTGCGAAAGGTCGGCGTCCATCTCGCAAACGATGGAGTACTCCTTCTCCAGTGCGTACGCGAACCCCGCGAGATACGCCGTGCCGAGCCCCTGTTTGCCCGGCCTTACAACGAGCTCAATACGCCCCGGAAACCGCTCCTGGAGACCTCGGACGGCGTCTGCAGTGCCGTCCGGCGAAGAATCGTCCACGACCAATACGTCGAGTTCGCCCGGCTGAGCCATGACGGTTTCGAGAGCTGACCGGATGTTCTCGATCTCGTTGTAGGTCGGGATGACGATGAGCGTTCGCATGCACGTTTGCGTCGACTGCACGCCCCATAACGAATGAATCCCACGAATGCTTCATGCGGGAATCAGCCCTCCGGGGTATATTTGCGGATGTGGGTGGTTACCGGATCCACGCACAACTTCAGCCGTTGTCTGCGGCTGGCACCTAAAGAAATACAGCTACATGGCCAACAATACCGAAGCGAGTAAAGTTGCCACAAGTGCTTCGCCGCCCACCAACGGCCTGATGAGTCCGACGCGCAGCGTCACGATCACCTTCGATCTCTACGAAGCCGACACGGTAACTCATGAGGATCTCGGTCTGTCGGCTAACGAGGTCCTTGACGTCTATCGCAATATGTTGCTGCAGCGCCGCTTCGAAGAGCGCTCAGCGCAGATGTACGGGAAGCAGAAAATCGGCGGTTTTCTCCACCTGTACATAGGACAAGAGGCGATTTCAGCAGGAACTGCGCAGGCAATCGTGGTGGGAGAGGATTCGGTGATCACCGCGTACCGAGATCACGGTCTTGCATTGGCGCTCGGAATGTCGGCTAACGCCTGTATGGCAGAGCTTTTCGGCAAGTCAGACGGGTGCTCGAAGGGCAAAGGCGGCTCGATGCATTTCTTCAGCCGTGAACATCGCATGTTCGGGGGCCACGGAATCGTTGGGGCCCACATTCCGCTGGCGATTGGGATTGCGTTTGCGCACAAGTATAAAAAAGACGGCGGCGTCTGCATCGGGTTTCTCGGCGACGGCGCAGTCTGGCAGGGTTCGTTTCACGAGTCCGCGAACCTGGCAAGCCTGTACGGTTTACCTCTCGTGCTGGTCATCGAAAACAACCAGTACGCGATGGGCACGTCCGTCGATCGCGCGGCCGCCGAAACGGACCTCTACAAACAGGGCGTCGGTTATGCCATGCCAGGCTCACTCGCAAATGGTATGGACGTTTTCAGCGTCACGAGAGCGATGCGGGATCACGTGGCGATGGCGCGTGAGGGCCGCCCGTCTATTCTGGAGATCCGCACCTATCGATACCGCGGCCATTCGATGAGCGATCCTGGCAAATACCGTACGAAAGAAGAGCTCCTCAAGCATAAAGACGAAGACTCTATCCTGCGCCTTAAGGGATACATTTTGGAGCGCGGCTTGGCTGATATCGATCATCTGGACGAAATCGACGAATCGGTCAAAGCCGAAGTAATGGACTCTGTCCGCTTTGCAGATGAGAGCCCGCTGCCAGACATCGAGGCAATTTATGAAGACGTGTACACGCAGAATGATTTTCCTTTCCTTAGATAGTCAGGCTTATTTATAAATGGCAACGCTACAGCTCAGGGAGGCGATCCGGGCGGCGATGGTCGAGGAGATGGAGCGCGACGCCGACATTTTTCTGATGGGGGAGGAAGTCGCCGAGTACAACGGAGCCTATAAGGTGAGCGAAGGGATGCTCGCCAGATTCGGGCCTGAACGGGTGATAGACACACCGATTTCGGAAAGTGGCTTTGCAGGACTCGGGATCGGAGCGGCGATGAGTGGCTTGAGGCCGATCATCGAGTTTATGACGTGGAATTTTGCTTTTGTGGCGATGGACCAGATCGTCAACAACGCAGCGAAGATATGCTACATGTCAGGCGGGCAGTTTTCGTTTCCGATCGTGTTTCGGGGGCCGAATGGCGCGGCGGGACAACTGGCTGCTACGCATAATACGTCCGTCGAGTCTGTATACTCTACATTCCCGGGGCTGAAGGTGATTTCGATATCCAATCCCGATGATGCGAAGGGCCTTCTCAAGTCCGCCATTCGAGACGATGATCCGGTGCTCTTTCTGGAGAGCGAATTTATGTACGGGATGAGGGGTGAAGTAAGCGACGAAGACGACTACGTGATTCCGATCGGTAAGGCGCGCATCGCACGTCGAGGTGATGCCGTGACGATTATCGGGCACAACAAGAGCTACTGGCGGGCCATGGAGGCCGCCGAGATGCTCGCGGCGGACGGCTACGAAGCCGAGGTTATTGATCCCAGAACGATACGTCCATTTGATTGGGAGGCGGTCGTACACTCTGTAAAGAAGACGAATCGCTGCGTCATTGTTGACGAAAGCAACCCGTTCGCGAGTGTCTCCTCGGAGATCGCGTTCCAGCTGCAGTCGAGGTGCTTCGACTATTTGGACGCTCCAATCCGGAGGATAACAGCGAAGGATACCCCGGCGCCCTATGCAAAGAACTTAGTAGAGTTCTACTTGCCGAGTGCAGAGGATGCATATCGTGCATGTCGCGACGTGCTGTACTTGGACTGACGGAGGAGAAAGACGATGGCCATTGCGGTTGAAATGCCGAAGATGACTGACACGATGGAAGAGGGTATTCTGGTCGAATGGACAGTTAGGGAAGGAGCAGCCATCGCTGCTGGCGACGTGATCGCGCAAGTCGAGACCGACAAGGCGATGATGGACGTGGAGGCATACGATGACGGCGTACTCTTGAAGAAAGTGGCCCGCGAAGGGGAAGCCTTGCCGATCGGTGGCCTCATCGCTGTGCTCGGCAAAGCCGGCGAAGATCCCTCGACGGTCCTCGCAGAATATGACGGAGCGGTGCCGACAGCGACAACCGCAAAGGACGAAGCTGCGCAGCTGGCGCCTGCAGTGGCTTCACAGCCGACTCCGCAGGCAGCTCCAATATCCATCAAGGCGTCGCCACTTGCGCGCAGGATGGCCGCAGACCACGGGCTGGACCTGAAAACCCTTGCGGGATCCGGGCCGGAAGGGAGAGTTATCAAACGGGATATCGTAGCAGCGATGAGTGCTGTGCCCGCGCGTGGTTACAAGGCGCTTCGCGTGACGCAAATGCGCAAGACAATCGCTCGGCGGCTTGCAGAAAGCAAGTTTACGGCTCCGCATTTCTATCTAACAGTCGACGTAAAGATGGAGCGTGCAATCCACGTTCGAACGGCGTTGAACGAACGGGGAGAAGGGAAAATCTCGTACAACGATCTGGTCACGAAGGCGGCGGCGACGGCACTCACGTTATACCCGGCGGTCAATAGCTCGTGGGCCGACACCGAAATCCGGCACCATGCACACGTCGACATAGGAATCGCAGTAGCAATTGGGCATGGTCTCGTTACGCCTGTCGTGCGGAATGCGGACCGGAAGAATTTTTTCGAGATCGCGCGGGAAACAGCGGTGCTTGCCGGCAAGGCGCGCAGCGGGCAGCTTCAGCCGGCGGACATGGCCGACTCTACATTCACGACCAGTAATCTCGGCATGTTTGGGATCGAGGAGTTCACTGCCATCATCAATCCGCCTAACGCTGCTATCTTGGCAATCGGAGCTATCCGAGACGAGGCGGTGGTGGAAGGCGGCACAATAAAAGCCGGCAAGCGGATGAAGATTACGCTGTCGTGCGATCACCGCGTAGTTGACGGAGCAACGGGCGCGCAATTTTTGTCTGCGCTGAAGGGCTTTCTTGAAGAGCCGGTCACCATGTTCCTGTAGTCCACGGTGACGATCGCCCATCTCGGTGACCTTCATTTTGGGCGGCTCGCGGAGCCGGAAGTTGTACGTGCTCTGTTCGATGACGTGCACTCGCTGCAGCCAGACTTGGTTGCGATAAGCGGAGATCTTACACAGCGAGCGCGGGTTCGGGAGTTTCGGCGTGCGCGATCGTACTTGGGAGCATTTGGTCAGCCTTGTCTCGTCGTTCCCGGCAACCATGATGTCGCTGCGTGGTGGCGTCCATTTGGCCGACTCTTCCGTCCGCTTGCGAGGTATCGGAAGTTCATCACCGACGATCTCGCTCCGACGTTCGTTAAGGACGGCGTAAGAGTGTTGGGAGTGAGTTCGGCCTATGGACTAACTATCCAGGGTGGGCGCGTGGAGGCACCCGAGAGGATCCGCGAGTGGTTCGCAGGGAATACGGAAGAGTTTCAGATTCTGGTCGTCCACCATCCGCTGACGCAGTTTGAGGGCGTGCGCCGCCAAGACGTGGCGCAAAACGGACAGGAGGCCCTGGAGGCAGGTGCCGACTTGGTGCTCTCTGGGCACCGACATGTTGCGCGCGTGCACGAAGTTGGACTTCCGGATGGCCGCCGCGTGGTCGTTTCTCTTACGGGCACGGCTACATCCGACAGGTGGCGTGCTCCGCAGGCTTGCGAAAACCGGTATCAGGTCGTGAGGATCGGGCGCGAGGAGTTTACGATTGAGGAGCGGCTCTTCGATTCCGGTACATTCCGGCCTGCAGGGCGCAGCATATTCGAGCGCACGGTGCTCGCATAGCGTCAGAAGTTATCTGCATTTGCATTCTTGGTGGCCTTCGCTGCGCTGGAGTAGTGTGTCGGAGGTAAATCGCACTCGAAAGTGGTCTACGGTTCGCAGATTCGTTCGTGTCCCGTGCAGGATAAGTGCCCCATGCTGATGACAATGGTGCCTCGCGAAAATCTGGTGCCACGATACCGTTAAGTTCTTATACCCCAAGTAGTTACACGTGTAGTGCGAGTGCAATGTTTGCTGTTTTGGCTCAGCTCTTCGTAGACCGAACTAGCCGAGCAGCGGTCACATGAGGGGATGCGACTGCCTCACGCTAGTACGCCAAAATCGCCCGCATTGCCCGCAGGAGTTCGTCTTCCTGTGGCAGTACGGCGGTTTCCAAGACGCCGCAGAATGGCACGTACGAAAACGCCCCAGCCACACGGCGGACGGGCGCATCCAGGAACTCGAAGGCTCTGTCAGCAATCTGCGCACAGATTTCCGCTCCGAAGCCGATGAACTCGTGGTCCTCGTGCACGACGAGCACGCGACCGGTCTTCCGGACAGATTCAAGAATTGACTCGGAATCCAGCGGCATGATGGTGCGAAGATCGATGACTTCTACCGACATCCCATCCTCCGAGAAAATCTGAGCGGAGACGCGCAGGCACTTGTGCACCATCATCCCGTAAGTAACGACGGTGAGGTCTGTGCCCTTTCTCGGCATACGCGCTTTTCCAAAAGGGAGGAGGTAGTCAGGTCCCGGCTCTCTTGTGCGCGCGGCTGCCGCGCGGTAGAGTGCCTTGTGCTCGAGGAACAGCACAGGGTCGTTGCTGCGAATGGCCGTTTTAAGGAGGCCCTTAGCGTCGGATGCCGTCGAGGGCATTACGACGTGGAAGCCGGGCATATGCCCGAAAATACTCTCAACGTTCTGCGAATGGCAGAGACCGCCGTGAATGTACCCGCCACACGGTACTCGGATCACCATCGGGCAGCTCCAGCTGTTGTTCGACCGGTAGCGAAGCGGCGCGACCTGGTTGCGGAGCTGCTGCATCGCTGGCCAGATGTAGTCGGCGAATTGAATTTCGACGACCGGCTTGTAGCCTGCGGCGCTCATGCCGACGGCAGTACCAATGATGGAGGCTTCTGCGAGAGGCGTGTTGAAGCACCGCTCTCTGCCGAAACGGTCGGTGAGTCCCTTCGTAGCCGTAAACACACCGCCTTTCGCGTCCGCCACGTCTTCGCCGTAGACGAGGATGGACTCGTTGCGCTCCATCTCTTCATGGAGGGCGTGGTTTATGGCGTCCACCATTACGATAGCATCGTGTGTCCACGGATCTCCCTGCTCCCACTCCAAGTCCAGCGATCCTTCGAAATACACGTGGGTCGTTGCTGAATGAACTGGGGGTGCGGGTAGCTTGTCCGCCCACACCGTCGCCTCGTCAACTTCCTCGTGTATTTCTTGACGAATGGTATGCACCAGCGTGTCTGTCAGGATCCCGGCCTCGATGAGCGACACTTCCATCCGTGCGATCGGATCGTCCTTACGATCCCGTTCTAGATCTTCGGCGCTACGGTACTTGAGGTGGTTGTCTGACGACGAGTGCGGGAGAAGCCGCACGACATCTGCGACCAGACATGCCGGTCCGGCGCCGGAGCGCACATGATCGAGTGCGGCATTTGCGCCCGTGTATGCCGTAAAGAAATCTGTCCCGTCAACGCGGAATCGGGCAAGTCCCTCGTACCCCGCTGCTAACTTGAAGGGTGTGCCACCGGCCGTTTGCTCGGAGACAGGGACGGATATCGCGTACTTGTTATCTTGCACCAGGAACAGTACCGGGACACGGCTGCGCGCAGCCCAGTTCAGCGCCTCGTGAAAATCACCCTGCGACGTCGCGCCGTCGCCGCCCGAGACAAGCACGTACGAGTCGTCATGCTTCCGCTGCGCAGCGAGCCCAAACCCGAGACCGGGAAGCCACTGCGCGCCCACCGAGGAGCAGACAGAAAAGACGTGTCTTTCGCGGTGACTGAAATGCTCCGGCATCTGCCGTCCGCCGGAATTCGGCCCGGCAGCACGTGACAGGTGATCCAGGAGTGTATCGGTGATCGTCTGTCCGAGGGTAAGAGCAAGCGCTAGGTCTCTGTAGTAGAGACAGAACCAATCGCTACCCGGGCGTGAAAGCAGCCCGACGGCCAGCTGAACTGCCTCGTGCCCGCTGCACCCAATGTGGAAAGAGCCCTTGCCCTGCTTCAAGAGCGTGAGCATCTTGTCGTCGAGCCGGCGTGCGGTTAGCATCGTCCGGTAGACGTCGAGTAACGTCGCCTCCTCAAAATCCGCCGGTGTGACCTGCTTCGCTACTTCCTCAGCCGTGTATCCGTTCGAATCGATTCTGGCTGCCGGGCGGCGTCTCCGGTCCAGCGTCCTTCGCGGCATGAATGATCAGTTTAGAAAAATGATCTTGTAGGCTAGGCCCTACCGGCGAATTCAACGGGCACAACAATCTTTTGGTTCGGCCCAAGACAAGAAATGGTTTTTACCGCAATGGCGCAAACGCTCTACGCCGCCGGCAACTCGAACCAGAATGTCGAGCCGTGCCCCTCTGTGCTCTCGACGTGGATGGACTCGCCGTGAGCCTGGAGAATCTGCTTGACGATGGAAAGGCCCAGCCCCGTGCCACCGCTTTTTCTGGTGCGATTTGCATCCACGACGTAAAAGCGTTCGAAAATACGGCTGAGATGCTCCTTGCCAATACCTCGTCCGTTGTCGACGACGACGATGCGTACTTTTCCAGGGCCGCGCTCATATGTGCAGTGCACGCTCCCGCTGTCGCTGTATCGTATGCCGTTCATGCAGAGATTCACGAGGACCTGCCGGATGCGATTACGATCTGCCAAAACCGGCATAACAGGGCCGCCGTAGGTGAATTCCAATCCTTTCTCTTCGGCCTTGGGGCGGAGCATGTCACCGACTTCGTTGGCCAGGTCGGCGAGATCGAACGCCTCGCGCTTAATTATGTCGTCTTCGGACTCCAACCGAGCAAGTTCGATAAGATCGTGGAACAGGTTGCCGAGCCTGTGCAGGTTTTTCAACGCCTTCGCCGCGTAGCGGCGGCGAAGTTCTTCGGGGAGTCGAGGATCGGCCAGTGCCTCCAGGTACCCGCTCACCGAAAAAATCGGATTACGGACCTCGTGCGATATGCTGCCGATGAACTCCTTCTGCAACTCTGTAAGCCGCTCGAGGGCCAGGATTTTTTCCCGAAAGCTCTTCGACATCCTGCGCAAGCTGCTCGTGAGATCTTGAATTTCTGCCGAGCGGGTGTCGACCGTTATGACACGATCGAGCTTGCCATTGGAGATCTCTTTGGCGCTTTTTCGGATGGCCAGTAGGGGTTTCGTCACTTTGTCGGCTGCAACCCAGCTGCCTACGAGTGCCATGAGGAAAGCCATGATCAAACCCAAAACCAGCATCCGTTGCATATTTCGGGCGACAGTGTGAAATGCGCGCTCCGTCTGTTCGATGCCAATGACGAATCCCGATTCCTCGCGGTGCACTGCCACGAACGTAACACGGGAGCCGTCTTCGGTGCGCTCGGACGCGAAATAGCCGCTTCCCGGCGCCAGGGCGAGGACCTCCTCCCGCCTCATGAATTCGCTGGTGCTCTCAAACGCCTCCAGGCGCTCGCTCCAGAGGATTTCGCCGTGACGTGCAACTAGGATTTGCAAGCCCGTGAGCTCGCTGATGCTTTCTACGAGTGCGGTCCTCTCGGCGTCGTGGGCTGCATCTTCGATAAAGCCCGCAATCTGCTCCGCCTGTGCAATGTGAGTATCCCTGGCTGCGTTCTTGATCTGGCTGCCCACGATGAAGAACACGTACAGCGAGACGCCCGCCACCGCCACGCCAACGAACAGGGCAAACGTCAGAAACATCCACGTCTGTGTGGAGGCTCGCGGAGGGAACACGTGCCGCGAGATCCACATGAATGGAGCCTTCATTGCCCGCCCCAGAGTATCATACTCTCCTATTCGTCCTCCGGGACGAACCGGTAGCCTACTCCTCGTACGGTCTGCACGCGTGGCGCGAAGTCGCCCAGTTTTTCACGCAGGTTCTTGATATGCGCGTCGACGGTACGCTCGGTGACCATCATGGCGTCTTTCCAGATGGTCTGCAGAAGCTCCTGGCGTGTGAACGCTCTCCGGCGGTGCCGAACAAGATATCGGAGGAGCTCGAATTCCGTCAGCGTGAGCCCCAGGTCCTCATCGTCGATTGTCGCCCGGTATTCGTCTTCGTAGATGGTCATCCCGTCGATGTTGAGCGTCTTACTTTCTCCGACTCCGCTACGCCGCAATACCGCCTTAACATGGGCGACGATGACCTGCGGGCTGACCGGCTTGGTGAGGTAGTCGTCGCCGCCGAGCATAAGTCCTTTGATTTGGTCGGCCTCTTCAATCTTGGCGGTTAAGAAGATAATGGGGATCGTCTCGGTATTCGCACGTGTGCGGAGCCGTTTGCAGACCTCGAAGCCTGTCAATTTTGGCAACATGATGTCGAGCACAATGAGGTCGATGCCAGGCTGCGCCAAATTGAGAGCCTCCTCTCCGTCATAGGCTGGCGTCACGTTGAAGCCTTCCTCTCTCAGAAAATGAGTGACCACTTCGACGACGTCTTCCTCGTCGTCTACTACGAGAATATTGATCTTGGGCGGTTCCGTTATTGTGTCAGACATGATCGTGATTCGTGATGTGGGCGAAAATCGAGGCTCAGAGCGGCCTGCCCCTGCCGCTCGGGCACAATTTACCAAGAAAAGGACAAACAGACCGCCTCCCGATCCATGCTGGCATTGACTGCAGAGCATAATCATTCGTTCGCTGTCGTGATATATTGTTTTCTGGTTACGTTAAGAGACTATGTGCAAGACGCCCACCCTCGTTATTCGTTACGGCACGATCCTCGACCCCGAATCTGGAGCCGAGCGTCGGGCGGACCTGTTGATTCGAAACGGCAAGATTCATCGGATTGCGGACTCTATACCCTCAAATAGCAAACACGTCTATGACGCGTCGAATCTGATGATATCGCCGGGCTGGATGGATATGCATGTGCATTTGCGCGAGCCCGGCTACGAGTACAAGGAGACCATCGAGACCGGCTGCCGCGCGGCGGCGTTCGGCGGCTTTACGGCAGTAGCCTGCATGCCCAATACAAATCCGCCTATCCACACCAGCGACGTAGTGGAATTCGTCATCGAGCGTGCCCGCGATTTTCCCGTCGAGGTCTATCCGATTGCATGCGTTTCCAAAGGACGGGAAGGAAGGCAATTAGCCGAAATGGGCCAGCTTGCTGACGCTGGCGCGGTCGCTTTTAGCGACGATGGTGCGCCCGTCCAATCTAGCGGCCTCATGCGCCGCGCACTGGAGTACGCGTCGATGGTGGAGCGCCCAGTGATTAACCACATGGAAGATCTAACCTTGGGACCGAAAGGGCACATGCACGAAGGTGCGGTGTCGGCGCGTCTCGGCGTGCCACCCGTGCCGGCACTTTCGGAGGAGGTAATGGTTGCCCGTGACCTGTTGATTGCAGAGTATACCGGAGGCCATCTGCACGTTGCGCATATTACAATGGCGAAGTCCGTGGACATGATTCGGCAGGCAAAAGCACGAGGCATCAACGTAACTGCCGAAACGTGCCCTCATCACTTTGTACTCACGGACGAAGCCGTAGAAACTACGGCTTTCTCTACAAACGTCAAGATGCATCCGCCGCTTCGGACGCGGGCCGACGTTGCGGCGATCAAGGAGGGGCTTAAAGACGGGACGATCGACGCTATCTGCACGGATCACGCACCGCACGCGGCGCACGAAAAAGAAGTGGAATTCGTCGCCGCACCGGACGGAATCATCGGCCTCGAAACGGCTTGGGGCCTTATTGGCAAGCATCTGATTGCCTCCGGCGTCTTGACCGTTGCTGAGGCCGTGCGCTGCCTTACCGTCGCGCCTCGCAGGATTTTGGGTTTGCCAGCAAAGAGCATCCAGGAAGGGGAGGAGGCCAATTTGACCGTTTTCGATGTCTCTTCCCACTGGACGTTTGGATCGCAGCATATTCGCTCAAAAAGCCGCAATACGCCGTTCGTCGGGGCGGAGATGGTAGGCAGGGCGCATGCGATCTACAATCGCGGACGCTTCGTCAAGAACGCGCCGTAAAGGTCCTTGTATCGATGAAATCCAGATTGCGTGTCGGGCTGCTATTCGGGGGACGGTCAGCGGAGCACGAGATTTCCTTGGCGTCTGCGCGCGCGGTATTCGAAGCGGTTGATCGAGCGCGCTACGATGTAGTGCTCATCCGCATCGACCGGAACGGCTATTGGCATTACGAATCGTCACCGGACTGTTTTCGCGGAACCGCACGGGAGGACACGGGAAGCAATCCAGTCTTTCTATTGCCGTCGGAGGGAGCTGGACGGGTTTTCTTTTCGGACGACCAGGCCGCTGAGAGACTGGAGCGGAGGCTCGACGTGGTATTCCCGGTGCTTCATGGGACGTATGGCGAAGACGGCACGGTGCAGGGTCTCCTCCGTATGGTCAATCTGCCGTTTGTGGGGGCGGACGTTCTCGGTTCGGCGGTTGGGATGGACAAGGACATAACCAAACGCCTGCTCAAAGAGGCAGGCTATCCGGTCGGAAACTTTCGTGTTCTCCATGCGCACGATCCGGACGTGATATCCTTCGACGGACTGGTCGCTGAACTAGACCTGCCGTTCTTCTTAAAACCTGCCAACACGGGCTCATCTGTTGGAATATCCAAGGTCCGGCGTCGGGCTGAATTCGGTGAGGCGCTGGAGAATGCTTTTCGGTTCGATTACAAGGTGCTCGCCGAAGAATTCATTCCAGGTCGTGAGTTGGTATGCGCGGTGATTGGCAACGAGAATCCTCTGCCGTCGATTTTGGGAGAGATTTCGACGCAGCACGATTTCTATTCGTACGAGGCGAAATACCTGGATGATGAGGCTACGACGCTGACCGTTCCAGCAAATATTCCCAGAGACGTGTCGGATCGGCTTTGCGCGCTTTCGGTCGACGTGTATCGCACGCTCTGTTGTGAGGGAATGGCGCGCGTGGACTGGTTCTTGGAAGACGGCGGCACTCCGTACGTCAACGAAATCAACACCATTCCGGGCTTTACGCGCCACAGCATGTTTCCGATGCTCTGGAGGCATATGGGCGTTGGTTTTCCGGAGCTTGTCGATCGCTTGATTGGATATGCGTTTGAACGACACGCACGGGATTCCAAGCTCCGCAAGCGGCGATAGCACGTGTCGTACTCGAAGGACACACGGACGCTTCAGACGGGCGACATCTATGTGGCTATCCGTGGGGAGCGTTACGACGGACACGCGTTCGTAGATGAGGCGATACGGAAGGGGGCCTCGGCAGTTGTTGTCGAACAATCCTTTGATGTGGGCGATCTACCATCGCATGTCGCGGTAACGAGTGTCGACGATTCGGTCACGTATTTGGCGGAAGCCGCCTGCGATCTGGTCGAAGAGCACGGTCCGGAGGTCGTTGCGATAACTGGATCCGTTGGCAAGACGAGTACGAAGAATGCGATTGCAACGGTTTTGGGTACGAAGTTCGACGTCCTTGCGTCGGAGGGTAATTTCAATACGGTCCTCGGGCTGGCACTTACGGTGCTTAATGGTGATTTCGATGGGCGCTCCAAGCTCGTCTTGGAGATGGGTGCATGTCAGGAGGGTGATATCACGGAGCTGTGCGGGTATTTTCGGCCGACCGTGGCGGTAGTGACGAACGTATACGGAGTTCATCTGGAGACATTTGGTACGCTGAAGACCGTTGCCCGCACAAAAGGAGAAATCGTCGCAGCACTTGAGTCTGGCGGTACTGCCTGCCTGAATGCCGACGACCCGCTCGTGCGCAACATGGCCGAGAGACACGGCGGCAGGACAATCTTCTTCGGGGAGCATGGACAGGTTACGCCGCGGGACCTTACCGTCGATCTGCCACTTCTGGGAAACCACGCCGTGCAGAACGCTCTCGCTGCATTCGCCGTCGGAAGAGCTCTCGGCTTGGAGCCGTGCGACATCAACGCCGCATTGGTTACCCTGAAGCCGGAGAAGGGCAGACTCCAAAAACTACCCGGAATCAACGGGATAACACTCGTCGACGACTCCTATAACGCCTCGCCCGCCTCTACACTGGCAGCACTGGACGTGCTGCAAGACCTTCACGCGACACGTGCCATTGCTTTTCTCGGCGACATGTTGGAGCTGGGCGGGCCGTCGCATGTCGAACACGTCCGCATTCTCGAGGCCGCGCTCGATCGATGCGACGACGTCTATCCGGTCGGGCCGCTCATGGGCAAGGCTGCGCGTCAAGTGGGGCTCTTCGGGAATCACTTCGAATCCTCCCGCGAGGCGGCGCTCGCACTACGGGAAGAAGACATGAGTATGGTGCGCTTCGGGGATGTCGTTTTGGTCAAGGGCTCGCAGGGTACGCGCATGGAACGCATCAGCCGGGCACTTCTGAGCGAGGAAGTAATCCCCGAGGAGGTCCTGCCTCGGCAGGACGCATCCTGGCTTGCTGGCGAACAATAGTGATCCGTAGGCGTCTATTGGGAGACGTCTTCTGGAATGTCTGCCCTGGAATGCCTGCCAAATGATGGACGACGTTCTCCACGTTCTGCAGAGCTATTCGAGATTCGTGATCACGACGCACGTCCGACCGGACGGAGATGCTATCGGATCGCAGCTCGCGCTCGGGCTTTTTCTCAAGAGTCGGGGCAAAGACGCCCGGATGATCAACGCACACGTGCCACCTGCAAATCTTGAGTGGATAGACGGCATCGATGACGTCGAGAAATACAACACGTCGATTGATCAGCAGGAGTTTCTTACTACGGCGGAGGTGATCGTAGTCGTCGATACGAATACGGTGGACCGCTTGGGTAGACGACTGGGCCCCGTGGTGCGGAAAAGCTCTGCGCTGAAGGTTCTCATTGACCATCATACCGATCCTGACTCCTGGTTTGATTGCGCATGGGTCTCTGAAGGAGCCGCGGCGACCGGAGAAATGATGTTCGAGTTGTTGGCTGATTGGGATGCGGATGCTATTACGCCGGACATTGCGACTGCGTTATATGTTGCCATTGTCACCGACACGGGGTCGTTTCGCTACAGTACGGTTACGCCGTTGGTCCATCGTATCACCGCTGACCTCCTCGAGCGCGGAAGCAGGCCTCCTGCCGACGTATATTCCGCGATCTACGAAACGCGCAGCCCGCAGTGGGTGCGACTTTTGTCCAGGGTGCTCGGTACACTCACGCTGTTCTATGATGGCGTTCTGGGGTATCTCGTCCTGAGGCGTGGCATGCTCGCCGAAACGGGTTGTACGTATCAGGATGCGGACGGCCTCGTCGATTATGCACTTGCGATCGAGGGTGTGGAAGTCGGTCTTCTCTTCACTGAAACCGCCCGAGGCACGAAGGTGAGTTTTCGGTCGAAGGGTGAGCATGCGGTCAATCGATGGGCGCGCTCGTTCGGTGGTGGGGGCCACGTCAATGCGTCGGGGGCGTTCTTGCGGCGTCCGACAGACGTAGTGATTTCGCAGGTACTCGCTGCGGCTCCCCGTTTCATAGGCGTCAGGCACGCGGAAAACGGCGCGGTGCTCACTCAGGACGACGAAGCGTATCTGGCCACCTTATTGGACGTGGGATGAAGGTATCTGTTACCACGCTGCCGCTTGCGGAGCTCGACGTGGATTTGCTCATGCTGCCGCTTGCGGAGTCTGGCTTGGGTGCGGTTCAAGGGCGCCTTGCCGGACCGGTGGCCGAGGCCCTCAAGCGCGCCGCGGGGGACTTTACTGCCAAGCCAGGCTCGACGGTTCTATTCTATCCTGACGGTGCGCGTTGCCGCCGTGTGGCACTCATTGGTCTTGGACCCAAGAAAGAGATCGATGGTGATCGTCTGCGCGCCGCATCGGGGACGGGCGCGGAGTTGGCCGAAAAAACTGGTGCCTCGACCGCGGCCATTCTCGTGCCACAATGCTCTCTCGACTCGGAGTCCATAGGGCAAGCGCTCGTGGAAGGTTTCATGCTTGCTTCCTACAAGTTCTTGCGCTACAAGACACAGGTGAACGGCAGGGTGCCTGATCGACTCGTCGTCCATGCCAAAACTGACGAAAAGGCCGTCCGTCGGGGTGCAGACCGTGCGAGAGTGGTGGCCGAAGCGACTGGCACGGCACGGGACTTGGTCAACACGTCACCGCATCACAAGACGCCCAGATCGCTTGCAAAGGCGGTCGAACGGTTGGGGCGCAAACATGGTTTTGATGTCAGCGTCTGGGACAAGAGTCTCATTGAGGATGAGAAGATGGGTGGTCTCCTTGCCGTCAACCGTGGCAGCCCCGAGCCTCCCGTCTTCATCGAAATGATCTGGCAACCCGACTCAGCGGCCAGGGCTCGTCCTGTAGTATTGGTCGGCAAGGGCATTGTATTCGATACTGGCGGTCTTTCGCTCAAAGGAACGAAGGACTCGATGGACCACATGAAGGCCGACATGGCTGGTGCGGCGGCGGTGGTGGGAGCGATGGAGGCCATGGCCCGCTTGTCAGTGCCGCTGTATATCATCGGCCTCGTCCCGGCGACCGACAACCGCCCGGGAGGCAACGCCTACGTTCCAGGTGACGTACTGACAATGCATTCCGGAAAAACGGTTGAGGTGCTCAACACCGACGCCGAAGGTCGCCTGATACTAGCTGATGCACTGTCATATGCCAAACTGTATCGCCCGGACCTCGTGATTGATCTCGCGACGCTCACCGGTGCGCAGGTCGTCGCGCTTGGAAGCGAAGTGGCAGCGCTCATGGCGAACGATCGTGCGGCGGAGCACGCAACCGCTATGGAAGCCGCTGGGCGGCGAAGCGGTGATCTCGTGCACCGAATGCCAATGTATTCCCACTATGGTGATGCGCTCAAAAGCGACGTTGCGGATATCAAGAACGTTGGGGGAAGGGAAGCCGGCTCCATAACGGCGGCGAAGTTTTTGGAGCACTTCGTGGACTACCCTTGGCTGCACGTCGACATGGCGGGCCCTGCGTTCTTGAAGACGGAAAAGCCCTATCGCCCGAAAGGCGGTACCGGATTTGGTGTCCGGCTTCTCGTGGACTTTCTGCGCGGTTATGCCTGGCCGAAGTACCGTTGATAAGACCCACCCGTATCGCCGTCACGCATGGGGATCCGAACGGTATCGGCCCCGAAGTCGTGCTCAAGAGCCTAACACGTGCGCGCCTGAGCCGCTACGTAGAAACCGTCCTCGTGGGGTCGCCGAAAGTATTTCGGCTGCACGCCGAGCGTATGGGACTGGGCGAGCGCGCCCTCGACAGTGTTGAAATAGTAGACCCGGTGCCTGGTTCGCGTGCCGCCGTGCAGTTCGGCGAAATCACTCAGCAGGCCGGGCGGCTGGCGATGAAGGCTGTTGAGAAGGCTACCGACATGGCCCTGTTGGGCAAGGTCGAGGCACTGGTCACTGCGCCGATTTCGAAGGAGGCGATCTCGCTTGCGGGCTTTGACGTTCCCGGGCACACGGAATTCATCGCCCGCCGCGCCAAGTCAAATGCCTATGCGATGATGCTGGTGGCAGATGCACTCAGGATCGGACTCGTTACGGGCCACATCGCCATCTGGGACGTGCCGAAGCGGATCACCGAAAAAGCGGTTGTCGACTCGATACAAGTAATGGTGCGGAGCTTGAAGCGTGATTTTGGAATAACGAAGCCCAAGATTGCCGTCTTGGGTCTTAACCCGCATGCAGGCGATGGTGGTGTACTGGGCCGCGAGGAAGGAAAAGCCATTGCACCAGCCATAGAGGACTGCCGAAGGCGCGGTACGCTTGCTTTCGGCCCCTTTGCGGCGGACGGCTTCTTCGGCGTCGGCTCGTGGCGTAACTATGACGCCACGCTTGCCATGTATCACGATCAAGGGCTTGTTGCCTTCAAGGCACTTGCGTTCGAGTCGGGCGTCAACTTTACGGCAGGGCTTCCGATCGTTCGAACGTCTCCCGATCACGGGACGGCATTCAACATCGCTGGCAAGAACGCCGCATCGGAAGGGAGCATGTGCAGCGCCATGCTTCTTGCTCGAGACATCGTCCGGCAGCGGTCCGCTTGAGCAGGGCTACGCGAAAAAAGATTGCCTAGAGTCTGGCAGCCGCTTATCTTCCCGTTCCCTCCCCAAACCCAACGAAGAGTTCATGGATCTTGTCTTCCAAGTGCAGAGCGTCGTTGATAGGCTTCTGCAGTACCCCCTTCTGGTTATGCTCCTGGGGGCAGGTATATTCTTGACGCTTCGCCTTGGGTTCATTCAATTCCGTCGACTGGGCCACGGCATCAAGGTGACGATGGGCAAGTTCGACGATCCCGCCAATCCGGGGGACGTCTCGCATTTTCAGGCGCTGACGACCGCTCTTTCGGCCACTGTCGGCATCGGCAACATTGCCGGTGTTGCAATTGCCATCCACTGGGGCGGACCTGGTGCCATTTTTTGGATGTGGATCACGGCGCTCTTGGGCATGACGACAAAGTATACGGAGGTGACTCTTGCGCAGCGCTTCCGTGTTGTTGAACGCGATGCGAGCGCAATGGTAGGGACGGTTTCTGGCGGCCCGATGTACTACATCGAGCGCGGCCTGGGCAGAAAGTTCAAGCCACTGGCCATGTTCGTGGCTGCCGCTTTGATGGTGACGGCATTTCTTACGGGCAATGCCATACAGGCAAACACGGTAGCGGATCTCATGAACGCTGAGTATTCGGTGCCGGTTTGGGCGACGGGCATGGTGACTGCAACGGTAATTGCGCTCGTAATCCTTGGCGGCATCCGGCGCATCGGCAAGGTGACGGGAATTCTGGCTCCCGGCATGGCGGTGATTTATGTCGCGGGTGGGCTCATCATTCTCGGCATGAACTACGACCTGATTTTGCCGTCTCTGGGTCTGATTTTTGCCGAAGCATTCAATCCGACGGCAGGTGTCGCTGGAACGGGCGTCGGAATCTTCATTCAGACGCTTCTGTGGGGCGTACGCAGGGGTTTGTTTTCCAACGAGGCTGGTCAGGGCTCCGCGCCAATTGCACACTCGGCAGCGAAGACGGACGAGCCGGTTTCCGAAGGCGTAGTAGCGCTCTTGGAGCCGTTCATTGATACGATCATCATCTGTACAATCACCGCACTGGTTGTTCTTACGACGGGCGTGTGGGACAGCCCGAAGAATACGGAGTTGCTCTTGAGTGGTGGCGATGGATCGTACGTCACCGAAGGTGAGAAAGGCTACGAATCAGCGGATACGCGGCCCGCAGAAATCCGCGTTAACGCTGGTGTGCCGTCGATCGGCATGGATGGCGTTCGCTTCGCATGGCACGAGGTTCCGGTCGACAGCTTCTTTACCGATGTAGAGCAGATGATGCCGTTTACCGGGGTCATCCGTCCTGATGATGGCGAGGCGCAGTCCGACGATGGGTCGCTTCACACGAAATTGTACGGCCCGGCGGTGGAAAGCGGTGCGCCGCTAACTGCATACGGCTTTTCAATCGGTCTTGGCGGGCTGGGCAATTTCATCGTGATCATCAGCGTGCTACTTTTCGGAATTTCGACGGCGATCTCGTGGAGCTATTATGGCGACCGTTGCGCAAATTATCTGTTTGGACGCCCGGCCATTCTTCCGTACAAGATGATCTTCGTCGTGATGCATTTCGTCGGTGCGGTCACGGCGCTGAATACGATTTGGTCCTTTGGTGATACGGCGTTGTCTCTGGTGACGATTCCGAACGTGTTCGCGTTAATACTGCTCTCGGGTGTCGTCAAGAAGCTCACCGACGACTATTTCGAGGATTTTCGATCCGACATGACGACGGAGCAGTACCTTGCGAAGGCGAAGGAGCGTCGTGCTCGTGAGGCATCAGAGCAGATAGACTCAAAATCCGTTGGACGATAGAGAGCACGCACGGCCGACCTTGCTTCAGGCGGTCGTCCCCGTTTTGTTTCTGATTGTGCTACTGGCGTTGTCGGTCGCTTTTTTCGGCGACTCTTCGTCGCAGGGGCCCAATCAGATCGCACTGATGCTGTCGGCCGTCGCTGCGGCGACGGTTGGCTTACGGTTGGGCTTTACTTGGAAGGAGCTTCAAAAAGCCATGGTCCACGGTGTGAGCCTCGCGACGGGGGCGATGTTTATTCTTCTCATCGTGGGCTCACTTATTGGCACGTGGATTATGGCCGGCATTGTGCCGACGATGATTTACTACGGGCTTCAGATTCTAAGTCCGAAGATATTTTACGCCGCTTGCGCAGTCATTTGTGCTCTCGTTGCCGTTGCGACGGGCAGCAGCTGGACGACGGCTAGCACGGTTGGCGTCGCACTCGTCGGGATTGCGGGGGCGTTCGGGCTGAGTTTGGGGATTACGGCGGGCGCGATTATTTCGGGTGCGTATTTCGGGGACAAACTGTCGCCCTTATCCGATACGACGAATCTCGCACCCGCGATGGTGGGCACTGACCTTTTTACGCACATTCGCCACATGCTCTGGACGACCGTTCCGAGCATCATCATTGCACTCACGTTGTTTACTCTCCTGGGCCTTTTCGGTGGAACTGAGGGAGAACTTGGTAACCTGCAAGAGATGCTGAATGCGCTGCGCGGCAGTTTTAACCTAGGATGGCATTTGCTTCTTCCTGTCGCCGTGGTGCTGTTTGTGATCTACAAGAAGATGCCTGCGTTCCCGGCGCTTCTTTTGGGGGCGCTCTTGGGCGGTGTTTTCGCGGTGGTGTTTCAGCAGGACGTGGTCATCCAGTTTGTCGGAGAGCCTGGGCTTTCGCGTCCACTTGCTCTTATCAAGGGATTTTGGAAGGCGATGTTCGATACTTTTGTAGCATCGACCGGTAACGCCGAGCTGGACGATCTTCTCACGCGCGGCGGCATGGCAAGCATGCTGCCTACGATTTGGCTCATCATATCGGCAATGATGTTCGGTGCGGCGATGGAAAGGACGGGGATGCTGGGCGTAATGGCGAAGCAAATCCTTGGTGCGGCAAAGTCGACGGGCAGTCTGATCATTGCGACTCTTGGTACGAGTATTGGTGCCAACGTGATTGCTGCCGATCAGTACATCTCAATCGTTGTTCCGGGCCGCATGTATCGTGCGGAGTTTGAAAAGCGCAAACTGGCGCCGAAAAACCTCTCTCGGGCCCTCGAAGATGCGGGCACGCTGACTTCGCCTCTCATCCCGTGGAACACGTGTGGCGCTTTTATGGCGTCCGCTCTCGGTGTTCCGACGGCGGCGTACATGTTGTACGCATTTTTCAACTGGATGAATCCGATTATCTCGGCCATCTATGGCTTTACGGGGTTCACGATCGTCCGGTTGGAGGAAGACGAGGCGTCGCCGGATCTTGTGCCTGCGGCATAACAGGCGATCAAGGGCTACGGATGTGTGCGGACGATTTGTGTTGCCGTATCCCGATATCGAGCAAGACCTGCTGCGCAACGGCTATGAGGACGTGTACGGCGGATACATGTCCGAGCAGAAAGTGAGCAAGATCTCGGCACAAATGGGCAGAGAGTTCCGAAGCATCACATGCGTAAGCGAAGGGACCGGGCCGAATGGAAGCTCGGTACCGTCGGGGCATCAACAGGCCCGGCGGTGCGACGGCGAGGGTCACCTTGCGGGTGAGGCCGTGCAGCCTCTGGACGCTGGGAGTATACAAGCTACCGGCCCCGTGAGTGTGAGCACGAACCGTTGTTCTGTGTGCGAGAGGCATGCTCCCGCTGGAGAGCCGGATGCGGGAAAACCGCACGTCCGGTTCGGAGGGCAGGGGGTGGAAACGGACCTATGGGAGCCGGACTGAGTGCCGGAGCGAAAGCGACGGAACGCGCACCGGACCCTAA
>JAAXGO010000121.1 GCA_012267425.1 Rhodothermales bacterium
TCACTACCCTTTGTGGCACTGTGCATTCGCGACGATGCGATGTCTGAAGCGCCAGTGTGTCGACATGTGCGCGTGATCATGGATCCAAGGGCGCAAGACCACACAGAGTCATTCCTGCCGTTGCGCGGCTCTTGAAAACACAGACGGCCTTGATTCGCGCTTGCGACAGCAGCTTACGTACGCCGCAAAAATCCATTGTCGACTCCCCAGACCAAGTCGCAGACGTTGCGGGTCGGTGCAAAGCACTCACTTGTCCAAGAGTCTGTGCAGCGCAGTCTCGAGAATGTCCCGGTTGACCATCCCGATATATCGCTCGGCAATCTGCCCGTCTTGGTCAATGACGAACGTGGTCGGGAGGGCATAGACACCGCCGTACGCTTCCGCGACAGCCGGCGATCCCATGACAACCGGGTAGTTGATGGCAAGGCGTTCGGCAAAGAGGCTCACGAGGGCCTTTGGGCCGTCCGGGTCAAAAAGCGACCTCGTATCCATGGAAACACCCAGGACTGAAAGTCCCCGGTCTTCGAATTCCTCCTGCAGCTCCATGAGTTCCGGCATTTCCTGCCTGCATGGGGCACACCAAGTCGCCCAGAAATTCAATACAACGATGCGCCCTTTCAGATCGGAGAGTCGCAGCGAGTCAGCTTCCAAGGTCGGTAACGCGAAGTCGGGTGCTTTTCCAAGATCGGATGCACGAAGTGGCCCGTCGTTTGTGATTTCCGTGACCGTGGGTTCGACGGGTGGCGTGTCGGGCGCGTCGCAGGCTACGTAAACGAGCAAAACGACCAAGAACAGATAGGCAGGTAAGCGTCGCACGCGGCGCGGTGGTTAGGCGTTTGCATCTACAACAAAAGGTAGTACTCGAAGTTCTACCGAGCCGATTTCATCGAGCGAGGACGAAACCTAGAAAACCATGGGTGACCTACGAACCGGTGCTGAAGAAATCCGCTGGGATCTGACGGATTTGTATGACGACACAGGCGCGCTCAAAGCTGACCTGAAGCGGGCGGAAGACGAAGCCGCTGGCTTCGCAGCGGAGTTTCGTGGAAAGATCAAGTCACTGGGCGCCGATGATCTTGCCACCGTACTTCGACGATTCGAAGCCATACAGGACCGGGCGGGACGTGCCTATACCTACGCGTACCTCCATTGGTCAACGGCCACTCACGAATCAAGCCGCGGTGCTCTGTTGCAGGAGGTCCGGGAAGCCTATACGCGAATCGGCAAAGAACTCTTGTTTTTGGAGTTGGAATGGATAGAAATCGACAGTATCCGCGCTGCCGTACTCCTCGAAGAAGAAGCGCTGTCACCATTTAGGCATTACCTGGAATTGCAGCGGTTAAGCAAGGAGTACGTGCTAAGCGAAAAGGAGGAGAAGATCCTCGTAGAAACCGCTGTGACGGGGCCCGCCGCCTGGACGCGCTTTTTTTCCGAAACGACGGCTGCAATGCGTTTTCGATTCGACGGCAAGGAATTGACGCAGCAGCAGATCCTGTCAAAACTCTACGAAGGAGACCGTGAGGTTCGCCGCCGTGCGGCACTCGGTTTTACGGAGGGACTCGAGGCGAACGAGCGCACGCTCACTTTTGTCTTTAATACGCTGCTTGCTGATAAAGCCTCCCGTGACCGAATGCGTGGCTATCCGCACTGGATCAAAAGCCGCAATCTTGCCAACGAGATCTTGGACGAAACTACCGAGGCGCTCATTTCGGCCGTAACGTCCCGGTACGATCTCGTCGCACGGTACTATGCATTAAAGCGTAGCCTTCTCGGTCTTGACGAATTCTATGACTGGGACCGCTATGCGTCGGTAGGAGAAACCGACACACGGTATACATGGAAGCAGGCCCGGGATCTTGTTTTGGATGCCTACGGCAATTTCGACGACCGGATGGGAGAGATTGCCAGGTACTTCTTCGACGGCAATTGGATTGATGCGCCTATTGTGCCCGGCAAACGGGGTGGAGCCTTCAGTCACGGAGCCGTCCCGAGCGCGCATCCTTATATCCTTTTAAACTACGATGGCAAACCACGCGATGTGCAGACGCTTGCCCACGAACTAGGGCACGGCATTCATCAGTACGTATCGCGTAGGCAGGGACTGCAGGCCGACACGCCGCTGACGACGGCGGAAACGGCCTCTGTATTTGGAGAGATGCTTGTATTCGAGCGGCTCATGGACATGGAGACAGATTCGCAAAACGAACTCGTGCTTCTTGTCTCGAAGATCGACGACACACTGGCGACGGTGTTTCGGCAAGTCGCAATGAACCGCTTCGAGGACCGGATCCACACGTATCGACGCGAAAAAGGAGAGTTATCGTCTGAGCATCTTGCAGACATTTGGATCGAAACGCAAGAAGCCATGTATTCAGGAAGTGTCACGCTCGGCGACCATTACCGGCGGTGGTGGAGCTACATCCCGCATTTCTTGCATACGCCGGGTTACGTGTACGCGTACGCGTTCGGCGAACTGCTCGTCCTGGCGCTTTACGAACGGTATCTCCAAGATCAGGCGTCGTTTCCCCAAAAGTACCTGGCATTGCTGGCCGCCGGCGGTTCGGACTGGCCTCACGTCCTTGTCGGCAGGTTCGGTATCGATCTCAACGATCCACGGTTCTGGTACCAAGGACTGCATGCGATCGAGAAGCTGATCACCCGGGCCGAGGATCTCTCCAAAGCCGTTTGCGCCCCCGGAAGCTGAACTCACCCCGTACGCGCTGTCTTGAGCAGCCTCCTCAGAAATCGCTCACGTCAGGTTATGGAATGTAGATGCCGACGCCGAAGATATACGAGGCATGCACGCGAACCCAGCTCTGCTTGGGGTGGGTCTCCTCTGTGATCGGGTCCTCCCACTTGTAATCGACCCATGCTCCCGACGGCGTTGCATTCGTCAGAATGGCTTCGCCGACGTTTTTGCCGTCGACGTCAATGATCGTGGTGATGTCCGTACCGAGCCTTGACGAGTCCGAGCCGTGCGCCTTGATCAGTCTGTCATTGACGCCGATAACGAACACATACAGGTCGCGGTCCAGGAATTCCGGGGCGGGATTGTCCGTGAACTTCGTAAAAGTCACTTCCGCCCCGTTAGCGTCAAAGTACGCAATGGCAGCCGCTACCATCGCTTGGGCTTCCGCCGCCGTTCCCCGCTCAGCTTGGCTGTCCGAATCACACCGTACGACAAAGAGTCCGGCGGCGAGGATGAAAGCTGGCATTGTCTTGCGAAGCATGCTGCACCTCTACTTTTTCTTATAGTTGGACAGTAAGGTATACAACGCTGTATTTGACTACACCAGAAGGCGATGAGACCCTTCCGTCGAGCGCTACAATGCCGGATGGGCCCTTGCCAAAGGGCCCCTTCGCCTGTGGCCTACGAACGGGAATGCGGCGTCTTCTGGTGGGCCAGCATTGCATCAAGTCGCTTCAGATAGGCCTCTCGCGCGATGCGCACGTCATCGAGAAACAGCCCCAGTTCGCTTAAGCGAAGGGCCTGCGGACCGTCTACGAGTGCCTTGGCTGGCGCCGGATGAAAATCCACCAGAACCATGTTGGCACCTGCGATCACGCCCTGAGCTGTCGCGTGCATGACGTCCAGAATCCCGTCCGGACTCGACTCGCGGCTGCCGACTGAATGGGAGGGATCGATACAAACGGGCATGCGCGTAAGGCGACGGACCACCGGCACGTGCGCGAAGTCCACCAGATTGCGATGAGGATCGCCCAGATTGGTCTTCATGCCCCGGAGAGCGAAAATGACGTTGCGGTTGCCTTCGCTGGCCAAGTACTCTGCCGCGTTGAGCGATTCGTTAAGCGTGATTCCGAAGCCGCGTTTGATAAGTACAGGGTGCGTCTGCTGCCGCCCGGCCGCCTTGAGCAGTTCGAAATTCTGCGTGTTGCGTGTTCCGATCTGCAGCATGACACCGGTTGGCTGACCAGTACGCTCGAGCGCCTCGGCGATTTCGTCGATGTGCCCTTCGTGCGTCACCTCCATCGCGATAATGCGAATACCAAACGTGCCGGCTAGCTCGAACACGTATGGCAGGCAGTCTTTCCCGTGTCCCTGGAACGAGTACGGACTCGTACGCGGCTTGTAGGCACCCATTCGCGTACACGTCTGTCCGTGCGCCTTGAGTGCCTCCATCATCTGCTGGACATGCTCACGTGTATCGACAGCGCAGAGACCGGCAAAAACGTTGAATGTGTCCTGACCGAACGTGACACCGTTGTATTTGAAATGATGCGGCAAATCATCCTGTCCGTGCCGCCCCAGAAACCGGTATGACTCCTGGACGCGCACGGCACGTTTGACGCACGGAAGACTGCTCATAAAATCCCGTGACAATCTCGCTGTGTCTCCGATGAGGTACACTTCGGTCAACCGCTGCCCGGCGCCTTCCACTTCGTGAATCTTAGTGTCGATGCCGTTGAGTGATTCGAGGTAGCGTATCAGCAGCCCGAATTCATCGGACGCATGGTCTGTGTTCGGTCGTAGGATGAGGATCAAGGAGTCGTCACTGGGTTTGTCGGCAAGATTAGACGGAGTTCAATTGCGATGCCGCCGCAGTATCCAAAAGAACGTGTACGTTTGCGTGACGCTGCAGCGCCGAAGCCGGGACGTCGGATGTCACGGGTCCTTCCAATGCCACGGCCACGGCGTGTGCTTTGTGATCGCCCGTGGCCATGAGAAGGAGGCGCCGGGCCTCCAGTATGGTCCCGATACCCATTGTGACTGCCGTGCGAGGAACTTCGTCTGGGCGGTCGAAGAACCGTGCGTTATCTTGGACCGTGCGCTCGGCGAGCTCCACTACGCGCGTTCTCGACGTCAGCGTCGAACCCGGTTCGTTGAAAGCAATGTGGCCGTTTGAGCCGATGCCCAGAATCTGAAGATCAATACCGCCGCTTGCCTCGATACGGTGTTCCCATTCTGCGCAGGCCTGGTCGAAGTCGTGTGCGAGACCGCTTACTACGTGTGCGTGTGAGGCGCGGATGTTGACATGGCTGAACAGGTGCTGCCACATGAAAGAATGGTAGCTCTGCGGATGATCAGGCGATAGGCCCACGTATTCGTCGAGGTTGAATGTCGTGAGATTGGAAAAATCCAGTCCTTGTGTCTGGTGGAGGGCAACGAGACGGTCGTATGCACCGACCGGCGTGCCCCCGGTAGCCAAGCCGATGACGCCGCGCGGCGTCGCGCGAATCTGATCCGCGATAATGCCAGCCGCACGGTTGCTTACCAATTGATAGTCCGCAAGAACCTCTACCATGACGGGACTATGTCTATAGGCTCTTGAGTACTCAGCGCTGTCTTTGCAATAAGGACGCGCGTCTGCAAGCGTGGCACCCTCTGCGCAGAGCCTCGATGGCCATAGCTGCGTCGGGCATAGCTGCGTCGGGCGAGCTCCTCGAATGCGAGTGGAGGCACTCTGTCTTGAGTGCGAGTACAGATTTCGATTGCCGCCCCCGTGCCGCTTAAGCGCATTGCGGCACGACGCTTTCTTCCAGGATCAGATCGAGGAGGCGGACGATCGTCGCATGGAGATTGCGGCGGTCAACGATTATGTCGACGAATCCGCGGTCACGCAGAAACTCACTGCTCTGAAAGCCGCTGGGCAGGTCCTGACCGATGGTCTCGCGGATCACGCGCGGGCCCGCGAAGCCGATGAGTGCGCCTGGCTCCGCGATGTTTACGTCTCCCAACATGGCGAACGAGGCAGTGACGCCGCCTGTCGTTGGATTTGTAAGTACTGAGAAGTAAGGGAGCCCCACCTCGTCCAGCCGTGCCAGCTGTGCGCTCGTCTTGGCCATCTGCATCAGACTCAGCGCCCCCTCCATCATGCGCGCTCCGCCGCTCTGCGAAATCACGACCGCCGGGCAATGGCGCGTGATAGCTCGCTTGATGGTACGCGCGACGATTTCGCCGACTACCGATCCCATCGAGCCGCCGATGAACCGAAAGTCCATTGCCGCTGCCGATACCGGATGCCCCCCGACAGTGCCGGTGGCCGACCGCACGGCCTCATTCATTCCAGTCTTCTGGACTGCCGCAGTGTATCGATCCGAATACGTCTTGCGGTCGGTGAACTCGAACGGGTCCGCGGACGAGAGGTGTTCGTCGTGGAGAATGAACGCACCATCGTCGAAGAGCAGTTCGAAGTAACCGAGAGCGTTCAGCTTGAGATGATGGTTACATTTCGGGCACACCCACGAGCGATCTTCGAGTTCGCGGTGGTTGCTGACTTGACCGCATCCAGGGCACTTTGTCCAATGCCCGACGGGAATGTCGTTTTGTCCGCTTCGCTTCGTGCGAATGCCTTTTTCTTTCCGCTGGAACCAGGCCATTGCGACGAGAAGTGTTCTGAAGGAGCGGAAAGGTACGAATACCTCCCGTAATCGTCCGCTGAATCCGCAGACGCGTTCCGTATATTACGGCGCGCGAGTGACTCCGCTCCTCAAGGGTCTTGCAGGGCTCGTCTTCGGCGGCAGACAATTAGAAAGGGGGACATGAACGTATTCGACGCAGCACACATCCGCAACGTGGTTCTTGTCGGACATCAGAGCAGCGGCAAGACGACGTTGGCTGAATCGATGCTTTTCGTGAGCGGGTCCACGCACAGAATGGGCTCAGTGTCGGAGGGCAACACGGTCAGCGACTACCACTCCAGCGAGAGAGAGAGACAGATGTCCATTTTCTCGTCGCTGCTTCACACGGAGTGGAAAAGGCACAAAATCAACGTTATCGACACTCCCGGTTACCCGGACTTCATCGGAGAGGTTGTCGCGGCGATGAAGGTGGCGGACACCGCCATTTTCGTCATGAACGCCACGGAAGGGGTTGAAGTAGGAACGGAGCTTGCCTGGAGTTACGCCGAAAAAGCGGCGAAGCCGTCCATGCTCGTCATCAATCAACTGGACCGGAGCCAGGCTGACTCGGAGTCTCTCGTTCTGCGGATCAAGGAGCGCTTCGGGGCGGGCGCGACCGTTGTGCAGTTTCCGGGCGCGAGTCCGCGTACCGTGATCGACGTGCTCGTCATGAAGCAGCTTACGTTCACGGACACTGGTAAGACAAAGGCTTCCGACATTCCGGCCGAGTTTCAGGAGCGGGCCGAGGAGTTGCACCAGGCGCTCGTCGAAGACATCGCCGTCAATGACGAAGCGCTCATGGAGCTTTACTTCGACAAGGGAGAGCTGAGCGAGACCGAAATGCGTCAGGGTCTTCGCACTGCCATGATCGCGCGCGAGCTCTTTCCGATTTTCTGCACCGTCGCGGCTGAGAATGTGGGCACGGCACGCTTGATGAGTTTCATCGACAACGTATGCCCGTCGCCGATGGACATGCCGCCTGCCCACACGAGCTCCGGCGATGCGGTTCCGGCACACATGGCGGGAAGCCCGGTTGCTTTGATCTATCGAACAATGGCCGAGCAGCACGTCGGCGACTATTCGATTTTCCGTGTCTATCGGGGAACAATTGAGTCGGGGATGGACCTCGAAAACGCCACCTCGGGCGCGACGGAACGTGTCGGTCAACTCTATGTGCTGAATGGACGCGAGCGGGATACGGTATCGAGGATGGTAGCTGGTGACATAGGTGCGTTTGTCAAACTTCGTCATTCGCACACGAACGACACGCTGCGCAAGAAAGGCACCGACGCCGTCATTGAACCGATCGAGTTTCCGCAGCCTCGCTACCGCGCGTCAATCAAGCCCACGAACGAGGGTGAGGAAGACCGCCTAGCGCAAGGCCTGCACCAGATTACATCCGAAGATCCGTCGCTCGTTGTGCTTCACGAGCCCCATCTGAGCCAGGTCACGCTTGGTGGACAGGGAGAGCTTCACCTGCGTATAGCGCGGTATCGTCTCAAACACAAAGTGGATGTCGATGTGGGGTTTGGGCGTCCGCGCGTGGCGTACCGCGAAACCGTCACCTCCGAGGCGCGCTCAAAATACCGCCACAAAAAGCAGACGGGCGGTGCGGGGCAGTTCGCAGACATTTCCGTACTCATCGAGCCGTTGGATGGGGAGTTCAAGGGGCGTTCAGACATTTCGGTCCGCAACGTTGTGGATGTCAAGACCGCGTACGGTTCGACCATTCAGTTCATCGATGGCATCGTCGGCGGTGTCATCGATATGCGCAGGTTTTTCGGGGCCATCCAGAAAGGTGTCCTCGAAGCGATGCAGAAGGGTCCGATCGCGGGCTACCCGGTCGGCAACGTGCGCTTTGTGATTTTCGACGGGGGGATGCACTCGGTGGATTCCAACGAGGCCGCATTCAGATCGGCGGCGCGGATGGCTTTCCGCCAAGCATTCAGGGACGCCCGTCCGGTAATTCTGGAGCCTATCCACGACGTTGAGGTGACGGTTCCCGAAGCGTACACGGGTGAAGTTATGGGAGACATGAATACGCGGCGTGCGCGCATCCAGGGCATTGAAGCCGAGGGAGCGCTCCAGAAGATCCTCGCGCAGGTCCCCGAAGCGGAGCTGTACAGGTATTCGACGTCAGTGCGGTCGATGACGCAGGGGCGGGGCATCCATACGTCCTCTTTCAGCCACTACGAGGCAATGCCGCGCAGCGTACAGGAGCGTGTTGTCGCAGAAGCTGCAAAGGAGGATGACGGCTAAATGTCGGGCAGCCCGACGGGGAAGAGCTCCTGAATCCTGGCCGCCAGGGCTAGGACTCTGTCTTCGCTTTTCCCGACAATCTGGATTCCGACGGGAAGCCCATTTGTGTCTTGGCCGCATGGCACGCAGGCGACGGGGAGTCCGGTGAGCGACAGCACACTGGTTGGGGCGAACCAGTCGAAGTAGCTCTGCATGGCGCGTCCGGCGACTTCGCGCGGATAGTCGAGCTCCACGGGAAAGGGCTGCACGGTCATGCACGGGGTAAGGAGAAAGGAGTACGTTCGAAAGAATTCCCGAAAACACTCACAGATGGTGCTCCGAACATGCTCTGCGGCAGCAAACTCTGTGGCGGACATCTTCAGGGCGGAGCGAAGGTTTCCAGCCAGGTTTTCGCCAAGGTTGTCTACGTTCCTCAGAAGTTCGTGGTGCTGTGCCAGGAGATGGTATCCGCGAAGCACGGCGAATGCGCGGCGCCCGTCGGACAGATCCATGTCCACTTCGTCGGCTGCGGGCAGGGCTAGGGCTGCTTTGCGGCAGACGCGTTCGATTGAGGGGTCGATTCCGATACCGGCAACGTCAGCGCAGTACGCAATCTTTGCCTCTGGCAGCATGTCCGACTGGAGTTTGCGGATCGAACGTTTCGCGTCAAACGCCCTCGGTGTGTCGCTACTTCGTGCGGCAACGGCGGTAATGAAGAGCAGAATGTCCTCCGCTTTCCGTCCCATGCCACCGGCCACCGACAGCCGACCCCATACATCAGCGCTCGGTACGACTCCCGGCTGCGGCCGAAGGCCCACGATGCCGCAAAATGCAGCGGGCATGCGAAGCGATCCGCCAAGGTCCGTACCGTCCGACAGGGCGATCATTCCGGACGCGAGTGCTACCGCTCCGCCTCCGGTGGAGCCTCCCGGTGTTAGTCGTGTATCCCACGGGTTACGCGTTGGTCCGAACACGGTGTTGGAGGTCGTACCTCCGACGGCAAATTCCGGCACATTAGTTTTGCCGACGATGAGTGCTCCGTGTCGCCGAAGCCGCTTGACAAGGAGGGCATCGCGTGTCGGGATGTTGTCGCTCAACAGTGGTGAGCCGTACGTCGTACGGAGTCCGCGGACCTCGATGGTGTCCTTGATTCCGACGGGAACTCCGTAGAGAAGCCCTTGCGGGCCTTGACGTTCGAGTTCGGCCGCCTCTTCGAGTAGACGCTCGTTAATCGTAACGATCGCATTGAGCGTCGGATTGAGTGCGTCGATCCGGGCCAGACACGTTTCTGCAACGTGTGTCGGTGAGATCTCCTTTTTCAGGAGCATTCTCTGCAGCGCGGAAGCGGACAAGGCCGCAAGCGGAGATGCCGCCATGCTGCACTGTCTATTTTTTCCGATTTTTGCCGCGCGGCCCTTTGCGCATTCTCTGCGCTTTTCGTGGACGGTCGGCCACTTTCTTGGTGAGTGGCTGGACGGCTTTCAGGGCCATTGCTTCCCAGTTGCCGTCCGGGTACTGGACCCACACGAGGTTCTTGAAAATATCCACTTTCTGTACCGTCCCCAGGCCGTTTTCAGTCTTCAGGCGCGAGCTGATACGCGGGAATTTCTTCAGTGCTGACATGTAGTGCTCCAACTCGTAGTTCAGGCAGCACTTGAGCCGTCCGCACTTGCCCGTGATACGCGCTGGGTTGAGCGGCAGGTTTTGATTTTTTGCCGCGTGTGTGTTGACGGGTTTAAACTTTTGCATCCAGGAAGAGCAGCAAAGTTCGCGACCGCACGAGCCTATTCCGCCGATGCGCGCCGTTTCTTCACGGTCATTGATGCGTTTCAGGTCAATCCGTGTGTGGAACCGGCGTGCCAGGGTACGTACGAGTTGCCCGAGTTCTACGCGCTTTTCGGCAGTGAAGAAGAACGATATTCTTTTCCGGTCGAACTGCCATTCGGCATCGACCACTTTCATTTTAAGCTTGAGCCGCTTCGCCGAGTGTCGGGAGAAGCGTATGGCTTCCTCTTCTGCTTTGCGATTCGCTTCGTGACGCTCAATATCCTTGAGGTGGGCAACGCGGAGAATGACCGGATAGTTGGTGGCCTTCTTGCTGCGCAAGCGCACGAGTTCTCCAGCCATCGTGACGTACCCGCAATCAATTCCGGAGTCCGCAGCCACCACTACGTAGTCACCCGTAGTGATCGGCAAGCTTCGCGCGTTGCGATAGGTTGCCTTCCGCCTGCCCTTGAAGGCCACTTCGACGAGATCGCCTGCCCCGTATATTGAGGCGGGGAGCCAGTCGTGCACCTGGACGGAGGGGCACGTCGCACATCCGCCATCGCCTGTGGAGCAACCGCACCCGCCGCCCGAAGTGCACGTTCCGCACGCCATGTCTGCGACACTATCTTGATTGACTCGTCGTGCTAGCGTACGCAATAGACCGTACTACGTTCGCAGCAGGTCCGCCGGTGAGGGGCACGTACAGCCGACCGTGGTGGCGTGCTTGCATGGCATTTCCAAGTTCAAGCGACAGGCTGGTGAGCACCAGTTTCAGGTTGGTTGTGTGTTCAACGAGGAGGAGGGCCTCTTCGACGAGCTCCACCATTGCACGGATATCGGCTTTTGGCAGGTTGAGCACAAATTTTGTGACGGTTTCGGCCTGATCCACATTCACGATGTCAACGGGCGCACCGTGCGTAGACTTCAGGATCAGGTCGCGGATCCAGCTGAGCGCGAGCCGCAGGATTCGTTTGACGCGCTCTCTGCCGAATCCCGTGAGGGTGTCGATAAGGGCTGCCTGTTTGAGTGTGCTTTGCACGGCGGAGATCCGCATAAATTGTAACACGAACTTCCGGTCCTCCATGAGGTCCTCGCTCTGGGCGAGTTCGAGTGCACGACTGTGTGAGCCGTCTGCCATACGCGACAGCGCGTGTGCCTCTTCGGCGGGAATACCTTCGTTTTTGGTGAGTGCACTCGCGATGACTTTGGCAGGGAGTGTCGCGAATCCGACCCGCTGGCACCGTGACACGATGGTGGGAAGCAGCAAATCTTGTCGGCTCGTTGTCAGAATGAATACTGTTTGCTTGGTAGGCTCTTCGAGGAGCTTGAGGAAGGCGTTGGTGGCTTCCAGGCGGAGCCTGTCGCTATCAGTCATTATGATGACCTTAAAGCGACCTTCTACGGGCGGGAGGCTTACCAAGGGGCGGAGCTCATTTTGGATACGTGCAATGTGAAAAAACGGGAGCTTGTTGGAGCTTGCCTTCGAGGCGGTTTTCGAGGAGCGGTACGTGTAATCGATTGTGGTGTACGGCTGCTCGACTATTGTGCGGTTCCACGCGACAACGTCATCTGGTGTCGCGTCGCTCGGCAGCGGCAGCATGATGCGAACGTCGGGATGGATAAGGCGGCGAACTTTGTCACACGGCTTGCACGCGCCGCAGGCTTCGTCTTCTCCTCGTATGCACTGGAGTGCCCGGGCGAATTCGATTGCCAGTGCGCGCTTGCCGACTCCTGGCGGTCCGTGAAACAGATAGGCGTGCGCTACGCGGTCGGAGGCAAGTGCACCGCGGAGCATCCGTACGGCGGTAACTTGATTGAGAACATCGCTCCAGGCCATAACAGAATAAGGCTGATTGCCACGCAAGTTTATCGGAAGCGAGACAGTGGTGTTACCACAGGCGAGAGTGGATCCTTCTGCATTCGGGCGTGTACTTTCCGGGCGGCGTGGTAGCTCAGCAGGTTAGAGCGTGCGACTCATAATCGCAAGGTCGAGAGTTCGAGTCTCTCCCACGCCACCTGCAAACGCCTGAATCGCACTCTCATCCACGATCAGGTGTAATGGAATCTTCGATTATCAGCCGTCTAGAGGCGTTCGCCACACGGACTGCAGTTGAGGATGCCTCTGGATTGCACACGTATGCGGAACTGTTAGCCCGGGCACGAGGAATTGCGGTGGCCTTGGGCGGGCAAGACTTAAACGAGACCCGTATCGCCGTATTGACGGACCCCGGTGCGGATTTCGCAGCCGCGCTATTGGGCATCTGGATGGTCGGCGGGATTGCCATTCCACTTTGTCGCGATCATCCCGCCCCCGAAATCTCATATGTACTGGAGGACAGCGGCGCGATACGTGTGATTGCTGATCAAGCGCACGCCTCACGCTTCAGGCATATAACGCTTTGTCTTGAAGGGCTTCCGAAGGATGCCCCACAGTTCCAGCCATGTGTCGTGGCACCGGATCGGCGTGCACTTATGCTGTATACCAGTGGCACCACGGGCAGATCAAAGGGTGTGGTGACGACTCATGCGCAAGTTGAGGCAATGATCTGCCCGTTAGTTTCAGCTTGGGGATGGAGTGAGCGAGATCACATTTTGCACGTGTTGCCTTTGCACCACGCCCACGGCCTTGTGAATGCGTTACTCTGTTGCCTTTGGAGTGGCGCGACCTGTCTCATGCTTCCAAGATTTGTAGCATGCGACGTATGGGACAGGCTTGGACAAGTGACGTTATTTATGGGTGTTCCGACTATGTACCGCCGGTTACTGGAGGTTTGGGAGCAGGCTGGCAGCAGGCAGCGAAGCAAGTGGTCTACTGGTTGCAGCAGCGTAAGGTTAATGGTATCGGGTTCAAGCGCGCTCCCTGCCGACATATTTGTGCGCTGGGAAAAAGTAACTGGCCATCGCCTCTTGGAGCGCTACGGAATGACCGAAATTGGTATGGCGCTCAGTAATCCGCTCACGGGAGAAAGGCGCCCCGGGACGGTGGGAGTACCATTACCCGGCGTAGAGGTGCGCCTTGTGGATGAATTGGGGCAGGTGGTCGATTCAGAAGGCCAAGCTGGTGAGTTGCAGGTTAAGAGCCCGAGTGTGTTTCAGGAGTACTGGCGGCGTCCGGAAGCTACAGAGGTTTCTTTCCAACGCGGGTGGTTTTCGACGGGCGACGTAGCTACAGTGGAGCACGGGTACTACCGTATTCTAGGGCGAAAAAGTGTGGATATTATCAAGACAGGCGGCTACAAGGTATCGGCACTTGAAATCGAAAATGTATTGCGCAGTCATGCTGCCGTTGCCGATTGCGCAATCGTGGGTGTTGTTGACGAAGACTGGGGGGAGGCAGTGTGTGCTGCCGTGGTGCCAAATCCTGGCTTCACCCTCACGCTTGATACGCTGCGATTATGGGCCAAAGGACAGCTTGCTTACTACAAGGTGCCAACACGGATAAGGATACTCAATGCACTCCCCCTAAACTCCACAGGGAAGGTCCAGAAGGTCGCACTTCGTGCCGCATTCGAAGCGCCTCAGGCGCGTTAGTCTATTGGCGGTGCTAGTGTGATGTCTCGGAAATACGTTGTTTTACTCTATCAAGTTTTGCTTGGATTGACTGTGGCTACACATACAAACGGTTTTGCGTGTGCGTTATGGTGACGATTATGTTACTGCTGCTGTAAGCCAAATAATGTCAACGGGTTACATTAGGGATGCGCAGGTGTCCCCTCATCTCATCCCTCTTCCCAGACGGGAACGCAATAGGGTTCCACGGACCTCCCCGGATGCCGGAACTGTTAGCTGCGGGTGGGAACTGCGCATCTGCGGGATGGGGGATCCTCCAAGCCTGCGGAAAGCGGATCCGCGAGGATCTCCTTCCACGGAAGACTACGATTCGGAGGTGGGCCTGAACTCAATACGGCCCCCTTCCTTCTTCAAAGCGACTGCGTGCGGGACCTCCTCGCTCGCCAGTTCCTCAAGAATCGAGCGCACTTCGTGCGCGAGGCGCTGGTCGAAGAGTTGGGGGTTTTTGAGGTACCAGTCCACCCAGGCTTCGGCGAGCAGGTGGTTCTTGAAGGAGTGGCGGTAGGGCGCCCACATTCCTCCATCGCTCCGGTCTCCCACTGGTAGAGAAGATTGCCGAAGTGGCGGAAGGCTGCCGTCATGTAGGAGTCCCAGCGCACCCGCTCCCTGGCCGTGAGCCGGTGCGGGGCCTCGGCCGCGCGAGCGAGGAAGTCGGCGAGTTCGGGATCGCGGAAGACGTGTTCGAGCAGGTGAATGCTGTTCTCGACCATCGTGTTGAAGGCGGCTGCACGCAAACTCCTCGTGTTGCGCCGTGTCTGCTCCATGCCAAGCCTCATCTGGCGCGCGACCAGA
>JAAXGO010000122.1:0-9675 GCA_012267425.1 Rhodothermales bacterium
TTTGGGCGAAGACGTTCCAGGCGGTTTCCGCCGCTGGTGTTTACAACAGGCTGTCGGAATGGCGGATAAAGCACCTCTCGTTGCAATCGAACTCCTTCGCTGGGCCACGGCAGAGAATGAGCTGTGGGGCACGGCTTTGGACGACGACGAGGTCGTTGCGGTGATCCGCAGGGTGCCATTGTTGCGGGAACGTCGCGAGCTGTGGTTGGCGGCTGAAGTTCGCCGCGCCGAAGGATTCGCCCGAGAGATTGAGTCGCCCCAGTATTCCACCGTGCGAGAACGTCAAGCCCGGTACGTGGCTTCGGTTTGCAAGCACAAGGCAGCCTTGCAGGCTGGTGAGGGGCCACCGGAGATGCTCCACGAACTCGGACGTGTCTATGTCAACGGCCTCGAAGCGGGCGGTCCCGACCAGGCGCGAGCGGACCTGGACCTCTGGCTGGGTTCCGACCAGTGCCTCGTGGACGCGGTCGTTCGTGGATTCCGCTGCTTCGTGGGCCGAAGCGTTCTTCCGTCCGTGGAGGATATCCTGGAGCTCCACGAGCGGGGCATGACCTCCTTGTACACGCTTCCCTTTCTCGCTGGTTTGGCAGAGGATGAACGCGCCGGGATCGACATCCTGAAGAGACTGGACGAAGCCGGCTTGCGCCGCGCTTTGGCGTTCTATCTTCTTTCCCGGTTGCCAACCAAGCGTTATCCCATTCCGGGAATCTTCAGTTGTACGGAGGACTGTCGGCCGGAATGGTACCGCCGAGCGCTTCGTGATCGCCCAGAAGCAGTCGCCCAGGTGCTTGTCGCGGTGCACCGTGTCCGTGTACGTGCCAAGGAGTTGCCCGATCAACACCTGTACGACATGGCGGTGAAGGACGAATACGCCGGGGTAGTTAGGCTAGTAGTGCCGAGGATGGTCACGGCATTTCCCAGCAGCTGTGCAGGGGGTGCCCAGCTGGCCTTGCTACACCAGGTGTTGTTGGCGGCTATCAGGTACATGCCTGCAGAGGAATTAGCTGGGCTCACCTCAAAGAGGCTGGATCGAAGCGGGCTGGACTTAGCCCAGCAGGCCTACTGGCTGGCGGCGGGCAGCCTAGTTGCACCGGACGAGCATTTACCCCACTTGATCGACTTCCTGATGGATGAGAAGGAAGTACGGGTGCGCCATGTGGTCGACTTTCTGGTGCCGGACAGGGAGCCCTTGCCGAATCAGGAATGGCCGACCAGGCACCTAGTCGGCCTTGTTCGGGCCATTGGGTCCAGGCTGCATTCACCGTGGGACGATGTTCCCGACTCGCCCCATCATTTCATGGGTGGTGACAGCATCGCCACTGGAATCCGGGCGGAGTCCCTTGTGAACGGTTGGATTAAGACCCTAGCGTACCGAGTGGACGACGAGACTAGTGCCGCGCTCGTCGACTTAGCAGACGACCCCGCTTTGACGAAGTGGAGCGGGAAACTCCGGCGGACTCGCGACGAGCAGATCGAGAGGCGCCGAGCCATGACGCGCAGAACGCCGACCGTAAGCGAGGTGCGCGAAGCGCTGCAGGGCGGGGCACCTGGTAGTGCGGCGGATCTGGCGGCGCTTGTCGCCGAGAGGCTGAGCCAACTGGGCAAGCGAATTCGCAATGGAAGTACCGATGCCTGGACTCAATACTGGCACACGGATGCAGAGGACCCGAAGGGTAGGATGGTCACTGAGCCAAAGCTCGAAAACACCTGCCGGAAGGTACTGGTGTCCGCTCTGGAGCCCCTGCTTGAGCTGCATGCCGTTACGATTAGCCAGGATGAGCAGGTTGCCGAGGAGAAACATCCCGATATCATGGTGCACTACCACACGCACGCCGTTCCCATAGAGATCAAGAAGACCGACAGCAGGGATCTCTGGACTGCTGCGACCGACCAGTTGCATGGACGATACAGTCGCGACCCCAGATCCGACGGCTACGGCATTTACTTAGTGCTGTGGTTTGGTGCCGACCACCTCAAGAAGCCGCCACCGAGTGGTCGCCGTCCGGAATCCCCCGGTCAACTCCGGGATCGGTTGGAGGCCGAGTTGGCCCCGCAACACCGGCTCAAGACCAAAGTTCTTGTGTTCGACGTAAGCGCGCCGCTTGGGCACGGGACGCGGGATCGGCCCAATGAGTCAGGAGGCCACAGTTCTGCCCGCGGTGTAGAAATCGAGACCAGAGACGAGCCCAGGGATAGAAAGAAGGGATAGACGAGGGACCAGACGTGCCAGGGCCACATGCAACGCTTGAGGTCGTCGCCCGGATCCTGCTGGCGAGGTTGACCGAATGCGGGTCGCAAGAAGATGCGTCTGAATCTCGCGGCTGTAGGCCAGAAGGGTACGCGGCGCTTGACTCGGGCGATTCAATTGATTAGGGGACCGAGTCGTTCATGCCGGACGGCCCTCCTTGACCCGCTCCATAGGACCTTCCAGGGTCCGTCCGCAATCCGGCTCCTGGAAGCACCTTGGATGCCTGCGAAACGGTAGCAGTCGACGATATTTCTGCGCACGGCATGTTCCTTGTAGCGATGTACATAGCCCTGCTTCTGCTCAAGATCGACCGGACTCGAAGGCAGGTGAGCGCAGCAGGGGGTAGCCAGGCTGGGAGTAACCTAATGCCCTCCACCACGGGGGCATACTCTGATCCGGTGCCTTTCAGGCCGTTCAATGTCAGCCGGTTTGGTACTGAACTGCACGTAGTGGGCCGGTAGCGACGTTGGGCGACATACTGATGGATTGGAGAATGCACCACCTATGTATAGTGCAATGGGCAATGGACTCAGACGTATCCGAATCCATTTTCTCTGAGGGCAAAACTTCGCACTTCCCGCCAAACCGGAAGCGTCCGTCACACTCCAATTCGCCAACTGCTTCAGGGACTTTGTCGTCACTTACGAGAGCAGTGCAGCCAATGCTCACCGGCTTCGCAACCTTACCACGCCCTGTTTCGTGGAACCGCAGGGGCGCTCCTTGCCGATGGTACGTAATCCGGGATCACTCAGGAATGTGGGTCAAGTCTCAAGAAAACCCGTGTGGAGAGCCCGTAGGACGCAGGCTGCACGCATTTTGGGGAATTTGTCACGTACGTGCATAGTCGCAAGCGTCCCGCGTCGAAAATTCAGATTTAAAGCAAGCCTACTTTAACGGCCATACTCGCTAAAATGGCACTCCGCACGGGCAGGACACTCCAATGGGGCGGCTCGAGTGGATTCTTCGTGAGCGACGCGGAGGCTGGCACGATAGTCTATCGTACGCACCATAGTCCGTGGATTGTCTGAGCTCATGACACGATCCATTTTTCGACGCTTGGCCGAGAGAGCCGACCAGCTCTATGAATTCGACCGCGAGCCGGTTGAGGAAACCGAACTGAAGCCGGGCCGCCATTTTGCGGGTCTTTTTGCCGGCGAGCACGTCGCGGCGACCGAGTTCGTGATCGGTGCCTTTTTTGTGCTTCACGGGATCACATTCGGCGATCTGATTATTGGGCTTCTTGTCGGCAACCTGCTTGCCGTCTTGTCGTGGACATTTGTCTGTGCGCCCATTGCCGTGCGCACGCGGCTTACGCTCTACTGGTACCTTCGGCGGATTGCTGGCCCGGGGCTGACAGCGGTGTACAACGTCTTGAATGCCGCGCTGTACTGTATCCTTGCAGGAGCTATGATTGCCGTGGCGGCAACCGCGGTCGGACTTGGTTTCGGTCTGGACACTCCCGCGCTTACGGACGTCCTGCCAAACGGTGTTACGTGGATCGTGATTGCTCTAGTCGTGGGCGGCGTCATTACGTTCGTAGCCATTTTGGGCTTTGAGCGTCTAAGCCGTTTCGCTGGAATTTGCGCGCCCTGGATTTTCGTGGTCTTTATTGCCGGTGCGATTGCCTCACTGCCGCGCTTGGGCGTAGAACGCGATCTGTCGAATCTCCTCGAGGTGGCACAGACGAAGATCTGGAATGGCATTCCGAGCGAAGGGCAGGAGAAATTCTCCGTCTGGCACGTACTATTTTTCGCTTGGTTCGCCAATTTGGCGATGCACGTAGGGCTGTCCGACATGGCGCTGTTTCGATATGCCAAGTCGTGGAGGGTCGGATGGTATTCAGCCTTCGGAATGTATACCGGGCATTTTTTGGCTTGGATATGCTCCGGTGTGATGGTTGCTGCAGTGAGTCGGGAAATGAATCCCGGCCTCATGGCATTTGAAGCCGTCGGTCTGGCGGGCGCAATTGCCGTTTTCATTGCGGGCTGGACGACGGCGAATCCGACGCTGTACCGCGCGGGCCTCGCGCTGCAGTCCGTGACGCCTAATTGGCCGCGGTGGAAGGTCACGCTGGCGGCAGGGATTACCACGTCCTTGCTTGCGTGCTTTCCGGTCGTCTTTCTCAAGCTCTTGGACTACGTGGCACTCTACGGTCTCGTGCTCATGCCGATAGGAGCTGTCGTTCTGGTCGAGCATTGGATCCTGCCGATGACGGGGGCACGGCAGGGACATGCGACATGGCAGGTGTCCGTCGTATGGGCAGCAACACTCGGCTTCTGCTACGTGCTGCCTCTACACCTCTATTTTCTGTGGCTGCCGGGCTGGGTGTTCGCGATGGCGCTGTATACTGGCCTTAGAGTGTGGACCAGGTAACCTACCCTGCGCGCAGGCCCTGCAAATATGCCGCCGACGGGGCAAGCGTCTGCTCTCCCATTTCGACGTAGACATTTTGCAGCCCGCCGATCTTGCCGGCCTCGAAGAAGTCTTTCCAATCGACTGTTCCGCTACCGATTGGGACCTGCTCTTCATCCTTGCCTGACCAGTCACTCAGATGCGCCGAAATGTAGCGCCCCTCGTGCGCCCGGAAATAATCTGCCGCCTTGTATCCGTCAATAATCGCCCACACCTGGAATTGCATCTTAACGACGGACGGGTCGAGTCCTTGGAGAAGGATGTCGTAGATCAGGCGGCCGTTCACCTTCTCGAATTCGAAATTGTGGTTGTGGTATGCAAACGTGAGCCCGCTTTCCGTGACCGTGGCGCCCCACTCATTAATCTTATCAACGGCCTTCTCCCAGGCCTTCATGTCTGCGTCCGCGCGGATGCCGGGCGAGGAAACGACCATTTGCTCCAGACCGAAGGCGTGAGCGAACTCGATGCTCGCAGCGAGGTCTGTCTCAAGCTCCTGCGGCGTGAAATGGCAGCTCAGGCAGGTCATTCCGGCATCTGTGATGCCCGACCGCAGGTCGGCTACAGGCATTTCGTGCAGGGCCCCGAAGCCGTACTTCGCGTAGCCAGCCGGCGAGCACATTTCCAGCGTCTCGTAGCCGTACCCAGCCATCTTTGCGAGCGTGCCCGGAAAGTCCTTGTTTAATGGCTCGCGGACGACCCACGTCTGAAAGCCGATAGCCAAGTCACTGCGATTGCGCAGCCACGAAGGGAGGATGAGGCCTGCGCCAGCTGCACAGGCACTTCGCTTCACGAATGCGCGGCGGCTGAGGTACTGCATCGAAGTACGTGATGGCTTATGGGGTGGCGAAATATACGGAAGCCCATGCTGTATATTGAATCGTTGTGGTTTGGCATTCATCGATCGCACGCTCGGAGGGAGCGCACCATGAAGACGTTCAACCGCCGCGAATTTTTGACCACTGCGACCGCCCTATCTACCGTAACTGTGCTTCCTCGGCACGTAATGGGTGGTCGGGGATTCGTAGCACCCAGCGACAGGGTTAACGCGGTCCTTGTAGGATGCGGTACTCAGGCACTGCGCCAGCTCATGACTGACTGGCTTCCGCGTGAGGATCTGCACTTAGCAGCTGTGTGCGATCCCAACAAGGACACCGACGACTACCGGGATTGGAGCCCGCATGGCCTACGCAACCGAATCCGGAGATTCATTGACAATCCGCGTTGGGGCTCCCAGACAGGCATTCGCGCAGGGCGCGAAGCGGTACGTGAGGTGATTGAGGCGTACTACGCCAAGACGCGTGAGCAGAGCGGCTGGGAAGGTGTAAAGATGTACGTAGATTATCGGGAGATGCTGACCGAAAGCGAGGGCATCGATCTGGTCATCGACATGACGCCTGACCATCTCCACGGGCACGTCAACATATCGGCCATGAAGGCCGGAAAGCATGTCACGGCCCACAAGACACTCGCCAACGTAGTTCACGAAGTACGTGAGTGTGTAAGGGTGGCGAAGGAAACCGGTGTTATGACGCACCTCATGGCTTGGAATAACGATCCGGAATACTACCAGCTGAAAGAGTGGCTTAATTCCGGGGTTATCGGCAGGGTCAAGGAAGTGCACAACTGGTCCAATCGTCCGGTTTGGCCGCAGGGATGGGTCGAAAACCCGAAGGAGGTCATGGCTATTCCGGACGGCTTAGAGTGGGATCTATGGCTGGGTGTCGTCCCGGACCGGCCCTACCATATCGACTATACGCACGCGCTGTTTCGGGGGTGGTACGATTTCGGGGCTGGGTGTCTGGGTGACATGGGTAACTACAGCCTGTGGAGGACCTACCGTTCGCTGAAGCCAGGTCCGGTCAAGAGTGTGCGTGCCAATGCGTCCACCGACGCCGTCATCGTCGGTAACCAGTGTCAGTGGAGACGCTCGCAGGTAGCATTCCCGCATGCCTGTACCGTCCATTTTGAGCACAAGGACATGGACATTTACTGGTACGACGGCGGCATGAAGCCCAATATTTTGCGCAGCCTTCTTGGCAAGGACGAGGTACTCGGCCGGGAGGGTATTCTCTATGTTGGCGAGTATGGGTCCATCCTGGGCAGCTTCTTGGGGGGAAATTTCAAGCTCTTGCCCGAAAGTCGCATGGAAGCCCTTCAAGGATCCATGCCGGCGCCCAGGCCGCGCGAGGAGGTCGTCTCGGCCACCGACGAGTACATGACGGCCATCCGTGACGGCAGGCAGAGCCGTGGCAACTTCGGTAGTGTTCACCATTTGGCAGAAGCCACGTGTCTGGCGGCCATTGCCCTACGCACGGGCAGGCAGCTCGAATGGGATGCCGAGGCAATGACGTTTACGAACGACGAGGACGCCAACAGATTCTTGCGCCGCGAATACCGGCCAGGCTGGGAAATCTAGCGGCACGGGTATTGGCTATCCTGGGCGTGAAGGGTCCGGCTACGGTCAGTGGCTTCGTTGCCTGTTTCTTGTAGTGCACGTGGTGTCATTGTCCACGACGAACCTGGCTACCGACAGGGGAGACCTCCTCGAACCTTGGGAAGACTGCTATTCGTTGTGGTTGGGGTTCGTGTCCAGAGGGCTCCGAGTCAGCCACGGGTGGATGCCGTGGAGTACCGGTTCTGATCAGAGCCGTGCTGCCCAAGTGTGTATTTCGGCCAGATTACGCAGTCAACTCGGCTCTTTTCGCGTACTCGGCAGGGCTAAGTGCTTGATGCCGGGAGCTACAGTATGGTAGACTTCGCGCATTTTCAGAAGTCGACGGAGCAGTGCTGATTTACTGAAACTTCGGCTCCGGGAGCTGACTGACGATACGCTGGGTTTCCATGCTTACTCGAATAACTCTGGCAAGCAGTTTCAGTGGATAGGATGGGTCCTGCATGGTTTCGAGTGCGTACCTGTTGGCATCGTTGACAATGCCACTGGCCTTGTTGGTCTTGATACACTGACGCTGCATGACCCACGTGATCGCTGGCTTCCCATTGACGAAGTAATCCGTGGCCTCCGTCGGGATCCCGCCGATCGTAATGTGATCGTTGTAAACGATACGTGTCGTGTCCTTGGTCTTGCCTCGGCCAGGATGGCGCATGGCCTTACGCACGCGGAACCAATCCATTTCGGCATGTCCTGGTCTTGGTTCCCATCCGCCCTTTTCGAATTCAATGGGCCATGGTTTCACTTCCTCGTAGTTGACGTGGAGCTTCCCCAGCTCCCGACCGGCAGCTACCAGTGTCCAGAAATCCTCAGTTCTCACTGGAATCGGTATTCTGGGAAGTTCCTTGCGCAGGTTTGCTGCGTATTTTTTACGGTATGCCGGCAAGTGAAGTACGCCGTACACGTAATGAAAGAGATCATCATCGGTTATCTCTATGCTGATGCCCAAGGCTTCCCTAAATACAGCGAGGGCTCTTTGATTTATTGCGCTCTGGCGTACGTAGCCGTGGTTGTCGGGCTTCCTCGTATCTGCAAGTAACCTGGACCTTCCCGAATTGGTCTCTACATAGAGCCACCTCGGAAAGCACTGACTACCAGAAATAAGGCCGTAGTCTGGAATCTCGCCTACCATTAAACACGAAAAGTTGTCGGTTACTCCCCTCCCCGTCACACAGATGACCCTATTCTCGGCCCCAGCATGCGGAAAGAGCTTCGGGATTTGGGAGACCCGTTCGTTGAGGCGCCGGCTTAAGAAAAAATACTGCCGCGTGAAGGGCCGGTACTGCGATACCGCAAACCGGCCCTCGTCGATGCTGAGGGCCCTGTTCCGGCGCAAGTCGTTCTTCAGCCCTACCGACCAGCTGATTTTCGTGGAATCATTGCTGATGAGGCGGGTAATCGCTGCTGCAGACAGCCGGCGTGCGCCTGCAGTAATCTGGTCCCGGAGCCGCTGCCGCTCGGCGTTGTAGAAGCGAATTATGGCGCGGATGTTGTCTCGCAGCACCGCTTCCGAATAATTGTAGCACCAGGCGTCGCGACTGGTCGCTATCCCCAGCGAGTACTTCCGGAAGATCTTTTCGCTATCCTCCGCGCCGTCGGTCTTGGCAACTATAGCCATGAAGGCCGCGAATCCGGGATCTCTCTGGTTCAGCCAGTCATGGTGCACATCGGGGGTTATTTCGGACCATCCACCCTTGGCTTCTACGCCACGAAGATCCCGGTACGTCGCCACCTCGGCCAACTTCTTTTCGCGACCAAGGTAGTCCCCGATATCGTGGAATCGAATTCTGCATCCCTTGCGCTTGGGGTTACGCACCAGAAGCGTGATGGCCACCGGCGCCCGCGAGCCTGCGCCAAACACTTTGCCCCCTTCCCGCCTTGACCGCTCACCCTGCGTCCGCTGGTTCCCTCGTAAATGGAGCACATAGATGCTCGAGAACTCCTCCGCCAGACACTTGCGCATACCGTCCATGGCGTTGCTCTCCAGCCAGCCCGCATTCGTTACGAATCCAATCACGCCGCTGTTGCCGATGCGGTCGGACGCCCAGCGAATCGCCCGGATGTAGCTGTCGTATAGGGTACGCACTAATGTGGCTGAGGCGTGGGCGGCGTAGGTGGCACTTATTCTGTTGTCCAGGGCTGGGTACTTTTGGTTCTGGGCGGCATCATTCTGGCTTTTCTGTCCGGCACTCCACGGCGGATTGCTGACAATCACCCGAATCTGTGCATCCTTCTGCTTCTTGCGCTGCTCGGAATTTTCGGGCAGAATGCTCGCAATCAAGTCCTCGCTGTCCTGTAACTCAAACGTGTCCGTCAGGATGATCCCCGGAAACCGCTGGTATTCGTCGGCGCCTGCCGTCGCATGATAGGCCGCCTCAATGTTGACCGCCGCGATGTAGTATGCGAGCAGCATGATCTCATTGGCGTGAATCTCCGATGCATACTTCCTGGCCAGGGCCTCCGGCTTGATCAGACCATTCTGTATGATGCGCGTAATGAAGGTGCCCGTTCCGGTGAACGGATCCAGGATCTGCACACCGTCGGACGAGAGTGACTGCCCGAACTC
>JAAXGO010000122.1:9702-36114 GCA_012267425.1 Rhodothermales bacterium
TGTACACGATCCCCAGTTTCTCCGCCGTTTTCGGAAAAGCGTTCCGGAAGAACTTGTCGTACAGCTCGGTGATGATCTTTTGCCGGGCCAGCGGCGTGTTCGCGGCCTTGGCCCGCCGGGCCACGCTGGCATAGAACTCGTCCAGACCCTCGGCTTCGGCTTCAATATTGGCGGGTGCAAGTACGTCCAGCACCATCTGCATGCCCTTGCTGACGGGGTTCTGGTCTACAAACCGTGCGTCACCATGTAGAGCCTCGAAGACGGGCCGCGTGATCATGTGTTGAGCAAGCATCTCAATGGCATCCTGATCAGTGATGCCCTCGTTCAGGTCATCACGCAGCTCCATCAGAAACTCCTCGAATACCTCCTGTGCCGCCTCGTTAGCGGTCACCATCGCCTTGATCCGCGTGATATGCCGCCGAGCAATGTCTGCAACGTCTCTCGCCCACTCATGCCAGTAGCGCCGATTGCCACACTTCTCCACAATCCTTGCTCGTATCGCCGCCGGCAGATCAAATTCAATTGTCAGCTGCACCCCGTTTCCGTTCTTGCTTGGGCCTGGCCCATTACCGCCACCAATGTCGGGGCCGGGGCCGGATCCCCTGGGTTGCCAGTCCGCAAGCGCAATGATGCCCAGGTGCTTGCCGGGCTGGTCCGTCTCCAAGAGGTTGAGCACCGCCTCAAACCGCTCATCGTGCGACCGAATCGCATTGAGCACCTGCCAGACCACACGGAACGCGTCAGACCTATCCAGGACTGCGGTCGGATCTGTGCCGGATGGTATCACGACCGGCAGCACGACATAGCCCATCTGCTTGCCCATGGCGCGGCGCATGACCCGGCCTACCGCCTGAACCACATCGATCTGACTCTTGCGGGGGTGCATGAACAGGATTGCATCCAGTGCAGGAACATCCACTCCTTCAGCGAGGACACGTGCATTTGTAAGCACGTGACATGTACGGTCAGCAGGGCGCACGCCGTCCAGCCAGTCCAGCTGCTCCCCGCGGCGCATGGCATTGAAGGTGCCGTCCACATGCTTCGCCTCAACCTCATAGTCCGGCACCGGGTCGTTCGCCTCAGCTACTTCCGATTCGCGATACTCTTTGGCTACCGTGTCGAAGAGCGCCTCGACTTGTTTGGAAGACTTGATGTCCCGGCAATACGCGATCGCCCGCCGCATCGGCAGCTGATCATCCTCCGGAAACTCCTCTGCGTCCGCCTTTGCCAGAGCCCGCCAGCAGCCCACCAGCTTGCCGGCATCTGAGAGCTTGAGCTCGTGTTCGGCCAAGGACTTTCGTACGCCTCGGGCAACGGCATTTTCGGGCACGGTCAGCACGATCACCTTGTAGTCGGTCAGTAGACCCTGCTCGACCGCTTCCCCGAAGCCAATCTCGTGAAGGACCGGGCCGTAGAGCCCCTCATCCTCCATCGAGCACAGCGCCGCGTTGACCTCGCCCGCCCGGTTACGTGCAGAGGCTGCGTACACTTTCGGCGTGGCCGTCATGTACAGCCGTCGGTCTGCCCGGACGTTCGCCTGATCGTGGATCTGCACGAAGTGGCTCTCGGTCTCGCCCTTGATCCGAGCACCCGCCGTGCGATGGGCCTCGTCGCAGATGGCCAGATCAAAGTCCGGAAGCCCGTGACGTCGCTGAGCCTCGCCAATGATCGGCAGCGAGTGGTACGTGGCAAAGACCACCGTCAGCGCCTCGGGAGCCGCAGGACCCGCTTCCTGCGCCAGCTTGGCCGCGTCCGTGGTTGCGGGAAAGGCCAGATCCAGCGCGTCCATGTCGATGCGGTCGTCGTTACGGCGGCGACGCCGACCGACCTGTGCATCTGAACAGGCGGCGTAGGCCCGGAGCGGAAGCCGAGTGTCTGCCGCCCACTCCCGCACTGTCTGGGACATGAGGGCCAGACTGGGTACCAGATACAGCACGCGGCCACCCAGCCCGGCCAGCTCTTCCGCAATGCGGAGCGACGTGAAAGTCTTGCCAGTCCCACACGCCATGATGAGCTTGCCGCGGGATCCGGGCTCGGACAGGCCCTCCACAGCTTTGCGGATGGCCACATGCTGGTGTGGACGCGGCGTTTTGAGGGATGCCTTGCGCTCGATCTCCGCATGTCGGGCATACTTGGCCCAATCAATGGGACTCCTGCGCAGCTCCTGCAGCCCGATACGGACGACGGGCACCGCCTGGGAGCGGGCCACCGCTTCCGCGGCACGACTCCAGTCCTTCCCGGTCGTGTCAAGGATGACCCGCCGCGTGAAGTCGCTGCTGCCCGAGGCAGCGATAAACGAATCTATTTCTGATTTCTGGAGACGCTTTCCCTTAGCCCAGAACTTGCACTGGATCGCACACCACCCTCCGGCGCCTCGGACCTTCGCAACCAGGTCTATACCCAGGTCCGCCTCGGGTAGCCCCCGCTGCCGGGCCCAGTCTCCGTAGCGCACCGGCGGCTCATACTGCGTCTGCTGCGTCGGATCGTGCGTCAGAAAGGCTACGCACAGCTGCTCAAAAGCCGTCCCCTTGATGCGCTCTCGGCTGAACGAAGAGCTGGCGGCTTTCTCACGCCACGCTCCCAAGAGATCATCAATACATGTTTGATATATATAATCACGGGGGGGTAATTATATGTTCAGTCATGGTTTAGATTAGGAAATATCTCGTGGGAAGTTGGTGGTGGGCAACGTTTCAAATGATCGGCGTAGCGGGCGACCAATTCAAGGCCAAAGTCGTAATGCGTCTTCCGTCATTTTTATGCGGACTCTTCGCTTACCGCTATGATCTGATAGCTGATCGACGTACCGCTGATAGCAAACAATTCGGAGGGCTGGCCGTGCCCATTCCGGGGGCAGTGCCGCCGTGACATGTTGCACTTGACTCGGAGGGTAGGTCTTCATGCATTCCCTCAGTGCAAGAGCAGGGTTCAGTTGGCCAAATCCTTTATCGTCACGCGGCCGATTCTGTTGGAACTGCTCTGATGGATCAACAGCTCTCCGTCCCGCGTGACCCAGACATGCCGGACGATGCCGACACCCGAAGGAATAGCCCAGCTCTGAAACGTCTCTGTCTCGGGATCGAATCGGACCAAAGCATCCGGGCGCATGCCCGACTCGTTGTACCAGATCTTGTCGTTGATTACGGCCAGCGAATATGGATGAGACCGTGGTCCGCTCGGCGAATCCCACTCCTTGACCTCACCGGTGGCAGGGTTGAGCCGTCCAATGCGCCCCATAGACGAGTTGACGAACCACACCATCCCATCAGTGGTGACGCCTAAGCGGCGAACGCGACTGCCTGGATCAGGGAGCGTGTAGAGGTGCACATCCATTGTCTCCGGGTTCAGTGTGCCTAGTTTGTTGGTGCCGTTGTAAGCAACCCAGATCGTCTCATCAGGGGCTACGACAATACCATAGGGCCGGGAGTCCGTATCGATCTCGTCAATCTTGCCCGTAGCAGGATCAAGTCGGCCCAACATTCCGGCACGTTGTGAGGTGAAGTACAGCTTACCATTGGGGTGCCATGTCATCGTGTGCGGATCGCCAGCTGTTGTCGGGAACTCTGTTATCTCCCCGGTCAAAGGATCGAGTTTACCGATGGTACCATTACTGTTTCCAGTGTACCAGATGTACCCTTCGTCATCGGGGACGATGCTGTGGGGCCTGGCCGATGGCGGGAGTGGATACTCCTTCATTGCACCCGTTATGGGGTCCAGGCGTCCGGCAAGGCTGGCCCACATCCCGGTCCACCAGATAGAGCCATCAGGCGCCTCAATAGGGTCACGAGAGCGTTGCCCAAGCGTGGGTACCATCCATTCGTCGATCTCGATTTCCACAGGGCCGTTCACCAGGGTAGGACGCCGCGCCGGTTGCTCAGGAAAGTGCTTGGCCAAATAGTCGGCTATTGCATCGGCTTCAGATTCGGTCAAAGAGACCATGGAGGCGTTCACCGCCTTCCAGGCCTCTGGCGTGTCGTAACCAGCGGACCGTATGATGGTCCGCGCCGTGTGGCAGCTCGTGCAGTAGCGTTCAACAAGGGCTTTTGCAGGCCCGTCGGGTAGCGTGGCGCCACCGCCGCGTGGCTGGGCCAAAACGGCCTGGTGGCACAGGAAGACCGTGGCAGCCAGCGTGAGGGGAGTACGCATCATAAAGTTCTCTATTGATTGGAGCGAGGCGAAGGACTAAGAAGGCCTAACACCGCCACGTGGAGGTGCATTTTAGCGGCGCTGTGCACAGCGCTTGAATCTACAACGCACTAATAGCATGGTTCGGTGGGAGCCTGGGCATCCAAGCTCCCTTCGATCGTCGGTAAACGGAGCCTATCTCACGATTACGTCGCTTGCTGCATATCCCAGCCGGTGTGCCACCGCCCGAATGCGCGAGCCTTGAGGGACTGTCACAGTAGACGTGTATATCTGCCATCGGTCTGGTGGCTCTTCGCCCGGTGCAAGGATCTGATAGCCGATCGACGCACCGTCGGTTGCAGACGTTAAGGAAATCCCATCGGCAGCCCGTACTGCAACCGGTGCCGCAGTTACTGGCTGCACCCCTCCCGGCCACAGCGTCTCCACCAATTGGCTTTCCGGCAAAAGGCCGGGGTCGTTGGTGCGTTCCATCCACGCTTCGAGCTCCGCACCCATCTCGATGAGTTTGTCCTCGTAGACAGGATCACCCGCAAGGTTGTGCAGCTCGTGCGGATCAACAGCGGTATCGAAGAGCTCTTCGACAGGCTTCGACTCCCTGAACCACTGGGCCTGATATTCGTCGAGTCCTCCCTCATCGCGCAGCCTCAACAGCTCCTGCATCGAGGCCATCTGTTCTCGGTAGGTGACGGCCAGGTAGTAGCCACGGTTAGGCTGAAGATTTCGAATGTACTTGAAACGTTTGTCGCGCACCGCCCGCTTCGTGTCGTATTCGGTATCGAACCGGTCGGCGGCGGCATGGACGTAGTGGCGCGGCTCGACGGCCCGTCCCTCTCCAAGGAATGCCTGCCCTTCCAGGTATCCGTGGAGCTCGATACCGGCCAACGAGAATATCGTGGGGGCGAGATCGACAAAGCTCACCAGTTGATCGTCAACCGTTCCGGCATGCTGCGCATCCGGAAAACGCACGATGAGAGGTACGTGCAAGCCCGAGTCGTAAAGCTGCCGCTTCTGACGGGGGAGAGGCCCGCCGTGGTCGGCATAGAAGAAAACGACGGTCGTTTCCAGCAGGCCATCCTCTTCGAGTTGAGCAAGGACGGTACCGATCTGCGCATCAAGTTCCTTCACGTTGGAGTACATGCGAAGAATGTCTTTTCGCACGAGGTCGGTATTGGGCAGATAAGGGGGGACAGAAACGTCAAGATCTTTGTCAACCCACAGCGAATCGTCCGCCTTCGCCCAGATGCGAGATTCGTGTGTGACCCCAAAATTGAACACGGAAAAGAAAGGCATTCCCTCCGGGCGATTCCGCCAGTGCGCGCGGTTACTGCTTTCGTCCCATGCCGTTACCGGGGCAGTCAGCTGGTAGTCCTGTTTAGCATTGTTGGAGGCGAAATAGCCGTTGCGGCGCATGACTTCACTCATCATACGGACGTCCGCGCCAGGCACGGCTTCGTACGGGATGACGCCGATTTGCTGCATGTACTCAGGGCGCGAGCTCGTTCGCATATGGAGAGCGCCGCTACTCGTGGCATACATGCCCGTCGCGATCGAAAACCGACTCGGCGCACATACCCCGGAAACCGAGTACACGTTCGTATAGCGTACACCTTGAGCTGTAAGGCGGTCAAGGTTCGGAGTCTCCGCTGTCGAGTCGCCGAATGAAGCCAGGTACGCGCTCATATCCTCGGCCACCAGCCAGAGAAAATTCGGTTTCTCCGGCAGATTGAGAGCCGGGTAGCCAGGCGGCATCGTATTATCTTCGGACTGCGTCGTCGACGTGCCGCACGCGGCTGAGAGAAATATGAGCGGCAGAGCCAAGAGGCGGTGGCGTAGCATCTGTGCAGTCGTTTTGGCGCTAAAGGCAAAACTACGGACAAACGGTCACAATCAGGATTGCCCATGTCTGAGCAGGTGATGCACTTCTTCGGAGTGAGGACGGCCGGGTCGCTTGCCCACCACATGTTTCCGCATTGGGCTAATGTGTTTGGCGTGCAGAGCGCACGCCTCGAAGGAGTGGACATACCGCTTAATGCACCTATGGAGCAGTACCGAGCTGTAGTTGAACACCTCAAAGGAGATTCGACGGTCCGTGGTGCACTTGTTACGTCGCATAAGCTGAACGTCGTGCGCGCTGCATCCGACCTCATTGATCGCCGTACCGTTGAATCGCAGCTGTGCAGCGAGGTGTCCGCACTCTACAAAAGGGGCGGAGCGTTGTGGGGCCACGCCTGCGACCCTGCCGATTGCGGGCGGGCGATGGAGCAGTTTCTAGGGTCTGCCTGGTGGCAGAAGCATCCGAACGCAGCCATTTTGTCCTTCGGCACGGGCGGCGCGACGGTTGCCATGGTCGTGTACCTGCTCATCCAGGCGAGGGCGAGACCGAAGAGAATCGTGCTGGTTGATATTGACCAGAAGAATCTTGATCACTGTCGGTCGGTTGCAGAGATGCTCTGCCCGGCGGGCCTGAAGATTGACTTTGTCTTGAGCAGAAACTGCCAAGCCAACGATGCACTCGTGTCCAAGTTGGAGCCTCATTCGCTTGTCATCAACGCCACGGGAATGGGGAAGGACCTTCCTGGTTCGCCGATCACCAACGCGGCTGTATTTCCTGAGGAAGGAGCCGCATGGGAGCTCAACTACAGAGGAGAGCGCCTCTTCCTTAAGCAGGCGAGGCGGCAGATCGAACAGCGCGGGCTCCTCGTCGAAGACGGCCGGTATTATTTCAAGTGCGGCTGGTCGAGCGTGATGGGTTGTGTGTTCAACGTTCCGGTGACAGACGCACTCTTCGCCGAGTTCTCGGCGGCCACCGACAATGAATGGCCAACTGCGTAGCGCCTACTTGCACCTTCCCAAGTCCGCTGCCAGCGCGTATTTTTCATGGCCGATCATGTCACACGTCGGAGCCCTGTCGCATGCAGCTTGGATTTGTAAGTGCAATCCTTCCTGACCTTCCTTTGCAGGAAGTGCTCAAAATCGGGTCCGAGGCGGGCTACGACTGCGTGGAACTTATGTGCTGGCCCGAGGGCCCGGCGACACGCCGCTACGCGGGTGTATCGCATGTCAACGTACGGGACATATCTGCGGAGTCGGCCAGGAGCATACCCCGTCTGGCCTCGCAGTACGATCTTACGATCAGTGCCTTGGGGTACTACCCCAACCCGCTCTCAGCCGATCGCGAGGAATCGGACGCTGCGGTTGCTCACATAAAGGAAATGATCCGTGCTGCAGCCGACATGCGTCTCGGCACCGTCAATTCGTTCGTTGGGCGGGATCACCTCAAGACGGTGGAGGAAAACTGGCCCCGGTTCGTTGAAGTCTGGAAACCTCTCGTCCGTTTCGCCGAACAGCACGGTATCCGTATCGGCATCGAAAACTGTCCAATGTTCTTTACCCGGGACGAATGGCCGTCAGGCAAAAACCTTGCGATTAATCCAACCGTCTGGCGGCGGATGTTTGAAGAAATCCCAAGCCCGTCGTTCGGACTCAATTTCGACCCGTCCCACATGGTATGGCAGCAGATGGACTATCTGCGTCCGCTACGCGAATTCTCCGACCGTCTCGTTCACATCCATGCGAAGGATGCGCGACTCGATCGAGATCGGCTGAACGAAGTGGGAGTGCTTGCGACACCGAACGAATATCACACTCCCAAACTACCCGGTCTAGGAGACGTGGACTGGGGACGGTTCTTTTCCGCTTTGACGGATGCCGGTTACGACGGTCCCGTCTGCGTGGAAGTCGAAGATAGGGCGTATGAGGGCTCACTAAAGTCACGAATTGCGGCCCTGAGGCAGAGTGCCTGCTATCTGCGGCAATTCATTCCTGCTGGCTGATTTTCGGTGGCGCCCAGGGCTCGCGGAAGTGTGGCTGGATCAGTGCGTTGGCCTCGTCGTCACCTTTGAAGCTCTGCTTGGAGTGATCCCAATACACCTTACGGCCCGTCTTGAAGGCGATGTTGCCCATGTGGGCATTGACGGCGGCAAGCCAGGCTGTTTCTGGCGGGCAGGCGGGCGCTTCACGTGACTTGATGCACTCCACGAAGTTTTTCGTGTGGAGGTCCAGTCCATTGTCGGTGGCGGGTGTAAACGGCACGGCTTCCATTTTTTCGCCTTCCGGAATAACGAGCCAGCCTCGGCGATCGACTACCAGTGTGCCCTGGTTGCCAATGAATGCTACGCCGTGATTCCTGCCGTACGGTCCGTTGTCGATCCCTGCGGCGTGCTCCCACAGCATCGTGAATCCGTCGTATTCAAAGACGGCCTGCTGCGTGTCGGGAGTCTCCATGCCCCCTTCTGGATACGCGAATGGTCCTCCGGCAGACAATACGGCACGAGGGGCTATGGCCTCCATGCCGTAAAGAACCATGTCAATGAGGTGTACGCCCCAGTCTGTCATCAGACCACCGGCATAATCCCAAAACCACCGGAAATTGAAATGAAACCGGTTCGGATTGAACGCGCGCGATGGGGCAGGACCAAGCCACATGTCATAATCGACGCCCGCAGGCACTGGTGCGTCTTCTCGCACTGGGATATTCTTCATCCATCCCTGGTATGCCCAAGCCTTCGCGGTGCGTACGTTGCCCAGTTTGCCGGACTGAACGAACGCCATAGCCTCATCCCAGTGTGGCCCGCTACGTTGCCACTGTCCGATCTGCATGACACGATTGAAGTGGTCGGCCGCTTGCGTGATCATCGAGCATTCTGCAATTGAATTGGCAAGCGGCTTTTCGAGGTAGACGTCTTTTCCCGCCTCGCATGCCATCATGGCCATGAGCGAGTGCCAGTGATCCGGCGTCGCCACGATGACGGCATCGATGTCCTTCGTGTCAAGAAGCTCTCGAAAGTCTGTATGTAGCGTTGCCTTTGTGTCCTGCATTTCGGCGAGCTCCTTCGCGCGGCGCTCAAGGACACTGCTGTCCACGTCGCAAATCGCTGCGATTTCGACGCTTGGAAGCTTGAGGTGTGACCGTACGTTCGTCCACCCCATGCCGTTGATACCTATGGCGCCTATGCGCACGGTATCGCTGGGGGCGACGGGCCGTGACTTGAGAATGAGCGGAAGCGAGCCGGAAAGGCCCGCTCCGACGGCAACGGCGGCCGAGCGTTTCAGAAAAGTCCTTCTGGCGACAGGCATGGCTGTGTTCGTTGCATGAGTTTGCGGACGCTTCAATGTACCTGACGTTCGCCGTGCATGCAACGCATCGAATCTTTGCTACGCCCGTAGAGACCGGCACCGTATCTTCGGGATTCCTTACTCGAGCATTGCCATGCACGATTCGCGAAGGGCACTACAGTGCCTTGAACCGAAGTTGGATTTCTTCATCGCGATCGATTCGGACGGGTGTGCCTTTGACACGATGGAGATCAAGCACAAGGAATGCTTCTGCCCACAGGCGATCAAGTATTTCGGTCTCCAACCGGTGAGCAAGTACGCTCGCGAAACGTGGGAATTCGTAAACCTGTATTCGCGCAGGCGGGGCGTGAATCGCTTCCCCGCCCTCGTGGCGGTGCTGGATCTCTTGCGTTGTCGAACTGCAGTTCGACAACGCGGTGTGCAGATAGACGAATTGCCGCACCTGCGCGACTGGATCGCTGCAGCTGCAACGCTTGACAATTCAACACTGCGGCAAAAGGCCAACCAATTAGAATCGGATGAACTCCTGCATGTCCTGCAATGGAGCGATTCAGTAAACGCCGCCATCGAAGACATCGTCCATGGAGTGCCACCGTTCCCGAAGGTGGTACGGAGTCTCCGACGCGCTACCGAGAGCGCTGACATGATCGTCTGTTCGGGAACGCCCGTGGCAGCATTGAAGCGCGAATGGGCAGAACACGGCTTGTCCCGTTTCGTGCGTGTTATTGCCGGTCAGGAAACAGGTAGCAAGACTGAACACCTATGGCTCGCCACAGCAGGCAGATACCAAAGAGACCGCATTCTCATGATCGGTGATGCGGCCGGTGACATGAAAGCCGCACGGAATGTCGGTGCGCTGTTCTATCCTGTTGTGCCGGGCCAAGAAGAAGCGTCCTGGGAGCGTTTTTTCGACGAGGCCTTGGATCGCTTTTTTGCCTTAAGCTACGCAGGCTCGTACCAGGATGCGCTGATAGCGGAACTAGACAACGCGTTACCCGAATCGCCGCCGTGGGAATTCACAGAGTCAAGAGGATTTTGACGAGATCACGCTCGTCGCTGCCGCAGAGGCGGCTGAAGGCCCGCTGTCCGTCGGAGAGTGGCACTACGCCGCTGATGAGGGGATCGAGCCGGATCTTGCCGGCTGCTGTGAGCGTGATCGCCTCACGGTATTCTCCGGCGCTACAGTACGCACCTTGTGCTTGGCCGAAAAACAAGGGGTTTTCGACCAAGCACTAAATACATAAGGTCGGTCGCAAACTTCCGCTTCAGCGAGTGCCTCGAAGTTCCCATTAGCAAGTAATCGCCCGCGGGAACGCGTCCGTTACGCACCCCTCGCTGGCGGATGATACCGAATGCGCATAGCGGAGCAGGACTCCATGACTGGCCTTGAGTACCGGCGCCTGCCAAGCGGCGCGCCGGGAGGCAAGGTCTGAATCGCTGATCTCCAGGCTCAGGATATTTTGGGTGGCATCGATGACAATTGGGTCGCCGTCTTCCACAAGGGCGATAGCACCGCCTACCTGGGCCTCGGGTGTAACATGGCCCACAACGAACCCGTGTGTGGCGCCTGAGAACCGTCCATCGGTAATGAGCGCCACTTTCTTGCCCAGCCCCGCGCCGATAATGGCGCCGGTCGGACGCAGCATTTCAGGCATGCCGGGGCCGCCCTTCGGACCGCAGTACCGGATGACGAGAACATCGCCAGCCTTGATGCCGCCGCCCAGTATGGCGTCCATGGCCGCTTCTTCGGTATCGAAGACACGTGCCGTGCCACTGAAAACAAGCCCCTCCTTGCCGGTGATCTTGGCTACGGCCCCTTCGTCGGCCAAATTGCCATAGAGGATCTGCAGATGGCCGGTATCCTTGATCGGATCATCGAGTGGCCGCATGACTGTTTGCCCTTCCTTAAGCGGTTCGGCCTCGGTGAGGTTTTCTGCCAGCGTTCGCCCTGTTACCGTCATGCACTCACCGTGGAGCAGCCCTGCATCGAGGAGCATCTTCATGACACCTGGGACACCCCCGACATTGTAGAGGTCCTCCATCACAAAGCGTCCGCTCGGCTTGAGGTCGGCCAGATACGGCGTCGTGTTGCTTATCGCCTGAAAATCCTTAAGGTTCAGATCCACCTCTGCAGCCTTTGCCATCGCGATCAGATGCAGTGTTGCATTGGTGGAGCCTCCGAGGACGATGACCACGCGGAGTGCGTTTTCGAAAGCTTCGCGAGTGAGGATGTCGCGTGGCTTGAGATCCCGCTCCAACAGGCGGTACATCGTCTTTCCAACGAGGGTAGTTTCGGAGCGCTTTTCATCGCTGACCGCCGGGTAGGAGGAGTCGTAGGGCAGTGTCATGCCGAGCGCCTCGATCGCCGACGCCATCGTGTTGGCCGTGTACATGCCGCCGCAGGCTCCCGCACCGGGACACGCGTGCCGAGCTATCTCCCGAAAATCCTCATCGCTGATGGCGCCCGTGGCGCGCTGCCCGGCAGCCTCGAAGGCCGAGACGATGTCGATAACCTTGCCGTCGACGCAGCCTGGCTTGATGGTGCCACCGTAGACCATGAGGCCCGGGCGATTGAGTCGTGCGAGGGCCATTATCGATCCTGGCATGTTCTTGTCGCAGCCAGCGACGGCGATGATACCATCGTACCACTGGGCGGCGGCGACCGTCTCGATTGACTCGGCGATGATGTCTCGCGAAGGCAGTGAAAAACGCATTCCGGACGATCCCATTGAAATGCCGTCGCTCACGCCGATCGTGTGATAGATGAGACCGATCAGGTCCTCTTTCCACACACTTACCTTGATGCCTCTCGCCAGATCGTTGAGATGCATGTTGCAGGGATTGCCTTCCCACCCCATGCTCACAATCCCCACTTGAGGCTTCTTAAGGTCTTCTTCCGTCAGGCCGATTGCGTGCAGCATCGCGCGCGCGCCGCCCTGAAGCCTGTTCTGCGTAACCTGCCTGCTGTAGTTGTTCATTGTTCTTTAAATCTCTTCATTCAGACGAGGGGTACGAAGAAGGAAAGAAGCATAGTCACAACGCCTCCCACGATACCGACGACGGCCAGCAGCGGCGTCCACGATCTAAGTGTTTCCGTTTCAGTTAATCCGCCCATCTTTGCGTAAATCCAGAAGCCGCTGTCATTCATCCACGATCCGACGAGTGCTCCGCTTCCGATGGCAGTGCCCAGATAAACAACGTGAAATCCCAGAGCGTCGGGCGATACCATCGCTGCCATCATCGCCGACGCGGTAATCATGGCAACCGTCGAAGATCCCTGGGCGAATTTGAGGAGACTCGCGATGCCGAACCCGAGAACCAGCATCAGGACTCCCGTAGTCCCACCCGGATCGGAAAACAGCCGCTGGATGGCGGGTCCGATCTGCGCTTCCTTAAGCATGGCACCAAATGCTCCACCCGCGGCCGTAATCAATATGATGATGCCGCCGCTCATGAGCGACTGTTCGATGAGTTTGCCAAGCCTTTTGCGCGTCGGGTGCCGGGTGTGGACGTAAAGTCCGACCGCCAAAAAGCCGGAAAGAAGAAGGGCAAGATTTGGATCCCCGAGCACCCCAAACCATGCTCCAAGGGGGCCGCCACCACCGGCTGTCGATAGAATCGTCCTACCTGATATGAGCCCGACGGGAAGGATAATCGGCATGAGCGACATTGCGATTCCGGGAAGGCGGTCACTATCCGGCAGTTCTTCGTCTACTCCGGCCACCGGTCGCATCTCGACTGGGCTGCGTCGATCGAGCCATCCGGCGAAGAAAAGACCCGCCGCGGCGGCAGGCAAGGCGATGAGCGCCCCGACGAGCATCATCGTACCGAGGTCAATACTCAGATTGTCGGCAATAACGAGCGGACCTGGAGTCGGTGGAACGAGGCTGTGCGTAGCGACGCCGCCCGCCGAAATTGCCATCACGAACTTGAGGTAATTGCGCCCCGTCTGTCGAAACATTGACCGGGCAAGTGGAATGAGCAAATAGAAGACCGTATCAAAAAAGACCGGTACGGAAAGCACGAAGCCGCTGGCGGTGAGCGCCGTGCCGCTTCGCTGCTCACCCAAGAGGCCAAGGAAAGAGCGAACAATACGATCGGCTGCACCGCTGGCCATCATCATGACGCCGATTACGGCCGCCATTGCGATGACGATGCCGATACTGGCAGTCGTATTGCCGAATGCAATTGCGACCCGACTGACTTTCTCGACCCAGTCGCCGGGGGAGAAAAGACTGACGATGAGCGCCGCGGTGATCAGCGCGATAAACGCGTTGATGCGCAGCCACACGATCATCCCGACGACGATCAGGATGCCTAAAAGAAGGATAAAAAATGCAGTCATACGTGCACTGACTTTCGTGCTGTGGCTACCTGTCGCGAGGAACCAAGGCCGTCAATGCCGAGCTCCACGATATCGCCTTCGCGGAGATAGCGTGGCGGATCGAACCCCAAACCGACGCCCGACGGTGTGCCGGTGGAGATGACGTCGCCCGGAAGTAGCGTCATAAAGCGGCTGACGTAGCTTACCACCTCGGGGACCGAAAAAATGAAGTTGCGCGTGTTGCTCTGCTGGATGGTTTCGCCGTTTACGCGCAGCCAGAGGTCAAGCGAATTCGGGTCTGGTATTTCGTCCTGTGTGGCGAGGAAGGGGCCGAGCGGGGCGAATGTGTCGCAGCCTTTGCCCTTGCACCATTGCCCGCCGCGCTCGACCTGAAATTCCCGCTCACTGTAGTCATTGTGCAGCACGTACCCCGCAACGTAGTCCATTGCACATTCTCTCGTCACATACGATGCACGTCTTCCAATAACGAGAGCCAGCTCTACTTCCCAGTCGGTCTTGTTGCCCGGGAGAATAAGATTGTCGAAGGGTCCGCAGATGGCTGTCGTGGACTTGAAAAACAGGACCGGCTCCTTGGGTGGCTTCATGCCGCTTTCCGCCGCGTGATCGGCGTAGTTAAGCCCGATGCACACCAATTTCGAGGGGCGGCAGATCGGAGGACCGAGCCGAATGTCATCGGAAACAGCAGGCAGGCTCGGCCCAGTCGCAAGCCACCCGGCAAGTCGTGCAAGGCCGTTCGAGCCGAAGAACGCTTCGTCGTAATCTTCGCCGAAAACGCTTACGTCCGCGCGAGATCCGTCGTAAAGAATGATACCCGGCCGCTCGGAGCCCGGTGAGCCGTGGCGGATGAGTTTCATGAGTGAGGCCTGAGTGAGAGGGTACCGCCGTCGATGGGAAAAGCTGTGCCGGTAACGAAATCTGCAGCATCACTGGCGAGATAGTGCACGAGTGCCGCGATTTCGTCTGGGCGGCCCATGCGTCCGATCGGCTGGGCATTTTGCAAGGCCTCGAACATTTCGCTGCTACGATCAGGATAATTTTCGCTCAAGTAGCCTTCCACGAAAGGAGTGTGCACGCGTGCTGGAAGGACGCAGTTGCAGCGGATGGGAATGCGTACGTAGTCTGCCGCAACGGACATTGTCATGGCATAGACAGCACACTTGCTCATTGAATACGCGAAGCGGTCCTCCAGCCCGGCGACCGACACGATGGAACCCATGTTGACGATGCTGCCGTGGCGCGCCGCTTTCATGTATGGAATCGCGGCGCGCATGCCGTGATAGACGCCCTTCACATTCACGCGGAAGATGCGATCGAGGTCGGCTTCCGTTGTGGTCTCCACTGTCCCGATATGGGAGATGCCCGCGTTGTTGACCACGATGTCGATCGAGCCCCTATCTTTGTAGATCCGAGCACATGCGCTTTCTACTGCCGCGAAATCGCCGACGTCGCAGTCGAACGCTGTACCCTTCGCAATGTCCTCGCACACTTTGTTCGCACCGTCGATATCCACGTCCAGAATCGCGACGAAGGCGCCATGGAGCGCGAATCTCCGGCAAACGGCTTCCCCGATACCCTTGGCGCCGCCGGTTACGACAGCTACCTTGCCGCTAAGGTCAAACATCGGTTGTCAGCGCAAGATGACCTGCTGCAAAGCCTGGCGTTTCTTCCCATGAGTCGTCTGTGAGGCGTGTTCCGTTCTTCAGCTGTGTCACGCGATTCGACTCCATGGGAGGCATTTGAAGGGTCCAGCCCGTCACCGCCGGAGTAGTAGTGTTGGCCGATGTGCCACAAACCCTTCCGCGACCGCCTGATTCCGTTGGCAGGTGGTGCCGCAAGACACTTCTCGTTCAAACAAGAAAGGCCCACGATAATCGTGGGCCTGCTCCCCGGGTAGGACTCGAACCTACAACCCTGCGGTTAACAGCCGCATGCTCTACCATTGAGCTACCGAGGAAGATAACTAGCCAATATTGCCCGGTACACGTTAGCGTCAAGGCATGGGCAACGTGCGGCATACATGTGGGTTCCTTGCCAGATGGAACACGCGTCTGCAAGCGGCGGTTGGAAATAGAGGATGCCCTGGTGGCGGAACTGGTAGACGCGCAGCATTCAGGATGCTGTGCCCGTACGGGCGTGGAGGTTCGAGTCCTCTCCAGGGCACGCTGATCCCTGTAGCCAAGTTGGCTGCAGCTTTGTGTCGTACACAGCTCCACATGCCCTGGTGTCCGGCCACTTCATGCGCGCGCCACCTCTCGCACATGGCCAGCGCAGGGGTCTTTCCGATGGTGTCTGCGCTAGGCAGAGTGAGTGGTCAGTGAAGCACAACAAGCGGACGCGCGGCGTTGTAGGTGACGCCGGCAAAACCTTTTACCTGTACTTGGTAATAGTACACACCACCGGGCAATCCACCGGCGTCAAAGGCCGCAGCATGCCACATGTTTTCGTCCCGCCAGATGTCTTCCAAGGACGCGACGCGCCGGCCCGTGGCGTCATATACGCTCAGTGTGACGATGCCGGGTTGCTCAAGGAAGTACCGTATGGTTGTCTGGTCGCGGAAGGGATTCGGAAAGTTGCCGGCGAGGGTCGAGCCGGACGGGGTCGGGATCTCAACGACGGCACGCCCTAGAACCTGCTCCCGAAATCGACTGCCCTGCACAGTCAGGGTGTAGGAAACTGTTCCCGTTTCGGCGGCGCCGTGGTCGACGAGCGTGCCGCTCTCCGCACCATGCGCTGAAAAAATGACATCGGGCGAGGTGTCCGTAATCCGCTCGATACGAAAGTCCGTGATGCCGTTGTCAGTAAGGAAGTCCCACTCGATTGTTACCACGCCGACGTCGTCCGTGCGGGCCACAAATGAGGCCGTTCCGAGTGCACTGTTCCCAGTGCGTAGGAGTTCATCAGTATCCCAGCGCAGAGCCGGAAGGTCCGCGTAGTTGTTGTCGCCGGGACAGGCCGTGGCGTTAAAGTCACGGTGTCCGCTGATGTGGTCGGTACTGACGTCGTAGCGTTCTGCGAGGTAGCCGAACGTAACAACGAGGGAATCACGTGCGGCCACGGTCATCACGTCCTGGCAGTTGACCGACTCCGGAGGATGGTAGCAGCCCATGAGAGAGACGCCAATGTTACCCGTGTTGGCTCCTCCCACGTGAGCTCCGTGTACGAGCGGCGGACCATTCCGAAATGCCGACCTTTCGATAAGAAACGGGCGACCCTGGTAGAGGCGCCCCTCCTGATCCATGAGGAAGTGATATCCGATGTCGCGCCAGCCTCGCCCATTCTGATGAAAGTCCTGGATGAGCCGTACCTGTTCGAGTCCCTGGGCGAGTGTCACGGCAGAAAACCCAGCCGTATGATGGAGCGTGATGTTGTCGTAGGACGGGCGGTTGAGCGGAATAGGGGTTCCGCGGAAGGGCGCCGCTTGCCACGCGTCACGATCCCAGAGCTGCGGCGCCAGAACCAGGAAACTCGCCGCATCCTGCGGCTCAACCGATTCACCGTCCGGCGGCGCGACGTCCTTTCTCTGGTCGAACACACCAGCGGCAATCAAACGGACAGTGGTTTCTCCCGTGACCGTAAACCTGAGCGTAAAGCGGACCCTCGCGCGCACGTCCTGGCCCCGATAGGCTGCGAGGAAGGCTGCGTCCGTCGCCGAGCGCACGATGTAGAGCGGTAGCCACTCGCGCTCTGGGCCGGACGATTCGAATTGAACCCATCCACGGAGCGAATCGCCTTCCGCAAAGCCCTGCACGGCAATACCCGTGAATTCGGTGTCCACACGGTTGCTCGCAAACCGTGAGTCCACGGTCTTGTCCGTCTGCGTCGTTACCCGGTGCGAGAGCGTGACGCTTACGTCAATCATGTCGCTGACCACCTGGGCCCGCGCGGCCAGTGGCACTACGACGAGCGGAACGAAGATCAGCAGCCTTCGCATTCGGCGTCTCAAAAATCTAGGTTGACCGTGAACCAGTGCGTCTGCGTAAGACGGCCGAAGTCTGCGTATGCATAATCGAACCGTGCGCGTAGCCTGCGGTCAATGCGCACGTTGAGACCACCGCCCGCGGTCAGTCCCTGCTCTCCATCCGGCTCGAACAGGTTGCGCCAACCGGCCCGAAACGACAGCAGTTGCCGAAAATCATACTCCGTGCCGGCATTGATGTACTCGCTGTTGTCATTCGGATGGGCTGCGTCAGTAGTGACCACGATGGTGTGATCGCCCGAACGGACTGCAGTCCAAGCCAGTCCGACACGAAAAAGAAGCGGCAGTGCATGCGCATCCATCCGGTACTGAGCGTTGACAATTTCGACAGACCCATCAGTGTTTGGGTTCGGGTCCTCGCTAAAGAGAATGTCGCGCCCATCCATGCGCATTTTCGGACCGAGATTTGACATGCTCGCACCAAGACGCAGTCGTTCGAACGGCGTTGTAAACAGCGTGCCGATGTCGAAGGCGACCGACGAAGCTGTACTGTGCCAGATTCGCTCTTGGATAAACTTGAATGACCCACCTATGGAAAAGCGCTCTGTCAGACTGCGCGCATAAGACGCCTGGAGCGCGAAACTCTGCACTTTGAACCGCTCGCCGGTCCCTTCTGGCTCCTGCTCCGTTCGGACCGTCATATTTCCCGAATCCAAGAGGAGCAGAGAAAAAGCGAGCGTACCGAGCCTGCGCACCTCTGTCGCAAACGCGGCCGAGTTGAAGTTGACGTCTGCCAGATACGTGGTCTTTCCGAGCTGCAACGCGCTACCGCGCACCGAAGCGAGCCCCGCAGGATTCCAGTAAACGGCAGACAAGTCGCCGGCATCGGCCACGTAGGCTCCTCCAAGCGCGACGGCACGGGCGCCGACGCCGAGTTTGAGGAACTGAGCTGCCGTCGTGCCGACGCGTGTAATGGTGCTTTTTTCGGGCGATGCCGGATCTTCCTGGGCGTGCGCCTGAGCGGCCAAAAGCAGCCCGACAAGTGCGAGGGCAGTATGTGACACGCGGCGAAGCACTGCTATTTGATCACAGCGAATTTGCCGATGAACGTGCCTTCGGGACTGTCCACGTGAAACAGGTAGAGTCCGTACGCCAAATTCATGTTGTCCTTCGTACGCATGTCCCAAAACACTTTGCCGTCGTCGAGCGCACTGTCATGGTGCAGCGTCTCGACGAGTTCGCCAGCAAGTGTGTAGATGCGAATCGTACAAGTGCGCGGCACGTTGGCAAAGTACAGCCTGCGCTCTCCACGCTCGGTGCGCGCAATCGGATTACGTGGCTCGAAGACCGACGTGGCGACGTACGGGTTCGGCACAACGTAGATGTCAGTGAGCTCCTCCGTCGTGAGCGCGGACTCAGCCGAGGCTGCCGTAGTACGGAAGCGGAAGACGTCGCCAGAGTCGAACGGCTTGAAGGTGCGGATGAATGCCACGTCACCGTCGCCAGGCGTCTCCCCCACGTCGTCAAAGTTGGCTTCCCACGTGAACAAGATCTGCCCGTCAATGTCCTCGACGAAAAAGATGGGTTCGCCTATGTTCCACGTGCCGTTGCGATTGAAATCGGGCACGAATGATTGTATGGGCAAATTGGCTTTCGTGAGGTTGATCACCTCGTAGGGCACTGGCATATTGTCAAGGTATGTCCGGGTAACTGGGCCGTCTGCAAAGCGAATTTCGTAATCCGAGGCCTGCGGAACGCGCCCGGGGCCGGCCGTGGCCTTACGGACACTGTACGGTATATCGTGTCCGCCCGCCACCCAGCCGGTTTCGCCCACGTCGATCTGAAGCGGATCGTCGTTGACGAAAAGGTGCAGCCCGTCGAAGACGAGGTTGGCTTCCTCGCCGTCGAGGAGAGTGCTCCTAGAGACTGGCGCATACTGAAAAGTGGCTGTCAGCTCCGCCCCGTCTGCAACACCGGCGCTCCCGTGGACGAGGATTGTGCCCGGCGCTTCGCTCAGCTCATAGTCGGAACCCACCTCGAGCGTTCTACCGTCAGGAGTGCGAACGGTAAGCGATCCCGGGACGATATTCTTAAAGCCGGTCTGCAAGCTGCGACCCGTGCGAGCCGTCAAAGTGACTGTAACAGTGCCTTCGTCGACGACGCTGTAGGTGGTCTCGCCGTTTTCCCGTGCGAAGGCAAGCCGGTAGGGCCGGTCGTCGCGAACCGCGAGCTCGTCCACTACATCGAAGCGAATGCTGCCCGTGCCGTAACCAGATTCGTGCACGAGCCCGTTCTGGTCAAATACCGCTGGGGGCACGTATCCTGCGACACGCGGCTTCGGTATGACCGATACCGTATTGCGGTCAAAGATGAATGAGTCCGTGGTCGGATCGAACGTAATGGTCTTGCTCGTTTCGCTCGGTGGGATCCCATTAGCGAATGCCTCTCCGGCGCTGCCTGCAAATCCGCGGTCGTACGCCGCGAGCGCATAGTAATAGGTCTGTCCGTTGATGACGTTATTGGAATCCACGAAGGTGTGGTAGAGCCCCGTGTCATTACCCAGATCATAGGAAAGGCCGCGTTGCGGATAGGGAATGGTAGATGCGCCTTTTAGGCCGTTGATAAGGTCGAACTTCGCCTCGACACCCTGGATAGTCGTAAGCGGCGTGAAAAGAAAGCGGCTTCCGTTGACGTCGGTAATCGTCTGTTGGTCCGAGAATTCGTGGTCGGTGGAGCGGTAGATGACATACCCCTCAAAGTCCTTCTCGCGCGTAAGCGGATCGACCGACCGCTCAGCTTCGTCATCCCAGTAGAGCGTTACCTTGCGATCGCCAGCCGCGGCACGCAGAATCGGTTTCTGCGGCGGCTTGGCGAACACGTAGCCCACGTCGTAGATCTGCTGAGCGGTCTGGGCATTCAGTATCAGATCCTCGCGGTTTTCGCCGATGATGAGGGCGATTGAAAAGCGCTTTGTGTCGCCCGCACGCAGGCGAAAATCCCCGGAGCCGTACAGGAACACGTAATCGCCGGGTGTCGATGGCACGACGTCGAAACGCCCGGGCTCGACAAAGCTCCAAAGGCGCTCGTCGTTGGAAACGCGGTTGCCAGCAAACGGGGGAGAGGCAAACGACGTGAGACCGAACTGGTCGCTTTCGTCGATGTCGGTGAACTCGAAGTTCGGCTCGCCGGGCTTTGTGATGTCGAACTGATCACCCGCCGTCGGTCTGCCGTCTCCTTCTCCGGTATCACCGGTTCCCGGCAGCCCATCCAGGCCTACGTCATCCAGGTTAGGATCCCAGTCGCCGTCGTTGTCAATCCCGTCGGTCCACGATTCGTCTACGAGACCGTCGCCGTCGTTGTCGATCCCGTCGTCATCCACGCCGGGACTCTCCAGGAATTTGTAACCGAAATACCCCGGAACGCGTCCTGCAACGTCGCTTCGTCCGTCGTCGTCCCAGGCGAAGACCATGTTCAAGGTTCGGTCGTAGAACGCCCAGTCGTCGCGCCAGTCAGCCGGGCCGCCGACGTGCGGGTCGCCCCACATCCCGAAGATGACCTTATCGAGATCCTTTTCGCTCTTGTTGGTGATCTTGTAGATGAGGAAGATGATGTCTTCGGCGAGCGGGTTGGCCCACTGGTAGAGTCGAACTTCGACTTCGAGGCCGAGACCCCGTCGCGTGCTGTCCGACGGGAACGGCCAGTAGCTGAATTCCGAGTTGCTGTAGTCATTCATGAAATACAGCGTCTCCTTGTCGGAATTGGAGGCGCCCTGTTGCAGCGCACCGGGCCACACGTAGCGCTCGAGGGCTTCGTTGTACCACGCCTCCGGCCACGAATCCGGCTTACCATCAAGGTCCTCGTCGCTTGCGTCGTTGGTCGGAATCTTGTCGGAATGCGGGTTAACGACCTGGATCCCGGAGAATCCACCGACCGGCTGCGCACACGGAATAGGCTGCCAGCCCCAGTATGTGGAGCCGTCCGGTGAGATCTCGCCGCCGTTGGACACGAGCGCGTCCGAGACGATGTGCATCACGTACACCTGGTTGCCGTCGGCGTCTTTGACGAGGTCTCCGTTTTCATCGCGCAAGGGGACGCTCTGCGGATCGCGCGCCCGCCCGTCTTGGAGATACGTGTCGACGATTTCTGCGGCTACGAACGGTCCGAATTCGTAGCCATAACCGAGCCCGTTCCAGACGATGTCGGTAATCGTGTTCCCGGGTGCGGAAATCGACCCGAAGTTGAAGATCTGCGTCGTGATGCGGTTGCCATTGAGGATTGCATCCCGCCGGTTCGTGAAATCCTCTTGGCAGCCGTGTTCGTCTTGCACACGGAAGGGCTTGCCTGCCATGCGCTCGACCCATGCGTACACCTTGGCGGCGTCCCAGCCTGCCTGGCGCCACGGGACATCCTGGGCAAAAGCGTGCGGACCAATCGGCACGAGAATGAGGAAGATGCCGATGTATAATCTCATTGCGATCAGAATGACAGCGTAAGGCCGATGCGAACCTGGCGAGGACTCGAATACCAGTGCGGACGCGTGTCGTATTCCGACAGCGTGTGGATGCCCGGCAGCCCATACGACGGTTCCCATGTCGCGTGCACGTTACGCTGCCCAGAAAGGGAGTAGGTGGCCCGCCCGGTGTCGTTGAACACGAAGTTCTCATTCAGGCGGTCGAAGAGGTTGAACACTTTGACAAAGGCGCGCAGCCGCATTGCTTGCAGCGAAAACTCCCGGTACGCGTGCACGTCCAGTTTGAGCTTGGACGGCTTGCGCCCGCTGCGCGTGGGCAAATCCACGTTCTGATCCAGGATGAACGGGGAGTACGGGTATCCCGTCGCAAACTGCCCGCTGAACGAGACGCTCCAGTTGCGCGAGCGAGAAACAGTGACCGTCGACGACAGGACGTGGCGCTGATCAAAGGGCAGCGGCACCACTTCGAGCTCGTTTTCACGCCCTGACAGGCGATTGAAGAAAAAGCGATTCGCGTCGTCGTCGCTTCCTTCCGCGATCTGGAAGGTGTAGTCAACCGTCGCAGCCACCCATCCACCAGGCGCCCGCCGCTTGGTGAGAGCGACCGTGATGCCGGTCACGTTGGCATAGGCCTTGTTAAGATAAATGTTGTATAAGTCCTCTCCGGCAATCGTGCTGTAGCGCACGAGCTGCAGCGCCATGTAATCCCGAATGTCCTTGAAATAGCCGGTCAGGTCGAAAGCCAGCACGTCTCCCAGTTGTTGCTGCAGACCAATTTCGTACTGGACCGTGCGTTCGGGCCTAAGATTCGTGTTGCCGAAGGTAGGTGCTGATCCCTTGGGAAATTCGAATTCAGGGTTCACGTACAGGTTGCGCAGCCTTGGCATCTGTGCGAAGTGGCCGTACGAGAAATGAATGATGCCGCGCTCGGTGATTGGGAATGATACCCCGAGCCGGGGAAGGACCATATTCTTGGGCTCGGCGTCGGCAAGCTCCGCGTTCGGATCGAAGAGGTCCGGAATGTATTGGCCGTTGGGGTCGAAGCGCTCAAAACGAAGCCCAGCGTTGATGATGAAATCGTCGAATTCCAACTTATCCTGTACATAGGTACTCAGCTCCAGGACACCTTGGTCGTCGTACTTGTCGTGCGACGGGTTGTCGACGGGCTCGACAGTAGGTTCCAGATACCGGTTACCGTCGAAAAGCACCACGAAATTCTCGCGGCTCAAGGCGTGGCTCTGGACCTCGAGTCCTGCCTTGACTTCATGCGTGGTTCCGAATTGGCGCGTGAAATCGATCTTTGCGCGCAGAGAGTGCGAATCCTCGTAGATATGTGATTTTTGGTTGCCCCCAAACAGGAAATTATTACCCGGAAAGCCGACCACATTACCGCCTCCGATCCCTCCGAAGTCCTTGACGTAGCGGGGATCGCTCGGGTCCTCGTACAGATAGCTCTTGTATCCGCCCAGCGCGTAGGACAACTTAAATGTATAGAACGCACGCACACTCAGTGTATGTGTCCAGTGAAGGCTATGATTTATACTACGCCGCCGCTGCGTGCCCACGCCGTCGGGATTGTAGCGGTATCCAAAACTGAAAGCCTTGCGGTCGCTGTTGTCAAGGAGAAACGAGTATTCGAGCTGCGTTCCCCGTACAGGACGGATTGAGAGTTTGGCGAGGAGGTTCGCTCTCCAGCTGGGGTTCATCGCCACCTTATCCTGCGGCACGTCCAACCCGCCACCTTCGATTTCCGTGCCGTCGGGTAGCGTCACCGGACCGTCAACGTACTCCCACCAAGGCTTGCCGTGGACTTCGTAATACCACGGTGAGCTATTGAAATTGGCCGAATCAGACGGCAGGTGTTCACGGATGCCGTACAGGTGGCCGTCGCTGTCGTCAAAACGCCCGGAAACGAGAAACCGCATTCCGCGGCCTATGGGGCCGCTGAGCGATCCTTCCAGCGTGGTCGTGTTGAGGTCTACGCCGTCAGGTAAAAAAAAGACGTCCTCGTTACTCGTTAGGTAGTCGCCTCCGTAGGCGCTGACTGATCCATCGTAGCTGTCTTTTCCTTCCTTCGTCACGAGATTGACGATGGCTGACATAGCTTTACCGTACTCGGCGTTGAAGGCGCCGGAAATGACAGTCATTTCTTCGATCGCATCCACGGCGACGCGTGTGGCGATCCCGTTTGTATTAAACGGATTGCTGACCGCAAGTCCGTCGACGAGATAGGATATTTCATTACTCCGTCCGCCGCGGACGTGCAGCTCTCCGCTTGCGCCAGTAGTGACGCCAGCCTGCGTCGCAATCACACCGAACAGGCTTTCTACGGGCAGCGCGTCAATTTCTTCAGCCACGACCGTCTTCTTGGATGCGGTCAGATCCTTCTGCACGAGCGGACGCTCGGCCCGAACGATAATCTCTTCTCCTTCGAAGACACCCTCGCGCAGCACGACGTCCATCCGGGTTGTCTGCCCGGTTGACACCACGATGTCTGTTATGCGCTGCGTACTGAATCCGATGAACGAATAGACGAGTGAATACGAACCGGGGCGCAGATTTAGTATGAGGTAGTTGCCGTTGGCATCCGTAACCGTCCCTCGCTGCGTGCCCTCGACGAAAACGGTCACGTCACCGAGCGGCTCACCCGTGGATTCGTCGATGACGTGTCCGACGATCTTGCCCTGGCCGTGTGCCGCCCAGACAGCGCCCCATGACAACAACGCCACGACACATATGCGCCTAGAGACCTTCATATGATCGCGGTTTCCGAGGAAAAAGAAAATCCTCAGATTCTGTTGCGCAAGCGAAAAGAGGAGCACCCTGAGCGGGTGCTCCTCCCGTCGCTTGCGACGCAAACTACTTGATAAGCAGCATCTTGCGCGACTGCATGAAATTGCCGTACTCGAGCGTGTAGATGTACGTGCCGCTTGCAGCGGGCAAGCCGCTTTCGAGTAAACCGTCCCACGTTGCCCGGTGCGTGCCCTGGGTAAACCGCTCATTGTTGATGAGCGTCCTGACACGTCGGCCCGTTAGGTCGTAAATGTGGACGCTGATTTGCTTATCCAACGGCAGTGTGAAAGAAAACGTCGTGGACGGATTGAACGGATTCGGGTAGTTGGAATGCAGCACGTAGTCGCTCGGCAGCACGACGCGTTCTTCCGTAAAGCTGCTTGTAAGTCCGTCGCCTGAAAAGACCCGCACGAACGCTCGGCGTCCATGTGCTTCAGCCTCGCTCACTGTCCGCGTATAGCTCTCACTCGTCTCATCCCATACTTCGTCGTAAACGTAGAGCGTATCGTCCACTCCCTGCGTGGCGAAGACCAGCTCGTTGTGGTCGTCATCGTCCGGGTCGCCCAAGAAAGCTAATTTGCTCGTGAATTCGTGGCCTTGTTGGCCGGCCTCCATGTATGTGCTCATAGTGCCCAACGAGTCTCGATTGACCGTGTCGAACTGATTAACATTGTCATCCGGGAAAGAGATCAGCCGGACTGAATAGTTGTCGGGATCTTCGACATCGCCGCCTTCGAAGTCCGCAATCGCGATCCATTGTGGGTCATCGCCATTATTGTAGTTTCCTGGTAAATAGCCTGGCCCACTGCCAATCAGCTCAATTTGGTCGTCCATGTCGATGTCTCCAGCGGTGATCCCAAGAGCTGAAAGCCCGGGAATGAGATCCAAAACGATGTTATCTTCGCCTACCGTCAGTGCGTCTTCGCCCGATTCGTAATTTAGAATCGCCACATCCCCGGTATAGAAATTGGGACAGTAGACTTCATCGTCGCCGTTATCGTCCATGTCGACCGCTACGCACCCGAACAGTGCGACGTGATCTGATGTTGACGCATGGTACCACCCAGTGTCGTCGTCGACGGTTTCGTACGTATCCGCGTCGGTTGCGCGGGCGTTGGTGAAGTTGAAATTGTTCCAGGACTGCATGGCGATTTCCATGTCGTCCCCACCGTCCAGGTTGGCTGCGACCATGCCGTATGGGCTCCCGCCCCCTCGATTGACAGGGTCGAAATCCTCCGTCGATCGACTGCTCCAGCGCGCCTCGACATTCCATACTGGGACGCTCGTGGTACTTCCGAGGTCGCCGGTGACTGACAGGACATACCAGTTGTCAAATTCGTTGTCACTTCCGTTGTTGCCGAAAAGCAGCTCCTCGTTGCCATCTCCGTCCACGTCAGCGATGGTCATCTGCTCCGCGCGCCAGCGATCCGGTAGGTCTGGCTCAAAATCGTAAATATTAGGAAGATCGACGAACTCATTGTCACCGTCAGACTCAATTACATAGAGTCCGGGGGAGAGCAAGGGGGCCAGCGGGTTGGTGTCGCTGATGCCTCGTCCGCCCAGTGCCATGACTTCGCCCTTGCCGTCGCCGTCGAGGTCTCCGAC
>JAAXGO010000123.1 GCA_012267425.1 Rhodothermales bacterium
ACTTCGCCTCGCCGCGTGATGAGAAATGCAGGCTGGCACTTTTTTACAAAGCGACATCACCCACCAAGAGTCGCAGCTTAAAAGACTGATTCTGACCAGTGCGCATACGGGCTCGTGAGGTTTATGTTGCGGTCGTGAGGGGCGATCGAATCGCCTCATACGCCGCCTCTTCGAGGCCATCGAGATTGTCACTGAAAAAATGATCGCTTGACTCGATCCAGTTGATCCGCTTGGGTTCCGACGCCGAGGCAAAGATAACCTCCATCGCATCTCTTGGGCCATACTCGTCGTTCGTACTGTGCAAGAAGATCCGCGCACAGCCGCATCGAGCCAGATGAGACCAATCGTGCTTGAAGACCGGAGTGCCCGCGGCCACGATCCGCTCGATCCGAGAATCGCGGCATGCCAGCCGCAGCGCCACCCTCGCCCCAAAAGAGAATCCGGCGACCACCATCGGCAACCCCGGGTAACGGTCATTCATGCAGGACAATGCCGCACGCAGGTCATCCTGCTCTCCTTCTCCTTCGTCGTAGGAGCCAGTGCTTAGTCCAACACCCCTGAAGTTGAATCGCAGCACCGCCGAGTGAGCCCGCCGGCCCGCACGCGCCAATCGGAAGACCACTTTGTTGTGGAGTGTCCCGCCGTACAGCGGATGGGGATGGCATACGAGGACGACCCGATCGAGTCGCGCGCCCTCGTCCGGCTCCTCGTGAAGCGCCTCAAGCCGGCCCGCGGGTCCCTGGATGAACGTGGATTTAACGACTCGAGCCATACATTTACGAGCGGAGGATTTCTAGTTACTGCGGTAATTCGTGAACTGCATGTCGATGCCGAAGTCTTTCTCCTTCAGCATCGCCATCACAGCTTGCAAGTCGTCACGCTTCTTGCCGCTCACCCGCACCTGATCTCCCTGAATCGAGGACTGCACTTTGCGCTTCTGCTGCTTGATCAGCTTGACCATCTCGCGCGCCTTCTCGATCGGGATGCCCTGCTGCATGGCGATTTCCTGCAGCACCGTCGAGCCGGCCGCTTCCCGGACCGGTCCGTACGTCAGAGCCTTGAGAGGAACATTCCGGCGAACAAGCTTCTGTTCCAACACGTCGAGCACTTGCTTGAGCGTAAAATCATCCTCACTGCGGACGACGATCCTACTGCCCGCCCGATCTACTGCAATGGTGCTCCTGGTCTTTTTCAAATCGTAACGATTCCGTACTTCCTTCATGGCCTGATTGACGGCGTTGCCGACCTCCTCGACGTCGATACGGCAAACAATGTCGAAGCTGTTCATTGCCATCGTTCTAGCCTGCGACTGTCATGCCTTGCGTATTGTCTGGAGGACCCGTTCGGTAATCCGATCGACCAAAGCCGGCGTGACAATCTCCATCACTTCCGCCACGGCGGAACGAACGCGGTCACGCAGTTCACGTTCAGAGCCCGGTTCCGACAGCACTTGCTCGACGACCTCCGCAAACGGATCGGCAGTCTGGCGATCCGAAAACCGGCCTTCCAAATCGCCTGACACAGGCTCAGTGATTCCGGCTGTTCCCAAGCTCTCCGATCCGGGTTGCACCTCTGGGGGCTGAGCAGCACCATTGTTCTCAAGCAACGAGGAAACAGTTTCGATGAGAGCCTCCGCATCCAGGGGCTTTTGCAACATGCCGTCCGTGCCAACTTCGGCAGCGAGACGTTCGTCGAATCGTTCCAGAGGAGGATGCAGCAACACTACTTTGACGTTCCCGAACTCAGGTTGCGACCGCACGAATCCGCAAAGTTCGTAGCCGCTCGCGCCGGGCATTTCCGTGTCTGCCAACACAAGGTCCGGGCGGTGAGAGTTGAGCCAGGCAACCGCCTCGTCGCCGCTCTCGACGGTAACGACCCGGTGACCTTCTTCCACCAAAATCTCACTGCCCATACGGCGCGCATGGGGATTGTCGTCAGCCAACAGGATTGTGCTCACGAAACACACTCACAGCAACCTGCCTGCATTTCTCACCAACTGATGTGCGGAGCACGCAACAAAAAGGCCGTGATTCGTGTTTCGTGACCCGAGGGGTGAAGGAGGAGATTTGGCAAGTACGCCTGCGCGCCTTTTCCCTCC
>JAAXGO010000124.1 GCA_012267425.1 Rhodothermales bacterium
AATATCTCGTCGAGCATCACGTCCAGCACGACACCTTCGACCTCCCGCAGGTATCGTTCTGCGGATACCGGGTCGCCGTTGGCGTATTCGACCCGGGAGAATCGGGTGTAGGCGCGTAGTCCGGCACCCACCGCCGCCATCAACAAATCTGCGCCGCCGATTCCCTTACCTCCGTTCCACAGGGTCTTCACCCGCTCACGGGAAATCTGATGAAGCTCCGGTTGAACCTGTGACTCGTATTGGCCGGTACCCACTCGCTCGCGCCTGCGCGCCACGAAGAAAATGCTGTCTGAGAGCGCGGCCGCTCCAAGCGCGTTGACGCGGCTGCGCGACTCCGTTTGCAGCGGCCAAGCCTCGGTAACTGTCATGCCTGCACCGACGAGCGCGCGAATCAGGGTAGCCCATCCCTCGGTGGTGCGGTGAGCATAGACGCAGACCAGCGGCGCACCGGGCTTGAGCACCCGCCGCGCCTCGGCGAGCGAGTTGCGCATCAGGCGCTCGTAGTGCGCCTTGGCCTTGTTCGCGTCGCCACCGTGCTCACTCGGCTGCGCCACGGCTTCCCGCCGTTTCGGAGGCGCGTCAAGCACGAAATGCTCTGAATAGAGATCGCCGATGATCCGCTTGTACCATACATAGAAGAACGCCGAGAGATCAGCGTAGTAGATGCTGCTGTAATATGGCGGATCGGTCACGACCGCATCAAAAGTCCCGTCGTCGTAGAAGAGTTTTTCGGCGTTGCCTCGCGCAACAACAGACGGATGTTTGATTTTGGCGAGCTCTCGAATGCAGAAGGCTTCGCGCTCTAGACAGAAGGGAAGACAGCCAGCGGTAGATGCAAAGGGGTTGATCTCGGAGAAGTCATAGATCATCTTCAAGGCCTGGCGGTCGCCGATTGCACCTACGGTGATCTGATCTTTGAGGGCCCACCGAGAGAATTTGTTGAACACAATAACGAAACGACCGAATGCCATTGCGAAGAAGGTTGCCAAGGCCAGTGCCCTCTCCTCAGGCATGCTGTCAGCTACCATCTCATGGTGTACCCTACGAATGTGCTTGATCAGGGTGAACAGCACCAACAGTTGCCGAGGCGTGAACAGGTCACTGTAGCTTTCGAAGCCATAGGCGGGAAGTTGATCGCGGAGCTTTCCTTGTAACGGCTCTTCCAGACGGGTGTATCCGAGGTCTGACTCAAGCCTAGCCAAACGCTTTTCGAGGTCTTGAACCGATGTGGCGAGGGCAGTTTCTGGCGGCAGATACACCTTTTTCCGCTTCTTGCCGCCGGGCGTCTTCGGAGGTAAGGCAGCCACGATGGCAGCGAGCGATTCACCCATTTTCCCGGCAACTGCCATCTCCTTGACGTACTCTGCGTGTGCTGGGGTGTTGCAAGCCACACACACCGCTTGTCCAGAGCCCGTCTGCTTGGCCTGAATTAATGTTCCGATGTCCCAACACAGCCGATCCCCGTTCTTGATGCGCGGCACCGCCGATAAGGCAACACTCTTCTTGCGCAACCTGGACTGCCGAACTAGTGGAACAGGAGCACGACAACCGGGCCTTCGACACGGCACCGTTCGCGCCCAGATATATGACACGGGATCGGCTTGGGGATATGAACTCAGATCTTTCTTTCCGAAAAGCGATGCTTGGTTTTTCACTTCATCGGTCGTTGGCAGGTTGATGGGCGAGTACAAATCACCGACTTCACTTTTCATTCGTTCAAGAACCAAAGCACTCCATCGCTGAAAATCGTCCGCGAGACTCGGTCCGTAGGTCTGCGGGTACACGAGTGTACACAACTCGATCAGGTGCGCGACCGGGTTGTAGTCGACAGCATGGCTCTCGCACGCTAGTCGAGCAGCCTCTAGCGGGATCGCGCCGCCGCCGGCGAACAGATCTAGGACCTTGGGCATTTGACCGCCGTGCATATCTTTAATCGTCTGACGCGCCTTGGATACGGTGGCGGGATCCGGCTGGTAGGCGGCCAGCTTGGCGACGAAAGATGCGGCTTCCTTACGCTCCTCGTCGCTGGTTGGGGCAGGTGCCAGTGCCGCATAAATTGCGGCCCGGCAGGCAGTAATCGGTCGCCGAGCTGGCCAATAGTGAACAAGCTCGACGTAGCGGCGCGGATGAAGTTTCTCCTTTGACGCGATGGCGTTGAGCACGTCGAGGGGCAGGTAATCCTCGATCAGGCGTCGGTCTTCAGTCATTATGCTTCCGCTGCGCGGCTTCTTCTAACGCGTTCGCTGGAACATCATAGTAGCGTGCGGCGACCACTTCCTTCTTCGCATAGTCCAGATGCTTGGCGGGATTCTGGACCATGAGTGGAACGGCGTCTGGATTTTCCAGCGGGTCCCAGACAACATAGAGCCAGTAGGTGTCGCCGAGCTGTTGTGCCTTGTACCACTCATTTGTGGTGAGTCTGACCGGCCGGCCCTGCTGACGCCCCTTGACTTCAATGCGCCGTACACCGGTGACCGGATCGCGGTAGCCGGTTTGGGGATCGGGCGCAGCCAGACTGCGGATATCGAAACCGATTTTCAGATGCCCCACCCGTTCGCACTCGCGCTCTTGGGCATTTTCGTACGCCACAACGATGTTTTCCGCTGCAAGTTCGATGCGCCGTTTCAGGCCAGCATCTAGATCCTCGTTGAGATTAGGAATACCCACGAGAGCCGTGTCCGGCGGCAGGACCAGACAGCTCGCCACATGATGCAAGGGACCGTGCCGGGCAACACGAAGCCGATCCACTCCCGTAATGCGCTCCCGCTGGGTGCGCTCAAGATCAGCCAGAACCTGCTCTGCCCGCTGCCTTGCCAACGCAACCTCCGGTTCATTCGCCTCGCGGCCGCGCAGCGCCATCACGCGATCCTGTGTGGCTCGAATTCGGGCGTTGAACGATTGTTTGAGGTAGTCGCGGGCCACATCCGCGTACCGGGCACGCTCGCGATGGGCATCGCAGCGTCGGTCCATCTGAAGCGTGGTCTTAACGTAGTCACGGACGGATGCGTGATCGATAACGGGAAGCTCTTCCGGCGGCTGCGGATGCGCGGGCAGGTCGATTAGTGTGTCGGCCGGTACTAGTTCAAAACGATCTGCTCCTGTCTCCAGATTAGCCAATTCTTCCCGGATCGCGGCGAGTTCGGCATGGATGGTCGTTCTTTCGCCCCGGGAAGTTTGGCCTCGAACGGTGATTTCGTAGAAGTGAAGCCGGTAGGGCGCCAATGCCGCAGCGTCAACATAGACGGCTGTTTGTCCTACAAGATCACGCAACAGTTCCTTTAGTCTCTCATCGACCGCGGCGTAGAGTGGATGCCCGGGGCCGAGTAGCACGGCATCGAGGTGTTGATCCTGTTCCAAGTGTTCCTTGTAGAAGGTTAGCTTCCGGTAGCTTACGTTTGGAGTGCCCAGACGCTGAACGGCGGCGAGACGTTCGGAGCGGAGATCAGAGCGGACATGCTCGATTCGCCAGAGTCCGTCCGCTCTGGCCTCTGTGCGCAGCTTCACAGCCTTGGCGGCATGCAGGAAGTGAGATTCTACGTAGCGCGGCATGAGTCGGCGTTCCTCGGCTTCCAAGCTGGCTTGCGCGAAGGCCGAAAAATCCACATGCCCGCGTGCCAGTGCGATGCCGGTGGCTTCTTCGTAGCGACCGAGCAGATCGGGATCGATGCGGTCGATCGCATCGAGGTAGTCGTCCAGCCGCCGGGGTTCGTAGGCCACTTCGCGGAGCATATCCGGCAAGTTGACATTGTTCAGCGAAAGCACCTCGCCGACAACGTCGAACACTCGATCTCCGAGTGCCGTCCGCATCCGATCCAGCTTGCTCAGCAACCGTTCGAGAATACGCCCTTCAATAACCGGCTGACCATCGTCCGAGGATGTCGCCACGAAGTTGAACGCACACACGTCACGTGATTGGCCGATGCGGTGGATTCGGCCCAGGCGTTGCTCGAGACGGGTCGGATTCCAAGGCAGGTCGTAGTTGATCATCAGGTGGCAGAACTGAAGGTTGATACCCTCTCCTGCCGCTTCGGTGGCCACGCAAATCTGACAATCTGTCCGAAAATCCTCTTGGGCCCGTTTCCGTTCGTGCGGATTCATCCCGCCATGGATCTGGCATGTCGAGTAACCCCAAGCGTCGAGATTTTCGCGGAGGTAGTTGAGCGTGTCCCGGTGCTCCGTGAAGATGAGCAGCTTGCCCCGGCCGTCCTTCAGTTCATCGAACTCCGACCTCTGCACGCAATCCTGCAGGGCAACCAGCTTCGAATCCCGACCGCTTTTCCGCACCCGTCTGACCCGAGAGACCAGATTGGCGAGTTCAGCGAGTTCGGCCCGAAGTTGAACGAGTTCGGCCGCTGTCGTCGCTTCGTCCAAGAGCGCGTCGCGCGCCGCTTCATCCAAGTCGTTGTCGTCCTGTTCGGTGTCTGCCAGCCGCCCCTGAAGTTGCGCAAGGTGTCGAGCCCGCTGGGCTGGTGACAGACTTTCAAGTTTGCGCAGCAGATCGTCTAGCTTCCTTTTGCGACGGCGGAGCGATTCGTGGATCGCGTGTGTGGAACTGGCCAGCCGGCGTTGGAAGACCGTGCGCGCAAGGGCGACGCTGTTCTTGCGGCGTCCGGTAGCTTGGGGCAGGTACTCGTTGATGTAGGCGGTAACCGCCTTGTAGATG
>JAAXGO010000125.1 GCA_012267425.1 Rhodothermales bacterium
CGGCCGGTCTCGCTGGGCGCTCGCGCGGCCGGCTGGATCGAGGCTGAGGTAGACGAGTGGATCCAGGAGCGGATCAAGAAGAGCCGGGGGCGGGGATACTAAAAAAGAAGCCACTATAGCCTCTTGATGTGCGGCTTGAGGGCTGATTCGAGCTTCGCCATTGCCTTCGCCAATTCTTCGTACACGTCTTCCCACATGCCCTCATGCAGGTATCCGCCGGCGGCGTAGGTCTTCTTGATTCGGCACGCACGTTTGCCTTCCAATGATTGCCAGTCCAGCGACGAACCGAACGCGTCTTCGATCGTCTCCTTTTTGAGAAAGAGTGCCTCGAAATACCGCTGGTTGTAGTCACCGTCCTCGCTGTCGATATACAACTCGACCCGAGCACCCCGCATCCCAACCACGTAGGCGAACCCCAATCCAGTCTTCCCAGCACCTGCCGTAACCGAGGTGCCTTTGCTGGGGCTGATGTTCGCATGCAGTTGCGTTCTGGATTTCGCATGTTCGAGCAATCCCTCGAAGAAGCGGTAACGTAGTCGTTCTCGCTCTGCCATTTCTTTCTTCGTCCGGCCCACCACACGGGTTTCCTCGCTTGGTCCTACGATCTGCGTAAGGAGCGGCGCGGGTTTGGAGTCACCGATCCGAATCGCTTCAAGCTTGAGCAGGTAGAAATCCTCTGAAGAGCTCTCATTCAACCAGGCAATCACTCTCACATGTTCAGGACGAGGATCCGATACGATCCAAACCGCCCGACGTGCCTGCCTTCCGACGAGATACGTGAGCAGCTTCCCAAGGTGGTCATGATCGCTTCTCTCTAGCTGGTTCTCGATCACAACCGCACGGCCGTCTTCGTCTTCCGCAACAAGGTCGACGCTGAAGGCGCCCGCAGATTGCTCCCGCTCGACGCCGCTGAGTTGAAGGCCCGTGGCGTCGGCAAGGACATCGATGTTCTCCTCCAACCACGTCGTGAAGTCGAGAGCTTCGTGACTCCACACCTGACGCAGTTCGACGCGCTGAATACGTCCGATCCCCTTGTCCCCACTCGTTGTTTCGGATTCCAGTTCGCCCATGCGTTGGCCTTGGGTTTGTCGTGGCTCACCAGCGCGGTTGTCCTGACCGGCGTTTTTCCCGCCGCTAAGCTTCGCTTGAGGGAGGCCCCACGAGTCCATCCAATCTACTCTGGATGGCGGATGTCATTCCAGCAATAGCACCTCGACGACGGGCTCGTCAGGTCGGAATCACTCAGAAGATGCGGCGCTGGCGATGGGGGAGCCGTTGGTGGAAGCCGATCCGCCTCCGGACGACGCCAGAATCCTTGGGATATCGCCGTTTTCCTCGAGGTTGACACCGCGGAAACGATCCCCTGACTGTAGGTTATGCATGTTCTTCCGCACAAACCTTACCGCGCTCCGCACGGTAAGCAATGGCACCGATGAAAATCTTAGGCAACCTTCTTGCAGCTCCGTCTAAAGTCGGAGATGAGGCCGCGAGCTACGATACCCTTATCTCTGCTCTGCATATATCGCGTGGCCAATCACATCGCAGACCCGTTGTCAGACCGACTCATGCAGCAGAGAGCAGTATCACTGCGCGTTTGAGCTCGCCAAGACAGCAAAGGTCGGCAACAGCACGCGTGCCGATCTTGAAAAATCGCACAAGACCCCAGCGGCCCCGAGAGAAGCTCGGGGGATTTCTTTCAACGAGGCTGGGATGCCGCCCACATCACGGCGCATGTATGGCGACAGGGGGCACCAATCGGTAACCTGCACTTCGCGCAGGTGTCAATATGGGCCGACAGCTCGCAAGAACGCCCCTGGCCGCCGAAGCATACCGGGAATGCTCCTAGCGGTCGCCGCCAGTAGACAAAGACAATGAGCGGCAGGGAGCTCACCGTGTGGGTCAAGCTCCATCCCTGCCTTGCTCGCGGTCAGCCGAAAGAAAGCTATCGGCTACTCGCCCTCTCCTTCCTCGTCTCCACCCTCCTCCGACTCCTCACCTTCGTGTTCACCCCCTTCCTCGTGCTCGCCCTCCATATCTTCGCCTTCCTCGTGCTCACCCTCACCCTCCATCTCTTCACCCTCACCCTCCATCTCTTCACCTTCACCCTCGTCCATATCGCCCATTTCCCCACCTTCATCCATATCCATATCGCCGGCCTCCTCCATCGTGTCTCCGTCCGTGTCGTCGCCGGCGTCGCCGCCACCAGCGCAACCCACGACGAACACTCCAAGGAGCAGCGCGAGCGAGACAAGTAAGTGTTGAAGCTTCATTTACGACCTCCTCTTGTGGTTTGGCTGCAACTAGTGTGATGCGCTCGACGAACGTGCCTGCAATATACGTAGCGTCAGTCGGAAATCAAAGCCAGCGGCCTTAATCCGTGTTGCGCGTCGAAAGAGCCTTCAGTCTCCGACATCGAATGTAAACCAGAATTTGGTCTGTTGCACACTGTAGCCGGCATTTTTGAGAAAAAGTGCTCACTCTGCGGTCGGACGAACGCCTGCCCACGGTTACCCTATTCCGCTAGCGGCACGCGAATCCAAAACGTCGTGCCACGACCGGGCTCGGTTTCGAAGCCCATGGTGCCGCCCATCGCCTCGATACTGCTGCGGGCGATGGCCAGACCCAGGCCAGTACCGCTCGTCTTCGTCGAGAAATTCGGCTCGAAAATCCTCTCCCGGAGCTCCGGTGCTATCCCTGTCCCCGTATCATGCACCGCTGTGTAGAGGATTCCTTCTTGTACGGTGCTGGAAACGGTCACTCTGCCCTGGTCGGTGTCCCGTATCGCCTCGAGAGCATTCTTGATGAGGTTGATAAACGTCCTCCGGAGCGTTTTTCTGTCCGCTTCAAGCATGATTGGCTCCGTGTGGAGCCTCAACCCAACGGTAGCTTGTGCCTCCACTTGCATCAGCGATACGGCTTCCCGAATGACGTCATTGCAGTCAATGCGCTCGACCATACGGGCCGGCATTCTCGCAAACGTCGCGAATTCGTTGGCAATGTGCGCCAGAGAATCGATCTGCTCCACGAGCGTGGTCGTAATTCGATGGATGAGACGCCCGAAACGCTGCCTATCTTTACCGTCGCCGTCCACCCAGGCTCTGTAAAGATGCTGCAGTGATAGCTTCATGGGCGTAAGCGGATTCCTGATCTCGTGGGCAACCTGGCGCGCCATTTCTCGCCATGCCAACTGTCGCTCTTGCTGTGTGAGCTTTCGACGGCTCTCAACCAGCTGTCCTTGCATATCATTAAACGAGTCGACCAGCTCGCCTACCTCGTCGCGCGTATTTACAGGTGCTAGCCGCTCGAAATGCCCCTGCGCCACGGCAGCCAGACCCTGTCTGAGGCTTGCGATCGGCCGCGCGAGGAAATTGGCCGAAATCGCCGCCGTCATCATAACGACCATCAATAGCGCAAGAAGAGAACCGAACAGATAGGCCAAAGTCCGCGACCGCTCTTCCTGGATGCGCTCCTGCTCCGGCAAGGTCGGCACGGAAACCACATATCTGGTCCGTCCGGTTTCATCAAGCACCGCCCAGTACCCCGCCGTATAGCCAAATTTGCCGATTCTGTCCTCGACGAAGGTCACCTTGTATCCGTCTAGATTGAGAGCCTCGTGCGCGCGAACCGGGAGGCGACGGTCGATGAGCCTCTCGCGGACAAGTTGTGAACGACTTGCCGTAACTAGAACTCCGCGCTGATACAGGTTTAGGTCCAGTCCTACGCGCGCCGCAAGCGAGTCCAGGCTAATCCGCTCAAGGACACTACTCGCCGTCTCGTTATCCCGCGCTTCCAATAAGAGCGCTTCCTCCACCCGCTGCAGGTGTTGCCTCAGCCAGCTTTGGATGGCCCTGTCGTTTTCTTCCGTGACCACTTGTACGCCTACCAAACCGACCACGACGACGGAAAGAATGCCGACGCCGAGGAATACATTGAGCACCTTGTCCCTAAAGCGCACCCTCGGCGCGCGAAGCTGGCCGGACTGCATGCGCATGACGAGACCAACCACATAGAACGGCAGTCCCACGAACAGGCCCGCGACAGTGAGACGGAGCAAATAAAAAAGGTCATCGAAAAAAGACGTCGCCGGTGTGCGCACGGCAACTACACCCCGTCCATCGTCCGCCGGTCGGTTCATTTGCTCGTGACGATAGAACGTCTGGTAACTCCGTTCCCTGATCTTTTCCGCCCTCCAGAGCACCGGCTCTGCCGCAAGCTCGCGTTCCACAGATTCGTCCAGCACGTAGCGCCCGAATCTGCGCCCGAAACTACGCACCATAAGCCCGTCGTGAAAAACAGCAAGCGACAAGTCGTCGTACAATCCACCATCTCCAGAAGAGACCAGAATGCGCAGAAGCGGCGTATCGGCGTCTTCCAGGAGCAGATGCGGCTCGGCCGACGCCATAATCCAGCCCACCGGCTCACCGTGCAGCCCACCTATCGGAACAATGCCCGCATACTGCAGCTTGTCGGGGTCACGCTCCCCCACGAGCAACTCGACGAAGACGTCCTCGCCACCATCGTCCGGCTTCATCTGTTGCAGAACATCAAATCGCGCTTGAGAGACCTCGGGCTCTTCGGCGATATCCTCGCCGAGAGCGAAGCGTCCTCGTACTCCGCCAATCGAATCCAGAAAGGCGAGCGAAACATCGTGGGCTCCGAGCGAGGACAGCAGGGAATTGCCGACCATTCGTTCGGCAAGCAAATCGAGAGTCGATTGCGCCCGTTTCACCACAAGACGCGCCAACGTCGAGTCTCGCTCGGCGGTCGTCAAGATATCATGCACGGCAAACAGCACATGCGGATCGTGGCCGCGGTCGAAGGTTGAAGCCGCGTATTCCATCCGCTGGCGCTTCCGGTAATCCATGCCATCGTACTGAAGCGGGTACAGCAAGACGCTCAACGCAAACGCACCCGGAAGTACGCTGCGCAGCGTAAGGAGCTGCAAAGCGCCGGCGGGCACCACCAGTCCGCGGATCGCAAGTGCAAATCCGAGTGCCGGGAATGCAACGGCAATCATCCAGGGAACCCACTGCTGTAGATCGAACACCAAAAAGACGATAGAGGGCAGCGTCGCGACCGCACCCAGAATCAGGAGGCTCTCACGCCACGCCGAACGGGGCTCCTGCCGCCCACCCACCGCGGTCGCGCCGATCACCACCCAAGCAAGTGACACGATCACCAACAGAATCGATAGTGCCGTGATGACAAGCGCACACGACACGATCAAAATGAGCGGCGGCGGGATAAGAGCACCGCGCGTAAACCAGTCAAGCGTACTGTCTACTACGGCGTAGTGCGCGGTTACTGCCAAAAGCGCGACCAGAGCAACGGACACGGCGGCCGTAGCCGCAAGACCTACAATCATCCTGCCACGCGCAGTCGTGTGCAATACGCGGCGCCATAATCCCCTCAGCGTAGCCGAAGACTCGCCCACGGGCGTAAAATGCCGTTTCGCGTAGCCGAAGACTGAGAAGGAAAAAACCAGCGCGAAAAGCGCCGTGAACAGTAAATCGCCGGGTGACCGCATAACGCCTCCGCCCACCGTCGAAGCGACGTGCACGGGATCAAAAAGCAGATTCAACGGCGCCTTGCCAAGTTGCCACCGGGCCGGCACATCGAGGGCTAAGAGTACGTAGCGTCCCACCGATAAGGCTATCCCGAACATACACAGCCGGATACCTGCCGCCGTAGCGTCCTCGTTGCGCCGGTACCACGACCATGATCCCGCAAGAAACCACAGCAGAAGAAGCGTAGCCCAGAATGCCGCTACGTCATCGTACCGCCTCCCTTCTAGTTCAACGAGTCGCTGCAACTTGGGGGGATCGACCACTATTCGACCCAAGACGGACCCGTCGATTCCGGTCAGAGATAGAGTGTGCGCAGAGTCGTCGACTTCGCCCGCTTGGTCGAAGTGCATGCGCACCGGACGCCGGATACCTCGCTGCCACGCGTCTTCTACGCGATACGTCGCGAGTTCGTCGTTCTGAACAGGCGTGCGAGCGTAGATGAGCTCAACAACCCGTACGGTCCCGAGAAGCCTCCCATCCACCCGGACAGGATACCATACAGCGATCGCCCGCCGCCAGTCCGCGTCCACGGCAACGGAAACATGCAGAGCCTTAAGACCGCGTTCTGCCGCCGCCTCGGTGTGTGGCAGGCTGAAACCGCTCCACGCCACGAGGTCCAGCGATGGGTCATAGAGTTCAATGGCCCACCGGTCCGGCAATTCGAGAGCCGCAAAATACCGGATCAGTGCCGGACTCTCCCGCCGGACTCCGTCGAGGCGCTCCGAGAGAGCCTCCGTTACGACTCTGTGGTTGGAGAGAAATTCGCCTTGCCGCCGCAGCATTTCCTGCATTGCGGCAAAATCTGCTTCGATACGCTCGAAGGCATCTGTAACGACCGCACGCTGTTGCGCCTGCACATGTTGTTCAACGTAGTCCGTCCGAAAATGCCGCGCCAGCATCGTCAGCCCGATTGCTGCTGCAAGCACTACAACTACTGCAGCGAATGAGCGTGGACGGCGCGTATGTGCGGAAGAAGAGCCCATCACGTCAGGAATCGGCGAATTGAGTCACATTCAGCGTCGCAAGCCGCCAGCGATCCTCACTCAGCTGCATGCTCACGTACACGCACAGCGCGTTGTCGCCTTGCGTCGATGTATATCGTGCTGTGGCGAACCAGTTCGCCGCATCCCGCATTTCGTTTTCCTTCCTGAGCGACTCAGGCGGATACCGGCGGAAGAACTCCTTGAACACGTGGACTGCTTGTCTGCCGGTGAACAGTCGCCCCTGCCCCATAAGCGCCACTTCAACGCGCTCTTCGGAACTTGCCAGCACGGCTTCCGCATCGCCGGTGGCAAGAGCACTCAACAATTCGTCCATCGTGTCCTGAGCCCGCGCATCGTGTAGCACGAACGCAAGGCAAAGAATCATGGCACCGATCCGCTGTAATGAGACCATTGTATCACATGAGCAAGCGATCAGACTACACGATACGCAATCGGAGGGGCTCTGCGCATGTAGGTACACCCAGGCAGGACAACCATGCGCGCATGCCGCCTCTCCACGCTTTGAAGGTAGCACTTCCTACGTGAGGCGTAACGGCGTACAGAACGCCGTTACAGTTTTCCGTCCGCAAGCGCTCTTACCGCATGATCGCACGCCCGGGCGGTGAGTGCCATATACGTAAGCGATGGATTTTGGCAGGCTGATGACGTCATGCAAGCCCCATCGGTCACAAAAAGATTGCGCACGTCGTGGCAGGCGTTGTACGCATCGAGTACACTCGTCGTCGGATCTCGTCCCATGCGGGCTGCACCCATTTCGTGGTTCCCCAGACCGGGTGCGTCCTCGATGCGGTCGTACTCTTGAATGTCAACCGCTCCAGCGGCTTCAAGCATTTCGGCGGCGGTAGCCATCATGTCGGCACGCATGGCCAGATCATTCGCGTCGCGCGTCACGTGAAACCGCAGAACTGGAAGGCCCCAAGGGTCGGTGACATCATCGTCTAGCTCGCATCGGTTGTCATAGCGTGGTAGCGTCTCCCCAAAACCGCCGAGACCCATCGTCCAAAGCCCCGGGCGGCGAAGACTTCGTTTGAGCTCGGCTCCGAAGCCCTTCATCGAGGAGCCCCGCGACCATCCCATGCGGCCTGCAGATCCCTGAAACCCATACCCGCGCACGAAGTCGGGGCGCGCAGTATCATTGTCGAGGTTGCGGAAACGAGGAATGTAGATCCCGTTGGGGCGATTACCACGCCAATAGCGGTCCTCAAACCCTTTAAACATCCCAGTTGCGCCAACGTGGTAATGGTGATCCATCAGGTAATGGCCAAGCGCACTGCTGGAATTTGCGATGCCGTTCGGAAAATCCCTGCAGCGCGACATGAGCAGTATGCGCGCCGTGTTCATCGACGAAGCGCAAAGAAAAATGAGTCTCGCCCTGAAGCGAAGATGCTCGAGAGACTCCGTGTCGATGACGCCTACACTCGTCGCACGGCCTGAGGAAGGATCGTATCCCAGATTATGCACAAGACTGAATGGTCGAAGCGTAAGGTTGCCAGTTGCGCGGGCGGCGGGAAGTGCTACACTTTGTGTACTGTAATACGATCCGGTCGAGCAGCCTCTTTCGCAGGGACCGCAGTAATGGCACGCCGCGCGGCTGCCGAGTGCGCGGGTTAGGACGGCGGCACGTCCAATCGTCACCGTTCTGTCAGGAAACGCCGCTTCGATACGGCGTTTGGCCGCTTTCTCAACGGCGTTCATTTCCATCGGCGGCTGGAAAACTCCGTCCGGGAGCTGCGGCAACCCTTCCGCCTGGCCACTGACTCCTATTGTGCGCTCTACATAGTCGTACCACGGCGCCAGATCGTCGTACCGTATCGGCCAGTCCACGCCGTGGCCGTCGCGCAGATTCGCCTCGAAATCCATCGGGCTCAGGCGGTAGCTCTGCCGCGCCCACATGAGCGACCGTCCGCCTACGACGTTCGCTTGGATCCACGTGTACGGCTCGTCCTGGACATAGGGATGCTCGCTGTCCTTCATGAAGAAGTGCCGCGTGGCCTCGGAAAAAGCGTACGTGTTCTGCTGAATAGGGTAGTCGGCCTCGGCAACCGCAGGAGGCACGCGACCACGGAAGGACAACTCCCACGGATTCTTGTGCTCCGTGATGTAATCGATACCGTGTTCAACGGGGCGGCCCCGCTCCAACACGAGAGTCTTGAGCCCCTTCTCGCAGAGCTCCTTCATCGCCCACCCTCCAGACATCCCGGAGCCGACGACGATGGCGTCGTAAATCTCTGACTGAATGACATGCATAGAAAACGTGCGTCTACAACTCTACCCGTACTGTCGGCGGACGGGCGTAATCGTTCCAGAGCCTGTCCAGTTCCTCCTCATCCGGCGGCGTATCGTAGACAACGAAGCGGTAGCGCGCCTTATATCGGGTTTCGGGGACAATTACCATGTCGCCGGCCTGTGTCGGCGCAAAGTTGAAGAACGGCTCCGTTGGATGGATCCGCATCGGCTGCGGAGCTCTTCGATTGTCGGGATGCGACAGAATGGCGATTCCGACCAAGCTCCCGTCCACCATCCCACCGATGTGGCACCACCGAGCCCGTGTCCCGTGGCCGTCAGACCGATTACGCCCCTCCGACGTCAGGAAATGCGTGTTCTCTTCGCCGTCCCAGTCGCGGTGCCCCCTGAATCCCACACCCCCGTACCTAAAGGACGGAAGTCGCAGCGTGTCGGTGCCAGCTGGCGTCTGCCACAGCGACAGATCGAAGACGTTGTACGCGGCTCCCACATCGTCATACACGCGCATCGCCCACCACTCGTTAAGCGCCGTGACAGGCTCGTCCAACGTGAGATCCACATAGCGGTGTCGCGCCCTGAGACCAGCGTGAACCGGGCCGTTCCATGTTTCGTCGAGGGCCACAAGCTCGACTCTGCCGGTCCCAGCTCCCATGTTCCAGAAATCTGGAGTCCTGCCCTGAAACTCCGTATTTGTCCAAGCAGCCCAGATCCCGTGATGATGTACGTGAGTCGGCGGATAGTCGTCGGTCACCATGCGGCCCGCTGGAGTATAGACGGGATGCAGGTATCCGGCCCGATGGTAAATGGAATCGATGTCGGCTCGAGGCAGAGGATTCTTCGCGGCGTGGTAGGCTGTAACCTGCCGGCCGCCTGTGGTGAATCGAACGAGACCATCAGCCAATTCCGCCTTAACACTGGGCAGCGGCGCTCGGTCCGTTTTTTCGAGACGCAGCTCTACTGACTCGCTGGCTCGCAGTATGGGAAGGATAAAGGTGCCGTTGCCGCTTTCGTCTTCCTGTACAGGCATGACCGTACCGTCGGCATTTGTGAGTTGCCACGTGCCGCCGGTTTCAGGCAGCGCGAATGTCACTATCGCTCCTTTCCTTTCGTAGTCGCCTGCGCCGACGATCAACGTATACGGCGACGGCCTTGCGCAAGCCGCGACCACAAGCATCAGGAAGACAAGCGGCGCGGGACATCTCATCGGCGTTCGTGTAGTCTCAAGCCCCAATGTAGCAGCGCTGAAAAGAAGCGTATTGCCAGAATATCGCGGTTCAGCACGAGAAACAGCTGAAAGTACCATGTGTTTTGCCTCGACTCCCACTAGCCGTTTTCCTTCGATGCCTCCTGTGACGCTGAGCATTCTCGTGTGCACCCTTGTGTGCACGCCTGCAGTTGCTCAACTGCCCATGGATCCAGCGGTGCGCATAGACACGCTCGGAAACGGCCTCGTTACCTATGTCCGCCACAACGACGAACCCTCCGGACGCGCAGTGCTGCAGCTGGCCATCAATGCCGGGTCCGCCGTCGAAGACGACGATCAGCGAGGACTCGCGCACTTCGTAGAGCACATGCTGTTCAACGGCACTCGCCACTTTGAGGAAGGTGCACTCGTGGACTTTTTTGAACGCGTAGGCATGCGATTCGGCCCCGACCTCAACGCCTACACCTCTTTCGACGAAACCGTATACCGCCTGGAGCTTCCGGACGACAGTACCATTCTCAAAACCGGTGTCGACGTTCTTGTGGACTGGGCGGCACACGCCACGCTCGATGGTGACGCCATCGAGCGCGAGCGCGGCGTTATTTACGAAGAATGGCGGCGCGGGCTCGGCGCCGCCGGGAGGGTTCGCGACAAGGTCCTCCCGATCTTGCTTCGCGGATCACGCTACAGAGATCGCCTACCGATCGGCGACACGCTGACAATTCTTCGGGCCCCGCCCGAAGCACTCCGTCGGTACTACCGCGACTGGTACCGTACCGACCTTATGGCCGTGGTCGCCGTCGGCGATTTTGACGAGGACTCACTTGTAACGCGTATCCACGACCAGTTTGGAAAGCTGCGCTCCGCAGAGAATCCCCGGCCCCTCCCGACATTCACCGAACCCGCCCAGGCCGATCCGCACTTCCAAGTTGTCGTGGACCCGGAGTTTCCGTACACGCAGCTCGAAATCTACTTTAGCCGTACTGGAGAACCGGTACAAACAGCAGAGGAGTTCCGCACGGAGCTTGCACATCTCCTCGTGAGCGGCATGCTCAACGCACGGTTTGCCGAAATCGCGCGAGACGGCACCACTGCACCCTTCCTCTGGGCCCGCTTCACAAAAGGATCCTTCGCACGCAATGCCGCCTATTGGAGCCTCGCCGCCCAAGTCGAAGAAGATGGCATTCTAGCGGGCCTTGATGCCCTTGTAACCGAAACCGCGCGGGCCGCTCGGCACGGGTTTACCCACAGTGAACTGCAGCGCCGAAAACGCCGAGTGCTGCGTGCCTACGAGCAATCTTGGCGCGAGCGTGACAACAGGAACTCGTCGGCGCTCGCCAGCGCCTACGTCCGCCACTTTCTTACCGGTGCGGTCGCGCCAGCCATCGAGACGACGTACCAGCTGGCAAACGAATTCATAGCCGACATTTCACTCGAGGAGATTAACAGCCTTGCCGCCGGGCTTCTGACCGAAGCTAACCGCGTCGTTGTTTTGACGATGCCGGAAAAAAGAGACCTTGCAGCACCGCACTCGGACGATCTTGCGCAGACATTGGCAGAAGTAGCCACACGCACCATCACGCCGTACATTGACGCAGCAAACAACGAGCCGCTGATGGCCAACATTCCCGAGCCGGTTGACGTAGTAGATGAGCGGGAGGTCTCCGAGGTAGGCGTGACGGAGTTCACACTCTCCAACGGGATACGCGTCGTTGTGAAACCAACTGACTTCCGGCAAGACGAGGTCGTGTTTACTGCCTTTTCGCCCGGTGGCGCATCCCTCGCGAGCGACGAGGACTATTTCACAGCGACGGTCGCGGACTTGATCGTTGCCAAAAGCGGTGTCGGCGCGTTCGATCGAACACAGCTCACGCGGAAACTTGCGGGCAAGCTTGCCACGGTCACACCCTCAATCGGAGAATACGCCGAAGGGCTAAGCGGGCGTGCCTCTTCCGATGATCTCGAAACGCTGTTTCAGCTAATCCACCTGTACGTTACTGCCCCACGCATAGACAGCACCGCCGTGGAGTCGTTCCGAAATCAGCAGCGCGCTCTGATTCTCAACCGGAACGCCACGCCCGGCAGCGCCTTTCAGGACTCGCTAACGGCAGCATTCTTCGGCAATTGGGCGCGAAGGCAGCCCGCATCGATCTTCGATCTAGACAGCCTGGATCCGGACCTCGCACTGGCGCTCTACCGTGACCGGTTTGCCGACATGGGTGACTTTACCTTCATCTTTGTCGGCAATTTCAGTCTGGATACACTGCGCACACTATCAGCCAGGTACCTGGGCACGCTTCCTGCCACGGCCCGGGAGGAGTCCTGGCGTGATCTCGAACCAGACGCGCCGACCGGCACGGTTGTCAAAACGGCACGCAAGGGAAAAGACCCACAGAGTCGAACGGGCATCGTCTTTCACGGCCCGTTTGCCCAAAGCCGCTCGGAACGACACCGATTGCAATCGCTGAGCGCGGTTCTTGGCATCTTACTCCGCGATGAGCTCAGAGAAAAGCGCGCCGGAACATACGACGTGTCAGTATTGGCGGGCAGCACACGCATCCCGAAGGCCTCCTATTCCTTTTCCGTGTTCTTCGGAAGCGATCCTGTACGAGCGGATGAATTAGCACGCGCCGTATTCGCACGCATCGAAGCCGTAAAGTCGGATGCAGACTTGGAGGATGCTGTTGCTAAGGTGCAAGAGCAGCAACGCAAGCAGCGGGCATTGGAATCCGAACGCAACGGCTTCTGGCTACGGACACTCCGCTTCTACGCCGAGAATCCGGACGAAGACTTCGTGGACATCCTGCGCTACGAGGAATTGATCGACGCCCTCACAGTCGCCGACATCCGGAAGGCCGCCCGAAGCTACCTGAGCAACCGGTATGTGCACGTCACGCTGCTTCCGGATCAGTAGTGCAAGATCCTCCACGACGAGGATCGGCGAATAATCGATACCTACTGCCAAGAAAGCCGCCGATTCCAAACCCTACACTCTGCGAGTATTCACGAAATTCTCCTCCGGAATCCCAACGATGAGATCCAGATCGCCGACGGGGTTGCTCTGTGACTGGGCGGCCAAAACTGGTCCGGAAAGCAGGAACAGCGCAACCGAAGCGACGAGCCTCACTTGACGGACTCTCTGGTGACAGGAACCAAGCGCTGGCTACCCGTTTACGTCAACCACAATCCGACCTGTTACCTCACCGCGCAGCATGCGTGTGCACGCCGAGAATACCTCCGCAAGTGGAATGATGCCCGACAGAATCTGGTCCCAGACTTCGTCGGCTAACGTAGCTGCAAGGAGCTCCCAAGCCTCACGCCGTTGTGCAACCGGTGCCGTATTCGAGTCGATGCCCAAAAGACTCACTCCGCGCAATATAAACGGAAACACGCTGGTCTCGAGGCGCGCGCCACCGGCATTGCCGCAAGCAGCCACGCTTCCATGTCGCCGGATACTACTTACCACCGCCGCAAGGGTCTGCCCACCAACGGTGTCGACAGCACCAGCCCACTTGCTCCGTTGCAGAGGCCGAGCCGGGCCACCGGAAAGTACCGTGCGATCAACGATGCGCGACGCTCCAAGCTTACGAAGGTATTCGTGCGCGACGGTTTTTCCGGTCGAGGCGGCAACGGTATAACCCAGCGCAGCAAGGAGCGCGACGGCAAAACTCCCTACGCCCCCGGAAGCGCCCGTAACGATGACGTCACCGCTTCCGGGCTCGACGCCGTGCTTATTCAGTGCCATCACGGCGTACATGGCCGTCAAGCCTGCCGTGCCGGCAATCATACTCTTCAGCGGTGTCATATTGCTAGGAATCGACACCAACCACTGGTCCGTCACGTGCTGGCGCTGACTCAGGCCACCCCACGTCGATTCGCCGAGCCCCCCTCCTGTCTGCGTCACCCAGTCACCTGGTGCAAAGCCGTCAGAATCCGATTCGATGACCTGACCCACCAGATCGATGCCGGGTACGAAAGGAAATGAGCCGCGGATGATTCTGCCCGCCGCACCGATGGCCAACGCGTCCTTGTAGTTGACACTGCTGTAATGCACGGCGATTCGCACAGGATTGTCCGGCAGCTCTTCGAGACGCATCTGCCTGACGGCAGGCGGCTCATTCGGTGCGGGAAGCACGAGGGCGTTGAACATGGGTTACCGAGTTTTGGACTTGAAACTAATCTTCGTAGTGCGTCTTTGTAACCTATCCGATTCTCCATCGACCAGGCAACAGAGCGTGGCCAGGAATCTGGCTTCCTATTCCGTTCGGATGATGCTGTGCCTTGTACTCAGCCTCATCGTCGTAGGCCTGAGCTTCCGTCTTCCAATCGGCACTGCGGACCGAGCGTCGGGCTGGGGCCGCATGGGTCGGCCTCTTACGGACATGCCCGGCCTCATTGACGTCAACCTCAAACGACCGGAACCGGGTATGCCCGTGACTGACTTCGGCAAGAATGCTCCTGTCCCGGACAAGCTCGGCGACGACGTGCGTAAGATAGATGCCGTCGATCCCATTCCCCAACCCGATTCCACTGTTACTCTCGGCATGGATGGGCTGGTGGGGCTTCCCGTACTCGAATTTGCCGACGTCATGCCCGACATCGCCGGTGGTATTGGTGCGTACTATATCCACATCGACTATCCGGAAGAAGCCAGGAGAAAGGGGATTCAGGGTCGTCTGGTGCTTCACTTCGTCGTCGAACCGGACGGATCAACCAGCGATATCGAAATCCTACAGCCCCTCCACCCACTCTGCGACTCCGCCGCCGTGCGTGCGCTCAGAAGAACCTCATTTGTTCCAGGTCAGCAAGCCGGACGCCCCGTACGTGTCCGAATGCGGCTTCCGGTTCGGTTCGAGCTCCTGGATCCGGATTCCACCACGACAGCGGCTCTTCCCTATTCAGCCCTGCGCGCAGCCCCGGGATCATAAATTCGGGCGCTCCGATACGTCGATCCCAGAGCCTCCACATACCACCTCGCGCACCTCGCAGGATGAATCGCGTGCGCGTGGAGTCTACATCCACACGGAGGAGTCCTTGCACAGAGTGCCGCATGCCGCGGCCAGCTCGCCACTCCACCTTCAGATCGATCCTGTACGCACCGATCAGATGGTCGAAACTCCACCGGATCGTGTCCGGAACGTATGCTACCGTGACACCGTACGGCGACAGCTCTGAAATAACAGCCCGAGCTGCTTGTACGCGCAGAAACTCGACCTCGCGCCACCTGTCTTCGAGCGAAGGGCTATAAACCCAGTGTACGAAGGATGCGCCGTCGTCATCTCTCTGCGTGCCGGTCCTGCATGGAACTCGACCCGAACGGCTGCCGAATCCTCCTGCGTAAGAGCAGTAGCGAGTCCAAACCGTAGGTCCTCCCAGTTACGGGCGCGATCGAGATCGAAGGTACCGCGCCGACCACTCAACGGTACGATGACGACCGGCTCCGAAGAATCGTCCATGCTGACGTGCAGTTCGGCGCGGGCCGGCAATCTGCTCCCAAACTGCGCCGTCGGCGCGCAGGCGTTCTACGCCAAACTCAAGGGCATACGTACCGCGCCTGACATCGGTGCTGTCCGCAAACGTGATGTCGAAGCGCACAACGAGGCGCTTCGCCGATGCGCGTACAGCCTCCTGAGCGCAAACCCTGCGCGTACCGAACACAGCACACGCCTCCATGAGCAGCCTCTCATCGCTCGAGCGGCTTTGGTCATCAACGACGATCTGACTGCCATCGCCCGTATACAGCGTCCCGTATACAGCGTATCGTATGCGGCACCAAAGAGCGTCACCTCCAACATATCGGGAACAACAGGACGTGACATTCCCACAAAGTGCCGCTCTTCGAGGAGGGCATCTACCGCGAGCGTATCCCACCCAGTTCGTACCACGGTCAGGCTTCGCACGCCGTAGTCATCACTACATGCCCACCCCGACATGGCCAAAAAGACGCACCAGACCGGATTGATTCTTCCCATCGCCTCGCCCGCTTCACTGACTTCCCACTACGTAAGCAGAACACATTGGGTTGCCGTCTCATTCGTCCAGATAGCACGGCAGAACCGGATTGCGAAAAGAAGTAAAGATGATCGACGTGTCCATTGTCGCTATTTCGCGCCGCGTCGACAGGTAATTAAGATTGAAATCCAACAAATGCTGCGTGTCTCTTGCCACGACGTGGAGCCAGAAGTCGATCGCGCCGCCAATGTGATAGACGGCGTGGACCTGGGGCAACATCCTAACATATGCCATGAAGTCTTCCATCAGTCTCCTTGAATGGCGGCTCAGCCGGACCGCCACCATAGCTTCGAGCCCAATCCCCAGAGCAGCGGGATCCACGCTGGCATGGAAGCCCCGGAAGATACCCGCCGCCTCCAGCGTTCGCACCCGCTCAAGACACGACGACGGAGCAAGCCCGATACCGGCGGCAAGCTCCTTGTTCGACAGCCGCGCATTCTTCTGCAAAAGCGCGATAATATGCCGGAAGATTCGGTCAAACCGAATTTTTTGTGTCATCTGACGAATAATTTTCGGAAAATAAGCAAGGAAAGCGAATAATGTAATATATTATTACTCGAATATCTAATTCAATACCGACATCGTTGACAGCAGAATATTGAGGTACCACATGGCCACAGCAGTGATAGAAGGCAGTCGGGAGATCCAAAAGGACCCACTTGCCATCAACCACTTGGATTACGTGGAGTTTTATGTCGGCAACGCCCGGCAGGCCGCGTACTGGTATCAGCATGCCTTCGGCTTCACACCCACCGCCTACCGGGGACCGGAGACGGGCCACAGAGATGCAGCGAGCTACCTGATGGAGCAGGGAGCAATCCGGTTCGTGCTCACGACTCCGCTCTATTCGTCCTCGTTTGCCGCGGAACACGTCCATCGCCACGGCGACGGCGTACGTGACATAGCACTCTGCGTCGATGATGCTGCCGCAGCATATTGTGAAGCCGTCAGGCGCGGTGCGAAAGGAGTCCGCGAACCTGTGTCGGTCGAAAACGCCGACGGCAGGATTGTTACGGCCGGAATTGCGACCTACGGAGACACCATTCATACCTTCGTCGAGCGGAAGAAATACCACGGCACGTTCATGCCTGGCTTCGTCGCCGGCCCACCGCGGTGGACCCCGTCAGTCGGGCTGGAATGCGTCGACCACTGCGTCGGCAACGTACATCTGGGCAACATGTGCACGTACGTGGACTTCTACGCCACGGTCCTAGGCTTCCGAAACGTGATTTCGTTTGACGACAAGGACATTTCTACCGAATACTCGGCGCTCATGTCCAAGGTTATGGCCAGCGGTGACGGGGTTATCAAGTTCCCGATCAACGAACCTGCGCAGGGACGGAAGAAAAGCCAGATCGACGAGTATCTGGAATACTACGGTGGTGCGGGCGTGCAGCACATCGCGCTGGCAACCAATGACATTCTGCACACCGTACGTTCACTGCGCCAACGCGGCGTGGAATTCCTGGACATCCCAAAAACGTACTACGATGACCTTCCAAGGCGTGTCGGGGAGATCCACGAACCCGTCGCCGATCTCGCGCAACTCGGTATCCTTGTTGACCGGGACGAAGAGGGGTATCTGCTCCAGATCTTTACGAAACCAGTCCAAGACCGGCCGACTGTCTTTTACGAAATCATCCAACGACGCGGCGCCCGTTCATTCGGTAAGGGGAACTTCAAGGCACTCTTCGAAGCCCTCGAACGCGAACAAGCCCGGCGCGGCAACCTGTAACCATGCCCTACTACCTTCACATGGGGGACGTCCCCCGCAAGCGACACACCCGGCACAGGGGCCCTGACGGATCCCTGCGACACGAAGAAGTCATTGGAGCCGAAGGCTTCAGCGGCATCGCTTCGATCGCCTACCACATCCACCCTCCGACACTCGTTGAGCGTCTGCACGCCCCGGTCGAATCCCGCATTACCTATGCCGACACGGACTTCTTGCGCCATCGCCATCTTCGCGGACAGGACCTGGCACCCCACGGCGACTGGATAGACGGCCGTCGTGTGCTCTTGGGCAACTCCGATGTCCGTATCGCACTCTGTGTACCGACGCGCGAGATGGACTGTTTCTATCGGAACGCGTCGTGTGACGAGCTTGTGTTCGTGCACGACGGTGCAGGGGTTCTGGAAAGTCAGCTGGGACACGTCACCTTCCGGCAGGGAGACTACGTGCACGTCCCCCGGACACTGACACACCGGTGGAGATTTGACGACGGCACCAACCCGCGTCTGCTCGTTATCGAGGCTGCATCGGAAATCAGCTTCCCGAAGCGATACCGCAACCAGCAAGGACAGCTCCTGGAGCACAGTCCATACTGCGAGCGGGACATCCGTGGACCAGACACACTGGAGACGATTGACGCACGCGGCGAATATGAGATACGTATCCGTAAGCACGGCTTCCTGCACCGCTACATCATGCGCCACCACCCGTTCGACATCGTAGGCTGGGACGGATGCATGTATCCGTACGCCCTCTCAATTCACGACTTCGAGCCCATCACCGGGCGCATTCATCAGCCACCGCCGGTCCACCAGACATTCGCCGGACGGAGTTTCGTGGTGTGCTCGTTCGTGCCCCGAATGCTTGACTATCATGCGGAGGCAATTCCCATCCCATACAACCATTCAAACATAGACTCGGACGAAATGCTGTACTACGCGGAAGGGGATTTTTCAAGTCGGAGAGGTATCCGGAGAGGCGCCTTTACCCTCCATCCGGGTGGTATTCCACATGGGCCACATCCAGGGACCAGAAAGGCGTCTTTCGACAAGACCCGGACGGACGAACTGGCGGTCATGGTGGACACCTTTCGCCCGTTGAACCTCACACAAGCAGCACTCAATATCGAGGATGCCGACTACTGGAGTTCGTGGCAGCCGTAAGGGCTACATCGGCGGGTATGTGTACGCCGCGCCGAGGCCCAGCGGAATGCCGAGGACCCAGTAAAGGATCAAGAATGCCGCCCAGGTCACGATGAATGTGATGCTGAAGGGGATCATGATCGATGTCAGCGTGCCAATTCCCGTTTTCTTGACGTAGCGCTGGCAGTAGACCACGACCAGCGGGAAATACGGCATCAGTGGTGTGATGATGTTTGACGAGGAGTCGCCCACCCGGTAAGCAGCCTGCGTAAGCTCCGGCGAAATCCCCACCTGCATCAGCATCGGCACAAAAATGGGAGCCAGAAGCGCCCACTTGGCCGACGCAGAGCCGACGAACAGATTGACGAAGGCGGTTAGGAAAATGATGCCAACAATGGTTACCGATCCAGGCAGCGCGAGCGCCTTGAGAACCGTTGCGCCCTTGACCGCAAGAAGCGCACCGATATTCGACTCGCCAAAGGCGTGTATAAAGAGCGCACAAAAGAAAGCCATCACGATGTAGTAGGCCATCCCATCCATCGCCTTCGTCATGGCATCGACCATGTCCTTAGACTTCTTGAAAACACCCGCAACGTAACCGTGCACGACACCGGGAATGAGAAAAAGGAGGAAGATGAGCGGCACGATGGACTGCATAATCGGCGCCTGAAACGAATTCAGCGACCCGCTCGAATCCCTGAACGGCGACCCTTCTGGAATCAATGTCAGCGTCAGGGCCACGAGGCCGACAACCATCGTCGTCGTTGCCCACCAGAAGGCCTTGCTTTCGCGCGCATCGATCGTACTCATCTCGGGCGCTTTTTCGGCATCGTCATCTATGGGCGTGTGTCTGTCGAGCCGCGGCTCGACGATGCGATCGGTGACGAACCAACCAAGTCCGATAATGAGAACGCTGCTGATCGACGTAAAGAAGTAGTTGCAGAGCGGATTGACTAGAATGCTCTCGTTGATGATCTGTGCTGCGGGCTGCGTAAAGCCTTGCAACAGCGGATCGAGGGCGGATGGCAGCGGGTTCGCACTGAAGCCGCCGGAAACACCGGCGAACGCCGCAGCGATACCGGCAAGCGGGTGCCGACCGGCAGCATAGAAAATCACGCCACCAAGCGGGATAACCAGCACGTAGCCTGCGTCGACGGCACTGTGACTCAAAAGGCCCACGAAGACGACCATGGGGGTAAGCAGACTGCGGGCCGTCTTGCCGAGCAGCAACTTGATTCCCGTTGTGAAATACCCCGCTTCGTCCGCTACACCGACACCCAACATGGCTACCAACACGACGCCAAGCGGAGCGAAACCGGTAAAGATCTCGACCATGTTCG
>JAAXGO010000126.1 GCA_012267425.1 Rhodothermales bacterium
AGGTCGCAAAAGACGCTCCAACCGCCAAGAATTTCTTGCCGACCGGCCATTCTGATCCTCAGATCCGATTTCAGTACCGCACAATCGTCCAAATCCGCTCAAAAATCCCGACTTTTCTGGCTGGCACGATCTAGCAAAGACGGAACCATCTCCCCCTCGTTAGTATCTCCGCCAGTCCCCGAAAACGAGAGACGGTCCCCAGACCGTCTCGGCGGACTCATTGACCTGCTGCAAACCGAATACCACACCGATTCGGAGCACGTCTCTGTCACAGGACATAGCATGGGCGGCGATGTGAGTGTAGTCGTATATCCCAACCATGGGCTCGACACATGGACGAAGGCCTACGAGAATCATGAGCTGTTATGACTGGCTTCTGTCGTACGCGGACAATAACAATGCCGGTATTGATGGACTTGAGCAATGTGAGCTTCCCCTCCTCGTGTGAGCAAATCTTCGGGCGGGGTGGCCCACTCGTTCTTGAAGCGGGGTTCGGTAACGGCAGATTCCTTGCCCATATGGCCCGCAAGCGTCCAACTTGGAATTTTCTGGGTGCCGATATCTCTACCGGATCCACGGTGCGTGCCCTCCGGCGCATGTGGCGCAAAGGGATCGAAAACGTCCGAATCTTTCAGGGACCGGTAGGATTTGTCGTGCGCAACGTGATCCCACGTGGCGGGCTGCACCATATTTACGTGAACTTCCCCGATCCGTGGCCAAAAAAGCGCCACAGCGGCAAGCGGCTACTCAGCACAGATTTTTTTCGCCTTCTGTCGACGCGGCTCCGTGCCGGGGGCACAGCGCACCTTACGACTGACCATACTGGCTACTTTGCAGCAGCACTCAAGGCGGCCCGCACGGACGGCCTTTACGAGATCATCGAAGCGCCCGTTCCGCCAGCTACGCTTGCCACCAAGTACGCCCAAAAGTGGCGCGAACGCGATATTTCTATTCACCACGCCCGGCTAACGGTTCGCGGGATGGCCGAGCATACCTATCCACCGGACGTTGAGCGACAGTCGAATATGCACCACGCCCACCTTCAGGGAGAGCTGCCAACGGACGATGCATTCGAGTCCTTCGTGCACCGCTTTCGGGGAGGACAGATCGTCTTCCTCGACGCCATGAGGGGTGTCGGAGACAATCGTCTGGTATTCACCGCTAGGATTCAAGAAGGCGAGCTTACACAGGATGTGCTCATCGAGGCGCGGCGCGCGCGAAAAGGAAAGGATGACGTGATACTCCAGGTAATGTCATTCGGCAGACCGCTCCCGACGCGGGGAACCGGCCAAGCTGTGCGAGCAGCCGGCGAGTGGCTGGAAAGCCGTGGGATGTGCATACTGGAATGCTGGGTCTAGAGTCAGCGCCCCACAATCACCATGAGCAATCGGACTATTTCGCTTACGGACAACCTGTATAGGTACGTCTTGGACGTCTCGTTGAGGGAGCCGGACGTGCTTCGCCGTCTCCGCAAGGAGACGTCCCGTCATCCGGAGAGCAAGATGCAGATCGCGCCTGACCAAGGGCAGTTCATGGCGTTTCTGACGCGCTTGGCCAGTGTGCGGAAGGCCATTGAAGTCGGCGTCTTTACCGGCTATTCGTCGCTGGCGGTAGCCCTGGCACTGCCCGATAACGGGCGCCTGGTCGCCTGTGATGTAAATGAAGAGTACACAGACATCGCCCGGCGTTACTGGTGTCAAGCCGGAGTGGAGCACAAAATCGATTTACGGATCGCCCCCGCCATCGAGACTCTCGATGATCTTCTTCGTGGCGGAGAGGCAGATTCCTTCGATATGGGCTTCATCGACGCCGACAAGGTGGGCTATAACTCCTATTACGAGCGCCTCCTGCGTCTTATGCGTCCGGGCGGACTCATCCTTATCGACAACGCCTTGCGGGGCGGCGACGTGGCCGATCCGTCCGTGTCGAACAAAGGGACGGTTGCAATCCGGCAACTCAATGCCAAGCTGCATACCGATCAGCGCATTGATCTGGCGCTGGTGCCGATCGGCGACGGTCTGATGATGGCGCTCAAGCGGTAGCACCACTACAGCTCCTTCCTCTGCAGCCACGGGCTAGTCCGGCTGCCGCTGGGTGCGATTCGGGATGTTCTCGCGCTAACGGAGTGCAGTGCGGCAGCGATGGCAGCCGCGCGCCGCACATCTGGATCAAGGCGGCCGAGATCGTCAGGATGGAAGTGGTCCGACACGAAGTGCGTGGAGTACTGTCCGCTTCGAAAAGGTGCGGACTCAAGAACGAATCTGCAGAAAGGTATCGTCGTCTTCACACCGGCGATGGTGTATTCGGAAAGCGCTCGCAGCATACACGCGATCGCCGCGTCGCGGGTTGACCCCCACGCCGAGACTTTGGAAATCATGGGGTCATAATGCAGCGGCACCTCATCCCACTCCTCTACTCCGCCGTCCACGCGTATGCAGGGACCAGACGGTGCGCGGTGTCTTAGGAGACGGCCCGCATCGGGAAGAAAACCATGCGCTGGGTCTTCGGCGTAAATGCGGCATTCCACGGCATGCCCGCTAATCGACAGTTCGGCTTGGGAAACTGAGAGCTTTCTGCCCTCGGCCACACGGATCTGCTCCGCTACCAAATCCACACCGGTGATCATTTCGGTAACAGGATGTTCGACCTGCAGGCGCGTG
>JAAXGO010000127.1 GCA_012267425.1 Rhodothermales bacterium
AACGTGCACCGACTTGGCCTGTTGCTGAAACAGAAGGAGAAGCGGCGAAGGCGGTGGCACCAAGCCCGCTCTCGAGCGGCGTAGGAGCACGCTTAAGCTCCATCAGCTGAATGTCACGATGGCGGCGCAGCAGCGCAAGGCCAACGTGTCTCTTTGCCTCACTGATGGAGGCCCGAAAGGGTGGATTGCACGCCTCTGAGGGCGAAAAAGACGCTCCAACCGCCAAGAATTTCTTGCCGACCGGCCACTCCGCTTCTCAGATCCGATTCCAATACCGCACGATCGTCGAAATCCGCTCAAAAATCTCGACTTTCCTGGCTGCCACTACTTCATTAACAACGTCCGTCCTGGCACATACGCGCTTCGTGCGTCATTCATCGGATTCGTTTCCGAGCAGATCGTGAATGTTCGCGTGAGCACGGGCCTTACCACGAATGTGGACATCGTGATGAGGGAGGAGGCCATAGGCCTGGAAGAAATTGTCGTAACGTCGGAGAGACCGATCGTGCAACTTGACGTGTCCGCGAACGTCGCAAACCTCGATCCGGCCACATTCGAGGACCTTCCGGTGGCCGGTGTAAGCGAAGTGCTCGACTTGCAGGCAGGCATCGAGCCTGGCCTACGCGTTCGTGGCGGCGGCCTCAGTGAAGTTGCCTTCGTCGTTGACGGCATGAACCTCAGGACAGGGCGCAGCCAGCAACCGTTCACCGCCATCAGCTACACGTCCCTGGAGGAGGTCCAGGTACAGACAGGCGGATTTAACGCGGAATACGGCAACGTGCGCTCGGGTATTGTAAATGTGACGACGAAAGAGCCGCCGCGGGACCGGTATATGGTTGACGGCATCTTCCGATTCGCCCCGCCTCAGCCGAAGGCGTCCGAAGCTTTAGGCGGTATCAACCTAGACGACTGCGACTATTCGGGGCCCGTTACGGGCGACTGCGACAGTTGGTTCATCCGCCCGTTCCTCGATCCCGAGACGGCTATGGGAGGCACGGATGTGTGGGATCCGTTTACGCTGGATCAATACAATTCCTTTGAGGGATGGGTCGTACTGGCGGAACGTCTGACGAACGACGAAGCGTTCGACGTGACGGCCACCGATATGCAGAACTACTTCAAGCATACACATCGCAAGGACAATGCCATCGTGGTTCCCGATTACGAGACTGACGTCTCAATCGGCGGTCCGCTCGTTCCCGGATTCAGCTCGAGGTTGGGCGATCTTCGGTTCCTAGCGTCCTACCGCGGCACCCAGACCGCCTATCTTTTTCCGCAGTCTCGGGATTCGTACAACGATCAGACGTTTCAGCTGAAAGTCATTTCGAATATTCAGCCAGGCATGAAACTCTCTATTCAGGGGATGCACGGTACCGAGCGGGGCGTAAATCGATGGCAGGGCAGCCCGGACGTCCAGATATGGAACGGCAACCTGCCCGCCTATCCGTGGTGGGGAGCAGGAGCGGAACAGGTGGACGGACTCAACCGCAGGGGCCGCGTGGTTCTCTCCGACGGCGCTTTTGCGCTTGCAAACGTCGATCATACACTACTTGGTGCAACATTTACGCATACGCTGAGCGCGAGTACGTTCTACGAAGTTGCGGTGCAGAACCTCGCGTCGAAATACAGGAGTCATTTCCCGAACCTACGGGACGGCTCCTACATCGACGAGAACGGCAATTTTGTTCAGATTCCGTACACCAACAACCTTGGGCGGCCCATCCAGGGTCTGGACATTCCCGAGGGTGAACTGACCTGTTTTGGCGGGACAGACGACCTTAACGGAGACGGCGAGCTCACGCCGTACTGTGTCGGAGACGAGCCCTTCGGGTTCTTGGGGCAGGGGGGTAACCTCATTGGCGGTGCCGAAACGACAGGTGGCCACTGGGTCAAAACCCGAGATACATCAGACGTGAGCGTCTTTACTGGCCGCTTCGATCTTACAAGCCAGATCAACCGCTTCCTTCAGATCAAAACGGGTGCCGAGCTCATCATCAGCGATTACGCGCTCAATTATTCGCGGGTCAATCTTGCGCTCGTCGGCCCTGAACCGGAAGCAGACTATCCGCTGGATCGCCAGCCGATTCAGGGTGCGGCGTATGCTCAGGGCAAGCTTGAATTTGAGGGTATGATCGCCAATCTAGGCGTACGACTCGACTTCTTCGACGCTAACACGCCTTGGTGGGTCTCGGAAAATCCGTACGACGCGGCATACCGGCAGCAGGTCGATGGCCTCGACGAGCTGCTACCGAAAGAGGATCCTGCCGCGCAGATTAACATCAGCCCGCGTCTCGGAATTTCATTCCCGATTACAACCGACAGCAAGCTGTACTTCAACTACGGCCATTTTCGCCAGATGCTGAGTCCTTTCAACGTATTCGGCATCCAGCAGTCTAGAAACGGTGGGATTGACGTGCTTGGAAACCCTGCCCACCCGATGCCGCTAACGGTCGCCTACGAACTGGGCTTCGACCAGAACGTGTTCGACAGGTACCTGCTGCGCATTTCGGGCTTCTATCGTGACATCAAGAACCAGGCGCGCGGAGTCCTTTATAACAGCTTGGGGAGCGTTGTGCAGTACTCGACCTTCGAGCCGTGGAATTACTCGGACGTTCGAGGGGCTGAATTCACCCTCACCAAGATTCGCGGAGACTGGTTCCGAGGCTTCATCAACTACACGTATTTACAAACGAAGGGTGGCAATTTTGGCTATGCCCAGTTCAACGAGAATACTTTTGAGCAGCGTAACTACCTTCGCACATCAACCGACTATCGGCAGTGGGCCCCGCTGGCCGAGCCGTTCGCGCGCGTAAACCTGATCTTCTTGACGCCGGCCAGCTTCGTGCCGTCCGTGCTCAACGGCAACCTCCTCGGTGACTGGCGTGTGAGCTTCCTCGGCGAGTGGCGTTCGGGCCAGCAGTTTATCTGGGCAGGCGGTGCGCAGAGCTTCCCGGAGTTACAGGAAAACGTGTCGTGGCGTAGTTATATGAACTTCGATCTACGCTTCACGAAGCACATCAACACGCAGTTCGGCGGCGCGCAGGTGTTTATTGATGTCGACAACGTCTTCAATAGGCGGCATCTGTATCAGGCTACTGGCTTCCATCCGGACGGATTCGACCGCGACAAGTATTTCTGGTCGCTGCATCTGCCGACGGACATTTTTGACCAAATCAACGGCGTTGACGCTGATAAGGAGTACAAAGACAAGGAAAACCTGCCCTACATCTGGGTGCCGGGTGATGACCAGCCGGGTGACTTCCGACATCCCGATGTTGCCTTCCAGCCTATCGATGCGGTGAACAGCCTCGACGCTGTGACTTCCCCAGAAGCAGCGACGTGGTATTGGGCCCGAGATACCGGTATGTACTCCCGCTGGAATGGCTCGGCATTCGAGACGGTCCCGGACGCGGACGTGCAGAAGGTGCTGGATGATAAGGCGTATATTGACATGCCGAACTTTCGCTTCAACACGTTCCTGAACAACCGGCGCGTGACGCTGGGCATTCGGCTGACTTTCTAGGTTCCACGATTCACAGCCCCGTCCACTTGGGGGCGATCACACCACGAGTTTTTCAAACAGAAGGCAAGCACATGAGAGTCTCTTGCTTCCACCTGCTGACCGCCGCCTTGACGGTGTTACTTCTCGGCGTCGGCGAGGCGCAGGCTCAGTTTACCGCGCAGTGGCTGGACATCGGCACCTTCCACGGCACGTACACCGAATCCGGTGCACAGCACGAAGGAAACTCGTCGGCTGCTGACGGTATGGAATGGCCGGCCTTTCTGCGTAACAGCAGTCACTTCCGCGCGAAGGCGTTCTGGCTTGGAACACGCGGCTGGACGGATCCGAATGGTCAGACGTGGCCGTACTTCGTCGCTCGAATCGGACCCCGCACAGCCGGAGCGGACGTGTCGTTTCCAGTTCAGAACAGGCTGCTGAGCAGGACGGAGGATACGATCGTCAACGTAGACGGGCTGCTGTCATTCGACAACGTGGCTGTCGTTGACGAAATTATTCCCAACCTGCCGGCTGACCGGATCGTACACAATATCCACAACACGCTCATCGGTATCACGGTGGACCGCAGGGCGTACGGATACGTCAATCAGGCGCACGATGACTACCATATCATCGAGTACGTCTATACAAATACCGGCAACAGCGATGATGACGAAGACATCGAACTTCCCAATCAGACACTGAAGGATACGTATTTTTTCCGGATTCACCGCTGGAGGGGCAGCGAACAGGCTGCGTGGTCGATGAGCTTTGGGCAGGCTTGGGGCAAATTCAGCATGGTCGACGTCGTCGGCGACGGACATGCTGAATATCCTATCAGCTTCACCGCGCAGTATCTCTGGATCGGCATTGATCCCGAGCAGCAGGCACAATGGGATCGTTTAGGAGTGCCGCTTATCCAGGATAACCAATGGGTTGCCCCGGGTGACTCGCTCGGTAGACTAGCCGGCACGTCGTATATCGGGCGAACGACGATTCACGCTGACAATTCCCCGTCGGATCGCAGTTACATCCGGTGCAAGCCGGCGACGATCACTACCTGCCAGCCGCACACGTTAGGCTTTATGGACCAGGACGAAGCGCTAACGTCGGATGGAAGCCCGCAACAGGATTACTACGACTGGGGAATTCTCACGCGCGAGAATCCTGACCGCATTCCAGGAGGCTCGTCGCACATGTGGCCGCACTACGCAGACCGAATCGAGCCGTCGGGTATTTTCTGGGAAGCGAAAAACGACGCGAGCACCGGCAAACAGGGCGGCCACGCCGCGACGACGGCATACGGCCCGTACAACATTGGTCCTGGCGAGCATGTGCGCGTCGTTGTCGTGGAGGCCGTCGGTGGTCTTGGCTTCGATGCCGACTTTAAGATTGGACGTTCATTCAAACGAGGTGGAATCAACAGAGACTCACGCCTGATCTCCTACGATGCTAACGGCGACGGATCGATTCAGACCGGTATGTTCAACTATTCGATCAATCAGATCGATACGGACGGAGACGGCATGTTTGACGATTTCGGGCACGGTCTTGAGGAGATGACGAAGAACCAGTGGGTAGTGACTTCACGTGATTCTCTCTTCAAGACGCTGCAGCGCGGGATTAATCTGTACGCGGCAAGTAACAACATGTCGACGTACCCGGTACCGGAAGCACCACATGCGCCGCTGTCGTTTGACGTGTGGGGTCGCCCGGACAAAGTAGAGATCTTGTGGACGCCGCCCACCGGCGGTCCCGCCCGGCAGTCATGGGAGCTGTATCGTTCGGAGCGGTTCGAGGACAATCTCTACGTCAATGGCTGTACCACTGATTTGTCAATCCCCTGCGGCTATGAGCACATTGCGTCGCTTCCAGCGAATGCGACGAGCTATGAGGACACGGCACCCGTTCGTGGTACGGACTATTATTACTACCTGCAGGCCGTGGGAGACCCGCAGCCCAACGATCCTGACGGAATTACGGGTACGCCGGGTGGTCATGCGCTGCGTAGTTCGCGGTCGCTCACTCAGACGTATCAGCCCGTAAACCTGAAACGTCCTGCGTACGGCCCGACGGGGACCGTGGCCGACGCCCGCATTGTGCCCAACCCGGTGAACCTGGGGTCGGACGAATCGGTGCGTTTCGCGCAGGAAGATCGCGTGGCGTTCTTTAACATCCCGGGTGACTGTACGATCAAGATCTTCTCGGAGATCGGCGAGCTGATCCACCAGATAGAGCACACCGACGGAAGTGGCGACGAACTGTGGAACCTGACTACGAAGGCGCGTCAGTTGCTGGTAAGCGGCATCTACATCGCCGTCATCATCGACAACGCGACCGGTGAGCAGGCCATCCAGAAATTTGTCGTAATCCGTTAGGAGCATGTCGGCCCCTTCCTGGCTCTATCGATCCCAGCTCAGGGTCAACTATCCAAAACCGAATGGAGTTGTGATGAACAAGCGATACTTTGTTACCTCTCTGGTCGTCGTGCTCTGCCTGAGTATGGCACCTTCAGCCTTCGGGCAGGCCGGTCTTACTCCGGATACGGAAGTAGAGACGAAAAAGCTTGGGCAGACGGGCATGAAATTCCTCAGCGTGTCGATCGATGCCCGCGCTACTGCGATTGGATCAGCCATGACGGCGCAGTGGGAGGGCTCATCCACGTCTATGTTATACAACCCGGCAAGCATGGCCTTTATGCCGGGCAATTTTCATGTGGCAGCGGGCAACCTCGGCTTCATTGCCGACATCGGGTACAATCAGGCTACCGCCGCATATCGGCCCTCGTGGGGCAACGTGGGGGTGTTCGGCCTGTCCTTGGTTGGTGTCGATTACGGCGATTTCATAGGGACCGTCCGTGCCGACAACACGGACGGCTTCGTGGAGACAGGCATATTCAATCCAACATCGGCAGCAATCGGATTCGGATATGCCCGATCGTTCTCGGAGCGCTTCTCGGC
>JAAXGO010000005.1 GCA_012267425.1 Rhodothermales bacterium
AGCATCGCCTTGCGACGATCGCCGAAGCCGGGAGCCTTCACCGCAGCCACGCGCAACGTGCCCCGAAGTTTGTTGACAACGAGTGTAGCAAGCGCTTCGCCTTCGACATCTTCGGCTACGACCATCAGCGGCTTGCCCGACTGCGCGATCTTCTCCAGGATCGGCAAAAGATCCTTCATCGCCGAGATCTTCTTGTCGTGAATCAACAGATACGCATCTTCCAGGACGGTCTCCATGTCGTCTGCGTTCGTGACGAAGTAGGGAGACAGATAGCCCCGATCGAATTGCATGCCTTCGACGACATCTAGTGTCGTTTCCGTGCCACGCGCCTCTTCGACCGTAATGACCCCGTCTTTTCCGACTTTCTCGAACGCGTCTGCGATGAGTTCGCCAATGGCATCGTCGTTGTTGGCTGAAATCGAGCCGACCTGCGCGATTTCCGTGCGGCCTTCAATGTCGCGGCTCTGCGAGCGCAGGTCCCTGACAATTTCGGTGACGGCCCTGTCGATGCCCCGCTTGAGGTCCATCGGATTCGCACCGGCGGTGACGTTCTTAAGTCCGGCCGTCAGTATGGCCTGTGCGAGGACGGTTGCTGTCGTGGTGCCGTCACCGGCGACGTCGGAGGTCTTGGAGGCGACCTCTTTGACCATCTGCGCGCCCACGTTTTCCAGCTTGTTGTCGAGTTCGATTTCCTTGGCGACCGTGACGCCGTCTTTCGTGACGGTCGGCGAGCCGAATTTCTTTTCGACGATCACGTTACGGCCCTTCGGCCCGAGTGTGACCTTGACCGCTTCGGCGAGTTGATCGACGCCGCGCTTGAGTGCGCCTCGTGCGTCCGCATCGAAGATGATTTGCTTGCCCATGAGGGTTTCTCCTTAGTTTCAGATGAATTGAATCGGTGTGTGCCTGAGGGGTGCCGAGAGTTTTGCTTTGAAAGTGCTCTCCAGACGCGATTGAGCCCCTTTAGTCGCCTACGATTCCCAGGATGTCGCTTTCGCGCATTATCAGCAGGTTCTCGCCGTCGAGGGTGATCTCGGTTCCCGCGTACTTGCCGTATAGCACGCTATCGCCTTCCTTGACCGTCATGTCGATCTTCGTGCCATTCTCGACGCGCCCCGGACCGACAGCCACGACGGTACCCCGCTGGGGCTTTTCCTTCGCAGAATCGGGGATGAAGAGACCGCTTGCGGTTTTTTCCTCGGCGTCCTGGGCCTTAACGACCACGCGGTCACTGAGTGGTTGGATCATCATGGTGGTGAAACCTCCGTATCGTTGATGGATTTTGTTAGCACTCTCTGCCGGTGAGTGCCAATGCAGAACCTCGGGTTGATTCCGGTGTTCCGGTCATTTTGCCCCACCGTGGTTGTGCCAGGGCGTTCGTCAAAAAGCGTGCCGAAGTACAGAAAGAGCTCCGATCCATGTACCCGAACCCCGGGCGCCTGACAATCCGGCATACGCTATGAAGGGAGACTGCCATCTTGGTTGATCGGTCCGAATTGAGAGATTCTGCCTACTGGCGAGGATGGGCACCGGCCTTCCTCCTCTGTGCCGTGCTCGCTGTGGCGGCCACGCTGCCACCGTTCGTAGGTCCGTTATGGCGCGCTGCGCTGATGCATGTGTTCTCGCATGTCTGCCACCAGATTGCAGAGCGCTCCCCAGCCCTCGACGGTATCCCACTTGCCGTCTGCCACCGCTGTTATGGCTTTTACGTCGGACTACTTTGCGGCACAGCGGTCACGATCGTGCTCGCCGCCCGCCGCGCCATGCTCAACCGGCACGCGGTCCCAATTCTCGCTATCGGCTTTGCGCCCGCCGCGCTGGACTGGCTTTTGGGAGTCGCGGAAATATGGAGCAACACGCCGTTTAGCCGAACCACTACGGGCTGGTTGTGCGGAACAGTTGCGGGCGTCTATATGGCCTTTGCCTTTACCGGAGCCACTCGGCGGTAGGCAAGTGGGCGTGTGGCTGGCTATCTTGGTGCCTAGCGCTTTTACACCCCATCATCGTTGACATGGAATCGAAATACGCGTCGGCTCTCATCGGCGGACTTGCGGGCGGGTTGATTGCCGCCTTGCTGAACCTGCCACAAAATTTTATAAGTTGGTTTGGCTGCCTGGCGTATGTCGGCTGCGGTCTTATCGCGGTGTGGCACTATACGAATACACACCAACTGACCATTACCGGTGGTGAAGGAGTCGGGTTGGGTGCACTGTCCGGCGTTGCAGGCGGCCTTACTGGCGGACTCCTCGGATCGCTCTTTTATCAACTGGGGCTGATGCACCCCGTGTTGCCCCAGATCTTAGAAGAGATGGAAAACACCGGTACACTTGACCAAATGGATCCGAGTACGGCCGACTCGGTCATTTCGTGGCTTGAGCTAGCTAGTAAGTGGCAGGTCCTCATCGATGTCACGTGCAGTGTGCTGTTCGCCGTCGTCTTCGGCCTCATCGGTGGCGCAATCGGAGCCAGGATTTGGAAGAAAGGCCCCGAAGAGCCCGACATTTAATCAGGCAAGCGCCCCCGCTGCAGCTCGTTTATAGGGCCTACACTTCGTTCGAAACGCAAATCGCTCCCGTGGACGAAACCACAGAGTTCTAGCAGGACTCGATCGTCATTAGAGCAGGTATCCAAAAAGATGGTCTCTTCGGACCGCGTCTCAGCACAGGATGCAGAGTCATTGGCGCTTGGTGGTTTCGGCAGCGTCAAACTGCTTCGCCCTAGAAATCTGCGCGCCAGGAGACTTTAACGACCGGAAATTCGCGGACCTCGTTGGGAAACGTCGGTCAAAACGATTGTCGCGTCGTTGGGCCCAGTACAGATCGCAACGGTTTAGGGGCAATTTATGCCTTCCGCGGCTTCAGGGTGCACACTGTCGACGAGCACGATTTCGTGTGGAGTTGTGATTTGCTCACTCACAGCACAAGACGCACGCGTCGCACGCCTCCCCAATCACCGTCCCGCCTGGCAGGCGCACGATGTACGACAACCCCCACCGCGGCGATTACTTGCGTTTAAGCGCGTGCGGCGGACCTAAGATTTCGCTCAGCACGAATGCTTCACGGGCAGCAGCACTGTCTTTGAGACGTCTCGTCACTCGGGACTGCATCGCACTTGGGGACCTTACGAGCACCGGCAGTTCCGGAATCGGTGGCGGTGATGTGATCTCCGGCGGCTCGTCTTCAAGCCTGGCCATCCGTTCCAGGTATTCCTGTACTTTGGCAGAAGGTTTTGCTACGGCCTGTGCCGGTACATGAATCGGCTGGGGCGCAGGTGCGCTCTCCTCCATATGCGAAATATCCCCCCCAAGCGCCGCCCGCATTTCCCACAGCGCATCCTCCATCACCCGATTCTGCATCCCCGCCGCGCGTCTCCGCTTCTTCTTCCTGCCTAGCAGCCCGATCAAAATGTACAGGAGTCCAAAGAGGGCCCAAATCCAAATGTCCATGGCGCGCTGCGGCCAAATGGAAGGAACATGGCCATCAAGATAAGCGCGGGCATTGCACTGTGCCAGCGCGACTTATCTGGGTTCCGCTTCTTCCAGAATCTCCAGAATGCGACGGTTTGCACGCGGAAACGCCAGCTCGCTTAAGCGGTGTCGATCTACCCAGCGAAGCGGGAGACCCTTGCCGGAATCGGGCATTCCTGTCCACCTGCGACAGTCGAAGGCGTGCAGGACGATCCCGAAATGACTGTAGGTATGTCGCACCGTGCAAAGGCACTCGCCCGGCTCCACGTCCACGCCGATTTCTTCGAAGACCTCGCGCCTGCATGCTTCCTCTAGCGATTCGCCCTGTTCCCGCTTACCACCCGGAAATTCCCATAGTCCCCCGAGCATCGAGTCTTCTGAGCGCCTTTGGACCAGAAGGCGACCCCTATCGTCGAACAACAGTCCGACGACAATCTCGTAAACGGGAATGCGCTGCTTTGCCTTCTTGACCGGATATGCCTCTGGAGCCCCTTCGGCATATGCAAGGCATACAGCGTAAAGCGGACACTCGGTGCACCTTGGCCCAATCGGCTTGCACACCGTCGCACCGAGGTCCATGAGTGCCTGATTAAACGCGCCGGGCCGCGAGGTATCCAACAGCTCGTCCGCCAAGGCCTGGATCTCCCTGCGAACCGCGCTTTGGCTCTCGATCCCAGAGATCCCGAAAACGCGGGTGATGACGCGGATCACGTTCGCGTCCACGGCAGCATGTGGGTGGGAAAACGCGATTGACGACACTGCGCGCGCAGTGTACGGGCCGAAACCCTGCAATGTGCTCAGCTCGCCTACCGAATCGGGCAGTTGCCCCCCAAAGTGCTCCATCACCTTGCGCGCCGCGGCGTGCAGATTGCGTGCACGCGCATAGTACCCGAGACCTTCCCACTGTCTGAGTACGTCATCCAGACTCGCAGCAGCAAGCGCCTCAATCGTCGGAAAGGCCGTCGTGAAACGCTCCCAGTACTCGCGCACGCGATCTGCCTGAGTCTGCTGAAGCATGACCTCAGAAACCCACACGAGGTACGGATCATCCACGTCGCGCCACGGCAGGCTCCTCCGGCTACGATCGTAGCGTGCAAGGAGCCGAACTCCAAATGCTTCCCGGTGAGCACGAGTCACTCTATGCGTCATGGCACCTCTGGAACGGCGGCGGCCGGGCACCGTTTCTATACTTCAACTCTACAGGCACAGTGCGTCTAATCGGTCCTTCAGTGCATCGCGTAGCCCCGTCGGCGGCACTGTTTTGCACGATTGCATCCGTCGCACTGTATTCATGTTTGTACTCTACACAGACGGCAGGTGCACAAAAGCGTACACGGTGGACGCTTGAGGCAGGTGGCTCACTCGTCGCCGAATGGCCCGGCAACCGGTCGTGGCCGTCTGACAGCCTTCGGCAAGCCGCTCGAGATGCACTGGGCACGCTTCAGGCGCATGGATACTATTTCGCACGGATTGACTCGCACCGCGTTGAGGCTGATCAGATCCGCTTCTTTGCCACTACCGGCACACGTGTTCCCGTTCGTCGACTGCGCATTGAAGGAGCACAGCAACTGGACTCACTTGCGCTACTCGGACGGTTTACTACACGCGCGGGACGCCCTCTGGACCCACGGGAGCTTGAAGCGGACATTGCAGACATCTTGGCGCGATACGCCGCAAGCGGCTACGTTCTGGCCGAAATCGAAGTCGAACGGATCCACATTACAGGCACGGACACTCCTGAGATTGACGTCATGCTTCGGGTGCGGGAAGGTAGACCCGTTACGCTCCGCCGCCTGGAACTACCAGGGGCGCGCCGCACCAGCACTTCATTCGTGGCACGAGCTGCACACCTTCCTCTTGGCTCCGAGCTCGGTGGGTGGGATGCAGAAGAAGTCAAACGGCACCTGGACGAAACCACGCTCTTCAAAGCGGTCGGATCGCCTGAGCTCATCGTGGAAGGCGACAGCATAGCGGTCGTGCGCATTCCGGTCGAAGAAGAGACGCCCGGCGCCTTCGACCTCGCCCTAGGCTACGAGCCTCCCGGTCGTCTCGTGGGCAGCGGGTATGTCGAATTTCGCAACCTATTCGGCGGCGGTCGGCGGCTCTTTCTCGAAATGCGCCGCCCTCCGGGAAGCGTGAGCCGCGTCGACATACGCGCAACCGATCCTTCCTTGGCCCGCCTCCCACTCCAGTTGGAAGCACGCTTCGAAGGGCTGCAACAGGACTCCACGTACGGCAAGCGTGCATACGGCGCCGAACTCGGATACAAGCTCGACGGTGGACTGCAGATTTTCTCATCCGTACAACGCGAAGTCACACGCCCGGGCCTCCCCGGCCTCGAAATCATAGGCACCAAGCAGCGCATCCCACTTGCAACTGGGTTCTTTGCCGGACTGGGCGCGCGCCTCAAGCGACTGGACGACCGCACCAATCCGCGCCGCGGGTTCGCGTTCGAGACCAACTGGGAGCGCGGACGCAAGAGTATCCAAGGGCGTCGCATCCGCGCCGCATCCGACACGACCTACGAGCACAGTATGCTACGCCAAGACCGGCTGTCTGTGACATTACGAGCGTTTGTTCCCGTGTTTCAGCGTCAAGCCGTCGCCCTTGGCGGAGATGCCTTCCTCCTTCGCAGCAACGAATACGACGACAGTGACCTGTTTCGCTTCGGCGGTGCCACGTCCCTGCGTGGATACGACGAGGAGCGATTCCGAGCATCATTCGTCGCGCGGCTGTTCGCCGAATACCGATATGTTGTGGACCGTACCTCCTACGCGTTCTCGTTCTGCGACCTCGGTTACGTCGACGCATCGGGAGGTAGCGACGGATCACGCGGCTTCCATCCGGGCTTCGGCGCAGGCTTCCAGCTCGGCACTGACATTGGGCTGATCGTCTTTACACTTGCGGCGAATGCCGAAGAGCCGACCGTCGTTCGGGCGCACGTCGAACTCTCCATCGGGCTATAGGGAGATGTCCGCCACGTTCTTCACCCCTTCATCAGCATTCCGCTCTCGGCACACGGTTCAATTGCCCGCCGATGAAGCGCGGCACGCCCTGCGCGTACTGCGCAAACGCGAAGGCGACGAGATCTGCTTAGTTGACGGCGAAGGAGGTTGGTATCGTGCGCGTTTGGAGAGTGGCGGGCGCGCACGGATACTCGAAGCTAAGCGGGAAGTCGGTGAGCCCACCTACCGATTGAGCATAGGAGTCGGACTGCTCAAGAACCGCAGCCGCTTCGAAATCTTCCTCGAAAAAGCCGTCGAACTGGGCGTTAGCACGATAATCCCGATGCATACGCAGCGCTCCGAAGCGTTCGCCTTCCGGCACGCCCGCGCACGGCAGATCTTGATAGCCGCCATGAAGCAATGCGGACGAAGCCGGATTCCGCATCTCCATCAACCGCTGCCGTTTACCGACATATTCACGGCAGACGATGCACACGTCCGTATGATTGCGCACGAAAAAGCTGGACTTCGCAATTCTCTTCCCGCTGAGATCGAGACCGCCGGCCCCACTTCGCGTATTCGTATCCTCACTGGGCCGGAAGGTGGATTCACGGACGAGGAACTCCGGCAGGCCACTCTCTGTGGGTATAAGCCGGTGTCCCTCGGACCACGCCGGCTGCGGAGCGAAACGGCGGCACTTGCGGCAGCGGCCACAGTGATGATGGTGCTCGCGAAACACCCTCACGACGGTATCGTTAGGGAGGCCGCCGCAGAAGACCCGTAAACCGCCCGCCATCATGTTCGTCCTTCTCATTGTCGTTATCACGCTTATTGCCATTATCATGACCTTTCTGGTCTTGATCCAGGCCGGCAAGGGTGGTGGACTTGCAGGCATAGCCGCTGGCGGCGCCACGACACAGATACTCGGCGCACGGCAGGCACCCGACGTCCTCGAAAAAGCCACGTGGATCCTCGCCACGATATTCATCGTGCTCTGCATCCTTACAAATTTCGCAATCAACGACGGAGAGACGCAGCGGAGCATCATCCAGTCACAAGAGCAGCAGGCGCAGCCCTTGGCGCCTCTTCCTCAGGACGCACCCCCCGAAACGGGCGGCGAAGCCCAATAATGGGGAAGACAGCCCCCTCTCGGAAGCTGCCTTCCCCGCCGGTGGCGGCGTACGCCGGCCTGTAAGCCGAATTCTGTCTTCCCGCCCAGGCTGCCGCCGAACCGCGAGCGAGGAGATCATCATCTGTCTGGGACCGCCGTCACCGACGGCCTCATGCGGCCTACCCGCGCCGCGTGTTCGGCGGGCCACCTTATCGCCTAAGGCGTGCGGCGCTATTTGGCCTTGCACCCCGTGGGGTTTACCTGGCCGTCCCGGTCACCCGGAACGCCGGTGGGCTCTTACCCCGCCCTTTCACCCATCACCTGTGGTCCAAGACCCATCGGCTGGTCTGCTCTCTGTTGCACGTGCCGTCTCCGCAAAAAGCGAAGCCTTCCCGTTAGGAAGCACGGTGCCCTGTGGTGTTCGGACTTTCCTCCGCACTCGATGTACGGCGATGATCCAGCCGACGCACGGTGGTACTAGAATCCCTTGTCTTTGGTGGTTGCCTCGTAGAGTTCTTTGTCGACTATGATGCGCCCTGTGTGCTCGCAGGCGACGATCCGGTTGTGCTGTCGTATTTCCACCTGCCGCTGCGGAGGCACGGCGAAGCCCGCCGCCGCTCCGCGCTCAAGCATCACGACTGCGCGCCCGTCGCGGAGGCGCTGGCGCAGCCTGCCGTAGGCGCGCAGATAGCGGCTGTCCACAAATTGCTCAGCCTTCTTCCGCCGAGCCTCAAGCTCGGCCTGTTCCTGCTGCGTTTCTTCCAGGACTTCATCGAGTTGCACCTTTTTCGTCTCCACAACCCCGGCAAGTTCAGCAAGCCGGGCCTGCGCTTCTGCGATCGTAGCTTCGCTTTCCAACGCGCTGCCTTCGGTTTCCTCGATCTGGTTCGTCGCCGCTTCGATACGCGCCTTCTGAGCTTCGATTTCCTTGGTTAGCGCATCATACTCGCGGTTGTTGCGCACCTGCATCTGTTGCTCGTCGTAGCGCTTTATGAGCGCCTCGGCTTCTTTGATGTCGCGCGCTGAATTCTTTCGGCCAATCTCGATTTCTTTGTGTTCCTGCCGGATGTTCTCGATCCGGGTCTCCAGGCCTGCTTTTTCATCTTCGAGGTCGCGAATCTCCTCGGGCAGATCGCCACGCAGTTTCTTGACCTGATCGATCCTGTTGTCGATGTATTGCAGCATGATCAGAGAACGCAGCTGCCCTCCAATAGTCGTTTCCATAACAGCGGCCATGTAACAGTGTCTATCCAGTGGCGATATCAGCGCAGCAAGTGTATACGCACAGCGTTCACGAGAGGTTCGCCGTCTAGCGGCCCTCTGCACTCATGAATGTCGACACAGGACTCGTATACGCAGTGGTGCGAAGCCACTCGACGGTCGGAAACCGCTCGGACAGCCAACGTACCAGGAGCATTTCGACGTGCACTTCCGTTTCGTAGTGCCCGGCGTCTACAAGCGCCATGCGGGGGCTGCCGTCGGTTCTGAGTACCTCGAAGAATCGGTGATACGACACGTCGGAGGTCACGAATGCATCCGCGCCGGCCTCGATGGCCCGCTGCGTAAGAAACGTGCCTGCACCACCACACACGGCAATGGTCTCGACGACTGCTGCCAGATCACCGACGTATCGGAGACTTGGCGCTCGGAGACGAGCTGCAACAAGCTGCAAATACTCTTTAAGCGTTTGAGGTTCGGAAAGGCGCCCGATGGCGCCCATGCCCGCTTGCGGTGCATCGTCTCGTGTAGCAAGGAGCTCCACGTCTGCAAGGTCGAGTTTTTCGGCCAGTGTCACCGACACGCCTCCGGGCGCGGCATCGAGGTTCGTATGTACGCTGTAGAGAGCGATGTGCGCGCGTGCCAAGCGGAGAATGAGATTGCTCGTCGGCGCATCCCACGTAACCGAGCGGACCGGATGAAAAAGGAGCGGGTGGTGCGTAATCACAAGCCCGACACCCCGCCGCACGGCGTCGCTCACGACGGCGGGCGTACAGTCCAACGCGACGACTGCACGCGTTACTCTGCAAGCCGGATCACCGACCTGCAGACCGACGTTGTCATATGACTCGGCCCAGGCCGGGCATGCCCAGGCCTCCAGCGCGTCTGCGATGTCGCGAATTGTAGGATGGCTGCGCTGCATGTTAGGCCTCTCTTATCGTGCTCCAATGCGCATCGCGGTCAGTTCGGACGAATACGGCCACGTCGTTGACGTGATCCTCCGTGAACTCACCGAGCGCGGACACGAAACCGTGTATTACGGGCCCAGAGCGGGAGACGATTCCGTCGACTGGCCTGAGGTGACTCTCCGCGCGGCGCAAGACGTGGCAGAGACGCGCGCCGATGAAGCCGTCGTCATGTGCTGGACGGGTACGGGCTGTTCTATCGTGGCGAACAAGATCCCGGGTATACGAGCGGCGCTTTGCGTTGATGCCGAAACCGCACGCGGAGCACGGATCTGGAATCATGCCAACGTCCTCGCACTGAGTCTTCGATCGACCTCGGAGGCCATCGTCAAGGAGATCCTCGACCGCTGGTTCGATACGCCTAAGAGCAACGACGAGTGGAATCTCCGGCAGATCGCCGCGGTGCAGCGCATCGAGTCCGGCGAGTCGTAGCCTACGTGGAACGGCCGGCAAGCGCAATGCCTTTCTTTTCATCGACGGTTCTAAGGAGCAACCAGCCGACCACGAAGAACACAAGTACCGTAGCCATGCCCGCACGCTGACTGTGGAACAGTAGCGTGACCTGCCCGAGTAGCAGCGGTCCGAGGAACGCCGTAGCCTTGCCACTGAAGGCGAAGAAGCCGTAGAATTCTGTTTCTTTCTCGCGCGGAATGAACCGCCCCATGAGCGACCGGCTCGCCGCCTGGTTGGGACCGCTCAGCATGCCCGCCCCCAGCCCAGCGATCCAGAACCACGTGACGCTCGAGGTGAGCACCGCGACGAGGCCGAAGCCGAAGAGTCCGAAAAGTGAAATCTCGACCGTTCGCCTGCCTCCCACGAAGTCATCCAGGAAACCGAATGCCAGCGCGCCCAAGCCCGCCGCCACGTTAAGCCCAATGCCGAAAATGATCACGTCCTCGGTCTCGAAACCGAAGGTCCCCTGTGCATAAATCCCGCCGAAAGCGAAAATGGTAATCAGTCCGTCGTTGTATACCAGGCGTGCGATGAGGAGACGAAGAATCTGGCGGTAGCGGCGACGGATTTCGTGGAATGTGTTCCGAATCTGCCGATTGGCCGTGCGAAAAATGCTCTCTCCTTCCGATGTCGTCGACGGCTTTCGGTCCTTGACCCACAAAAAGATTGGAATCGCAAAAAGGCCATACCAGACGGCGACAAGGAGATTCGTGGCCCGGATGTTCTCTCCATTTTCGGTCGCAAAACCTAATAGTGGGGTGTCCGTCTGTACGAAGCCCAACAGTGCGACCACCAGGCACAATAGACCGCCGATGTACCCCAGTCCCCAGCCGAAACCTGACACCCGCCCAATGGTGTCGCGAGTCGAAATTTCCGGCAGATACGCATTGTAGAAGACGGTTCCCATTTCAAAGGCAACGTTCGCGATCGTAAACGCGACGAGCGCCCACAATACCTGCCCTTGCATGGGGAAAAACAGTGCGACGCTGCCAGCTACCGCCACTACTGTCGAAAGAAACAGAAAGCGCCGCCTGAGCCCTCCCCTGTCCGCCAGTGCGCCGAGATACGGTGAAAGGAGCGCGACGATGAGTGCCGTCGCGGTAACGGCCAGCGACCACTGCGTGGTACCAACTGTTTCGTTCTCCGCAATCGCCTTCGTGAAATACGTCGCATAGATGAACGTCACCACGAGCGTCGTAAACGACGAATTGGCAAAATCGTACAAGGCCCAGGCCATCGTGGCCTTGCTGTTTTTTCTGGCTAAAGCCATCGCGTGTTTGTGTATACCGGCAGTTGCTGCAAAGTAAAAGACGGCGGCATGAGAGTGCCCGCAATCTTCACCCCCTGCGCCGGTCTCAGCCAAGTATTTTCAGTGAGATTCAAATTCGCTTTGAGCGCTCTACATGTTCAGCATCCGAACGTACGATACGATCTCAGAATCGGGGCTGGCCAACTTTCCCCGCAAGACGTACACCCTCGGCGAAACAGATGCGCCGGATGCCATCTTGCTTCGCAGCCACGACCTGCACACGACGCTGCTGCCTCGGTCGGTCCTGGCCGTCGCTCGCGCCGGTGCGGGTGTGAACAACATCCCGGTCAGCAGCTGCTCAAAACATGGCATTGTCGTTTTCAACACACCCGGAGCGAATGCCAACAGTGTTAAGGAGCTGGTAATCTGTGGCATGCTGCTGGCCTCGCGGCGTATCGTGGAGGGAATTACCTGGGTACGCTCCCTAGATGCCGATCAGAGCGATGTGCCGGGTCTCATCGAGCGGGCCAAGAAACGCTTCAAGGGGCCGGAGATCATGGGCAAAACGCTCGGCGTTATTGGTCTCGGTGCCATTGGTGTGGCAGTGGCCAATGCAGGTTCCGCACTTGGGATGCACGTCGTCGGGCACGACCCATTCATTACCGTGCAGTCCGCCTGGGGGCTTTCTAGTGACGTACAGCGGGCCGGAGACCTTGAAGACCTTCTCGGACAAAGCGACTACGTGACGATCCATGCACCGCTCAACGACCAAACACGCGACCTCATCGGGGAAACGCAGTTCAGGCAGATGAAGCCGGGCGTGCGGCTGCTAAATTTTGCACGTGGCGGCCTCGTCCAGCGGAGTGCACTCCTCGATGCGCTTGATTCGGGTACGCTGGCCTCTTACGTGACAGATTTCGTCGATGCAGAGCTTGCTCTGCATGCAAAGGTGTTGCCTGTGCCGCATCTGGGAGCGTCGACGCCGGAAGCCGAGGCCAACTGTGCGAAAATGGCCGTCCGGCAACTTCGTGACTATCTCGAACGGGGAACCGTGACGAACTCGGTCAATTTCCCGGAGATCCTGCTGCCTCCGCGCCCCGACACGTACCGGATTCAGATTGTCAATCGCAATGAGCCCGGCATGATCAAACAGCTTGCCGCGGTGCTGGCGCAGAATGGCATGAATATTGCCAATTTGGTTAACAAAGGTCGGGATTTGCTGGCCTACAACATTATCGATGTCGGATCCGCTGTCGATCATGAAGTGTTGGCCCAGCTACGCGCAATCGACGGCGTCATCCGCGTCCGGAGTACTGAGCCTCTGAGGACGTAGGGCGCACGAGATTCAGTGCTGACTCCGTATCTTGCATTCATAACCTTCACAACTCAGTTACAGCTGACTCATGCAACGTTTTTCTCTGATTTTGGCAGTGCCGATGCTTTTCATCGCAGGCTGCATCAACCTTTCGCATTCCGTCCTCGTGTCCGGATTGACGCCCGTCGCAATGGAGGACGTTAAGGTCTACTTCCCGTCTGACGACTTTCCGGACCACACGCGCGTGGCACTGCTGTATGCCGCCGGAAGCGACGTTTTTACGAGCCGTGCCAAGATGGTGGACAAGTTTCGTGCGCTTGCAGGCCAGTTGGGCGCCAACGGCATCATACTTTCGGGCATTGACGAAGCATCAACGGGTGAGCAGATCGCGAATGCTCTCGCTGGTGCCGGAGGGACTGGAACACGAAGAGGAGACGCCATCGCAATCTTCGTCGAATGACGTCACACACAGAGTGCGGTCGGACAATGCCCACTCTTCCTCCGGCTGTCCCGCGGCGCGGGAACCGCGCGTCTCGAGCCTTCTGGAGTCAGGCACTCTGCCTCACGGGGTGGAAAATTGCGGGAAATCTTCCCAATCTTCCTCGCTTCGTCGTCATCTGCGCTCCGCATACGTCCAACTGGGACTTTTGCGTGGCCATGGCCGTGGTCCACGGCCTGGGATTCAACGTGTGCTGGATCGGCAAACACACACTGTTCAGGTGGCCGTATGGTGTGGTGATGCGCTGGCTGGGGGGAATACCCGTCGTGCGCTCGGAGCGTCACGGGCTTGTCCAACAGATCGCAGACGCGTTCCGCACCGAAGAGCAGCTCGTGATCGGCATAACTCCCGAGGGGACACGCAAACGGGCACGATGGAAGACCGGCTTCTACCACATCGCCGTGGAGGCCGATGTCCCGATCGTTCCTGCGTGGGTGGATTACCGCAGCCGAACGCTGGGTTTCGCCAAACCCTTCGTTCCTACAGGAGATGCGGATGCGGACATCGCATACCTCAAGGATTTTTATGCTCCTTTCGCGCGCGCTGGCAAACGGGCGGAGCTGTACGACTTACGGGAAGATCCCCATCTGGATGTAGACGGTGGCGATTTTCTTGATCGAGCTGATAAATGACGCCGTACGCTGATCCGTATCGTGCAATCTGCTCAAGGAGCGGATTTCGTGATAGGCCCCCACCATCGTGTCCTCCAGACCCGAATTGACGAGGTCGATTTCGCTGGCCCCGAATGCAACCGCGTCGATGATCGAGTCCACGCGCTCGGAGTCGACAGTCGTGTTGTTCAATGCCTGCAACGCCAGCAAGATGCGGCGCGCACTGTGTTCTTCGTACCGGCGGCTCATCCGCCCATGTCGCACATGGGACAGATTGCGCAGCCACTCGAAATACGACACCGTCACACCGCCCGCATTGAGGTACATGTCGGGTAGGATGAGACAGCCCTTTTCGTTGAGGATCTTGTCCGCTGCCGCAGTCACCGGTCCGTTGGCTGCCTCTGCGACGATCTTGGCCTTGATGCGATGCACGTTATCGGACCGAATCTGGCCTTCGAGGGCCGCCGGCACCAGGATGTCACACTCAAGCTCGAGAGCGTCCGCCGAATTTGGGATGTTGACGGCGCCAGGATAGTCTAGTATCGACCCAGTCTCTTTCCGATGAGTGACAACACTGGTTAGGTCGAGCCCGGCTTCATTGTAAATCGCACCCTCGTATTCGGCCAGGCCTACCAGGCGAGCTCCGGCTTCTTCCAGGAAATAGGCGGCGTGGTAGCCTACGTTTCCCAGCCCTTGCACGACCACTGTCTTGCCCTCGAGACCTTTCTCAAGGCCCAGTTTCTTCATATCTTTGGCGTATTCGCAGCATTCGCGCACACCGTAGTAAACCCCACGGCCGGTCGCTTCCGTGCGTCCGCGCACGCCCCCCTGCCCAACCGGCTTGCCTGTCACACACGCGGCCGCGTTGAGTGTGTTGTTGGTCACCGAACTGTACGTGTCTAGTATCCAGGCCATTTCGCGCGCGCCAGTACCGTAGTCGGGGGCCGGCACGTCCACGCCCGGGCCGATGAAGTTTTTGCGCGCGAGCTCGAAGGTGTACCGTCTTGTCAAGCGCTCCAGCTCACCTTCTGAATAATCCCGCGTGTTAATGGCGATGCCGCCTTTCGCACCGCCAAAGGGCACGTCCACGATGGCGCATTTGTACGTCATCAGGGCTGCGAGTGCCATTACTTCGTCTACGTTTACATTCGGTGCATACCGGATTCCCCCTTTCGTCGGGTTCTTGTGATGGCTGTGCTCGGCCCGGTACGCCTTTATCACGTCAATCGTGCCGTCGTCGCGTACGAGCGGGAATTCCATGTGATAGACACTATTGCAAATCTTGATTTGATTGAGCAGGCCCGGCGGATAGTCCGTCATTGCCGCGGCCTTGTCGAACATGATGTTGACTTGTTCGAAAAACGATCTCTCGCCGGTATGCTGCTTTGAGCTTGCCATGGGGTCGTGCCGCAGGTTCGGTGAGGTGACATCCGGTAAAAAATACGTAAAGGAACAAGTTCCGTGTAATTCCGACTGTGAATACGTGAATGCATGCAAACGGGTATATTTTTCCGTAAAGGAATTCACCGCCCGAGGATGCCGATGTGACGGAAACCATTCTCATCGCTATCGTCAGCGTGATCGTCCTCGGTATCGGGGCTCAGTGGCTGGCGTGGCGAATCAGGGTCCCGTCGATCCTATTGCTGCTCATTTTCGGGTTCGTTGCCGGCCCCGTAACTGAGCTTCTGCCTCCGTCGTCACTTCAGGGCGACTGGCTTTTCGCCTTCGTGTCGCTGTCGATCGGCATCATTCTCTTCGAGGGTGGACTCAGTCTCCGCATTTCGGAACTCCGGGAGGTTGGTAGGGCGGTCCTCAACCTCATCACCGTCGGAGTCCTCGTAACCGGCGCTCTTGCGGGCGCTGCGGCCTACTTCGTGCTCGGATTCAATCCGGGCATGGCCATCCTAATCGGCGCCATTCTAACCGTCACGGGGCCAACCGTCGTCATCCCACTTCTGCGCCACGTTCGCCCGACAGGGCGGGTGAGCACGATTGCCAAGTGGGAAGGCATAACCATCGATCCGGTGGGCGCCGTCCTCGCCGTTTTAGTACTGGAGACGATTTATGTGCTTAACGAGGCATCCGAGGTTGCCGGCGAGGTTTCGAGCGCATGGAATGCTGCGTTCCATGCTATCGAAGGGCTCCTTCTTATCATCGCCATCAGCGTTGGCGTGAGCGTCATCGGCGCGGCGTTTCTGATTTTGATTCTGCGCCGACGCTTGGTGCCAGACTATCTGCAGAGTTCAGTTGCACTCATGATCGTCGTCGGCACGTTTGCGATTTCGAATGTGCTCCAGGAAGAATCGGGGCTCTTGGAGGTGACGCTCATGGGCATCATCATGGCGAACCAGAAATACGCACCGCTCCGCCGCATCGTCGAATTTAAGGAAGACTTGCAGGTGTTGCTCATTGCATGCCTTTTCATTCTTCTCAGTGCCCGCCTTGAGCTCAGCGTGCTGAGCTATTTCGACTGGAAGGCCTTCGCGTTTTTGGGGATTCTCATACTTATCGTCCGGCCAATCGCGGTGTATCTGTCGTGCCTGAAGACGAAGCTCGACTGGAAAGAGCAGACG
>JAAXGO010000128.1 GCA_012267425.1 Rhodothermales bacterium
GCCAACGTGCACCGACTTGGGCTGTTGCTGAAACAGAAAAAGAAGCGGCGAAAGTGGTGGACCAAGCCCGCTCTCGAGCGGCGTAGGAGCACGCTCAAGCTCCATCAGCTGAATGTCACGATGGCGGCGCACAAGGCCAACGTATCTCTTTGTCTCGCTAATGGAGGCCTGAAAGAGTGGATTGCACGCCTCTGAGGGCGAAAAAGACGCTCCAACCGCCCAGAATTTCTTGCCGACCGGCCACTCCGCTCCTGAGATCGGATTCCAATACCGCCACCTCGTCCAAATCCGCTCAAAAATCTCGACTTTCCTGGCTGCCACTAGATAGCCTGCGCGGGGAGACCCAAGTTGGCCAGATTGCGGTTTTTGTAGCGCTCCTCGCTAGTGATTTCGCGTCCGAACCACGGCGGCGGCTCGAATGCACGGCTCTGCTCCAGGCTCTCGAATTCCACTTCGACGGTCACGAGGCCCTCGATGGTGCCGAAGTAGATGTCCAGTTCAATGGTGAGCTCTCCGAATGGAATGTAGATCCTGGTTTTTTCGATGCGACGGCCTTCAGTGAGCGGCCAAAGCACCTCGAACTGAGAGGCTGTAAGGGCAATCTGGCACTCCTTTCGCACAAGCCCACGGCCGCGCTTGACCGTCAGGTAGTGCTCCTCGCTGACTTTTCGGACGCGAACCTCCCCTCCGTCGGCATCTGCTGCCAAATACCCCTGCAAGACCTCTACATATTTGCAGCGCTCGATCCTCTCCGGGAGGTGGACTACAAGAAATTTGCGTTCGATTTCAATCGTGAGCATCACGCGCTGTTCTTTGGATTTGGCGAAACGAACCGCCCACGGCGGGGTTCTGTGCGTCCCAATCCGCCAAGCCATGTGCCCATGTCATTTATAGCGGCCCTGCGCATCCTCCGCACTCTCGGCCGAGGCACCGTGAAAGGGCTACCGGAAGCTGCCGCTGACAGAGATCCGATTGATCTATTCGACGAGTGGTTCCAGGTCGCCTGCGATTCCGGTCTGTATTTGCCAGAGGCCGTCACCCTAGCCACCGCTACGCCAGGCGGTAAACCGTCCGCGCGCATGGTTCTACTTAAGGGATTCGACGAAACCGGCTTTACATTCTACACCAACTATGGGAGCCGCAAGGCGTCGGAGCTTGCCGCGAACCCACGTGCCGCGCTCGTAGCATACTGGGGAGTACTGCTTCGACAGGTCCGTATCGAAGGGTCCATCAAGCGGTGCACGCATGAGGAATCGGCAGCCTATTTTGCCACCCGATCGCGGGGCAGTAAGATTGGAGCATGGGCGTCGAGACAAAGCGCAACGCTCAAAGACCGCGAATCACTGCTGAGCAAAGTCACTGAAATTACCGCACGCTTCGACGGGACCGACGTTCCTCTCCCAGATTTTTGGGGAGGCTTCACGTTGGTGCCGGAAAGCATCGAATTCTGGCAGTGTCGTGCTAACAGGCTTCACGACCGCCTCGTGTTTACCCGCAACGGCGATGCGTGGACAACACGTCTGCTCTTCCCATAGGTCAAAATGCATCCCATGGATGCTTCTTATCCTCTTCCGCCCGGCGAACCCGCGAAGCGAGCAACCACTCTTGGACGCAGACCGGATCCGATTCCGCCGTCCTACGCACGTACGTTCCGTCCGCGCACATGCGCCGGGCCTTGACGGTATCCCGGAGATACGTTTCTAGAACGTCGTCGCGCAGATAGCGGATGTAGGCCTCATCTTCTACAGGAAAGATGATCTCCACGCGTTTGTTCAGGTTGCGCGGCATGAGGTCCGCACTTCCGATGTACACTTCCTCGTCTCCGCCGTTGCGGAACCAGTAGATCCGGCTGTGTTCAAGAAACCGCCCGACGATGCTTGTGACGGTGATGTTGTCGCTAAGTCCCTCGATGCCCGGACGTAGGCAGCAAATTCCCCGCACGAGGAGGTCCACACGGACGCCGGCCTGTGACGCCCTGTAGAGGCGCCGGATGATTGGCTTATCAACCAGTGCGTTCGTCTTAAGGATAAGATGCCCTCGCCTGCCTTCACGATGGTGGTCGATTTCTCGACGGATCAGCTCCTCGAATTGGGTTCGGAGACTGAATGGAGCGACAAGGAGCTTGCGGTATTCACGCTTGTCCGAGTAGCCAGTCAGGAAATTAAAGAGGTCCGTTGCATCGGCTCCGATCTCTTCGTCCTGCGTAAAGTAACCGACGTCCTCGTAGAGGCGCGCCGTTACCGAGTTGTAGTTGCCTGTCGCGAGGTGAAGGTACCGACGGATGAGCTGGCCCTCCTTGCGAATCACGAGCGCGATCTTCGAATGCGTCTTGAGGCCAAGAAGTCCGTAGATCACGTGGACTCCCTCCTGCTCTAGAATCCGGGCCCAGCCGATATTGCTTTCCTCGTCGAAGCGCGCTTTGAGTTCGACGAGCACCGCAACCTGTTTCCCTCGCTCCCGGGCCTTGAGGAGCGCCCGTACCACCGGTGAATTCGACCCGACCCGATACAGCGTCATCTTAATCGCCAAAACCGCTGGATCCGCCGCAGCTATTTCAAGAAAATCCACCACCGGCGAAAACGAATCATAGGGATGATGGATGAGGTGATTTCGGTTCCGGATTGCGGTGAAGAAATCGCCATCCCGCGTTTCTTCCTTAAGGAACTGAGACGTGAACGGCACGAACGGAGGCTCCAGAAGGTCGAAGCGCTCGACATTGCCATAGAGAGCCATCAGACTCCGGAGCCCGAGCGGACCGTCCACCACGTAGCAATCGCTCGAATCAACGCGCAGATTCTGCATCAGTATCCGTCGAATGCGGTCCGGCATCGCACTGTTGACCATCAGCCGTACCACGGATCCTAAGCGCCGCTGCCTTACGCTCTGCTCCATGGTTTCAAGCAAGTCATCGGCCTCCAGCTCCTGGATGGCCATATCAGCGTCGCGCGTGATCCAGAATGGATGTGCTTCGACGATCCCCATTCCGGGAAAAAGTGCTTCCAGGTTGGCTGCAATAACTTGTTCCACCCAGACGAACCAATACGTCCGTGGCGTCGTGGCCTTCTCACGGCCTGCCGCAGACACCCGGCCAAGAGGCAAGAGGCGGGGAATCGTGCCGGGCACTTTCACACGCGCGAAACGCTCTTCACCTTGATCGTCCCGGATGAGCACTCCTAGGTTCAGACTTAGGTTTGAAATGTGCGGAAACGGACGGCCCTGATCGAACGCCAGCGGCGTGAGAACGGGAAAAATCGTCGTCTCGAATTGCCGTGCGGCGTACTCCTTTTGAGCTGGGGTAAGTTCAGCGTAGTTCAGGATGTGGATTCCGCTGTCGGCTAAGCTCGGAATGAGAATCCGCTGCATGTACGCGTGCGTCTCTCGCATCAGATCCTGTGCCACGTCGCGAACGGCTGCCAGCTGTGCCGCCGGCGCGAGCCCATCTGGCGAGAGCTCCGCCACACCGCTGGCAATTTGTTTCTTAAGACCACCCACGCGCACCATGAAAAATTCATCCAGGTTGGACGAGACAATAGAGACGAATTTGAGTCGCTCCAGAAGTGGGTTGCTCTCGTCCTCTGCCTCTTCCAGTACGCGGCGCTGAAATTCAAGGAGACTCAACTCGCGGTTGACGTACAGCGCAGGGTTGTCAAGTTCCGACATCAACGGCGTAGCTTCGTGCACCGCTGCCGGGCATGCAGTCAGAGAACCCGGTTGGTGCGCGATTCTAAATGACATGAACGGTAGACCTAAGCGGTACCAACAGGCGATAGATGCCTATCTAACAAACGACGCTGCAGCATCTTCGTTTCTGCCGACACCATGTTTCCACACCAGTGATGCGGCTTTACAATGCACGCCGCTTTGCGTGTCCCTCTCGTGTATTCACGCTCTGGTTATAACAGTTAACGAAAGAGAAACACTGCGGTAACAACGGTGACACACCACCCACGTACGTTTGACTCCGACGTTACATGTGCTCCTACTCGCTCTCTGTGTCCGGACATCTATGCATAAGATCATCGGTTGGCTTGCACCGTGGTTTCTCCTATTGTGGCCTGCCGTAGCCGTCGCCCAGCTGGGGACGATCGCCGGCGTCATCGTGGATGGGGAAACCGGCGAAACGCTCATCGGGGCCAACGTTCGCATCGAAGGAACAACCGTCGGCACGGCATCGGACCTCAACGGGCGGTACGAATTTGACGCAGAGCCCGGCACCTATCGCGTGCTGTTTTCCTACATCGGCTACGATGCCGTGACGGTTGATCAAGCCGTCGTCATTTTGGGCGACGTAACCCGTCTGGAAGTGCAGCTCTTTCCCGAAGCTTTTCAAGTGGGCGAACTGGTCGTCGAGGCGGAGCTCATGCTCAATTCGGAAGCCGGATTGCTCCGAGAACGCGCCCGCTCCATCGCGATAAGCGACGCCATCAGTGCGACCACTTTCAGCCGAAGCGGCTCGGGAGATGCCGCCGCAGCCATGAAAAAAGTCACGGGGGCCTCCGTCGTAGGCGGCAAGTACGTCTACATCCGTGGACTCGGCGATCGCTATGCGAACACGACGCTCAACGGCTCCGCGCTCCCGAGTTCTGATCCGGACCGCAAGGCGTTTCAGCTCGATCTGATTCCAACAGCACTTCTTGATAACATCATCACCACGAAGACCTTTACGCCCGACAAGCCGGGTGATTTCAGTGGCGGGCTCATAGACGTGACGACGACATCGTTCCCCGAACAGCTCACAATGCAGTTGTCTTTTTCGGTCACCTACGACGACCAAGCTACGGGCATTGGCAACTTCCTCTCCTATCCCGGCAGCAGCACCGACTGGCTGGGGCGCGATGACGGTTCGAGGGCGTTGCCCGACATCCTGGCTGCTAAGGATCCCACGAACGAACTACCTACGCAGCAGGACCTTCGTGACGTGCGTAGCGGCGTTACGAACGAGATTCGGGCAGAACGAGCTGATTCCCTCAACGCATTCTCGCGTGCGTTCAACGGCGTGATGGTTCCCGAACATGCGTCGGTACCGATCAACCACGCCTTTTCGGCCGCCATCGGTACGAAGACCACCGTGTTCGGTCGTCCCCTCGGCATCACCGGCAGCCTCACGTATTCTCGGAGCTGGAGTTTCTATGATGACGGCGTGTACAGCCGATGGAGACTGTCAGGCGGGGACGTAGCCGGCGTCGACAATCTGACATCCGACACGTATTTCGGACCCAACCCGAATCTCGATCTAATTTCGCGCGCCGACCCTGCCGAGGCCACCTCGTTCGCCAACGTGCGCGGCACCGAGGCGGTCAACTGGGGAGCCTCCGGAACCGTCGCCTGGCAACCCGCAAACAACCACCAATTCGCATTTACTGTACTGCGTACGCAAAGCGGTGCGAGCCAAGCCACACTATTGGGTGGCTTCCGTGACCAGAACAGCACGGCCACGTTTCTGACACGCTCATTGGATTACAAAGAGCGTGCTTTGAGGAGCTGGCAGCTGCGCGGCGAGCACGCGCTTGGTTTCGCGCACATCGAATGGAAGGCATCGCTCGGCAAGAACACACAAGCCGAACCCGACCTTCGGTTCTTTTCATCGGTACAGAACATCCGTGAATCCGCCTCCGGGACCGACACAACTTTCAGTCTTGGAGGTGGCAATGCTCTTCCGCCCCAGCGCTACTTTCGTGACCTTGCCGAAGACAACCGCGGCGGTATCCTGGACGTGTCCATTCCGTTCGTACAGTGGGGTGGGCTGGGCAGCAGAATCAAGTTCGGAGCACGCATTGACGACGCCGAGCGAGCTTTTCGTCAGCGGCGATTCGAGTACGACGAAGGGCGCAATATCAGCTTTTCCGACTTCGGAGGAGATCCTGTAGCGTATTTCGACAATGCTAACGTCGGCGTTTTGGACACACTGCACGTAGGAACTATAACTGCATACAACGCCGGGCTCTACATACGCGAAAACTCTCCCGCGCGTGCGAATTACGACGCGACGCGGACCATCAGGGCTGGCTACCTGATGCTGGAGCTCCCTGTCTCACGTGCCGTCAAGGTCATCGGAGGAGCCCGTCTCGAATCCACGGAAATCATTACGGAGAGCCTCGACGAATTACTCCCCAACGAGCTGCGCCGCGGCATCCTAGAGAGGACCGACCTGTTGCCGTCCCTCAACGTCGTATTTGCACTCAGCAGCACAATGAACCTGCGCGCGGCCGCGACACGCACGCTGGCCCGCCCCACGTTCCGCGAGCTTGCGCCGTTTCAGAGTTTCAACTTCGTAGGAGGCGACATCCAGGAAGGTAATATGTTCCTCTACCGCACGCTAATCACCAACTTCGACGCACGGTGGGAGTGGTTCATCCGACCAGGTGAGATCTTTGCTGTCAGCGGCTTCTGGAAGAATTTCGACCAGCCTATTGAGCGCGTGCTGAGAACAGTCGGCGAAGGGCGTTTCATTTCATTTCAAAACGTCGATCATGCGCGGATCCTCGGCGCCGAATTCGAAGCCCGCAAGCGGCTAGACTCCTGGACATCGAATCCTCTTTTAGACAAGATGACGATCGGTGGCAATTTCTCTCTCGTGAAGTCCGCTGTAGACATTCCGAGCGAAGAACTCGTCATCATCCGTGCGTCCGACCCAAACGCTGCCACAACTCGGTCGCTTGAGGGGCAATCGCCATTTCTGCTCAACCTGAATGCGTCGTACGAGAATCACACTTCCGGAACCGTCCTCAGCGCTTTCTACAACCTCTTCGGCAGCCGCCTACTCGTGGTCACCGAGGGTGCGACGCCGGACGTGTTCGAGAAATCCCGTGCTGACCTTGACGTCACGATAGCACAGGATCTTCCACGTAACCTTCGGTTGAAGGTGACCGCAAAGAATGTACTGGGTTCTGACTTCCGGCAGATCCAGACGTTCAAAGGCGTCGAATACGACTATATAGCATATTCACGTTCTCGCACCTTTTCGGTCGGGATTAGCTACGTCATCGATTGAACAATGCCGGGAAGATCGGCTTCCCCGGCGCCGCTTTTCTCACTCACATGCGATGACCTCAGGTCATTGCACAGGGACAACTTTGGCTTTGCATTCGCGCGTGCGACCTGCATTAGAAAGCTGTTAGTCAACCGTTACCACCCCGTAACCAAACCAAGCGCTATTTCACTATGCAGCGATACTACTGCACTCTGCTCTCATTGCTTTTTCTCCTTGTTGCTCCGGCATTGGTGCTGGCGCAGTCTGATCACGTGGAGGATCGCCCCGTCATAGTCGTGACCGACGCCGATATTGACGAGGAAGACGTGGTATTCTGGACCGCCGACAACGTCTATCAGCTCGACGGCGCCGTTTTCGTGGAAGACGGAGCGGAACTTCACATCGAAGCCGGCACCGTCGTAAAAGCCAATGACGGCCAAGGCATCGATGCTTCGGCCCTCATCATCACGCGCGGAGGCAAGATCTTTGCCGAAGGCTCACCGACCCAGCCTGTAATCTTTACGTCCGTACAAGACAATATTTCCAGCGCCGACCTACTGGACTACCAAAGTCGCGGACTGTGGGGCGGCATCGTCATTTTGGGACACGCCCGAACTAACAATCCAGGCGACACTTCCGGTGACTGGAAGGAAATCGAGGGCATCAACGAAATAATCCCCGCAGGAGACACACGAGCCGAATACGGAGGCACGGACGACGACGACGATTCGGGTATCATGCGTTACGTGTCGATCCGCCATACCGGCATCAACATCGGCGAAAGCGACGGCAACGAAATCCAGGGACTGACTCTCGGCGCCGTGGGTAACAGCACAACGCTCGAGTACATAGAGTCATATGCCAGTGGCGACGACGGCATCGAGTTCTTCGGCGGCACGGTCAATCTCAAATACTTCGTGTCGGCCTTCAACTCCGACGACGCAATTGACTGGGATGAGGGCTGGCGCGGAAAGGGGCAATTCTGGTTCGTGCTCCAGGGCACTGACGCAGCTGGTGCAGCCGCCGAAATGGACGGTGCGGGCGGCGACGAACACTTCGAACCGTATGCCATCCCGACCGTCTTCAACGCGACGTACATAGGCCCGGGTGTTGGAAACACACCCGCAAGCGACCGAGCAGAAATGCTCATTTTCCGTGACAACTCAGGAGGCTATTACAACAACTCTATTTTTACGGACTTCGAGACGTCCGAGGGCGGATTTGCCCTTAAGATCGAAGACGTGGACAATTCGGGTACCAAGACCGAAGACAGCCGCAAGCGCTTCGAGGCAGAAGACCTGGCGCTACATAACAACATCTGGTGGTCGTTCGGTGCAGGAAACGAGCTGAACGATGTAATCAATCACCAGGGCGATGCCGCCTACACGACACAAATCACGGATTACTTGGTGGAGTTCAGAAATCACTTCCAGGACCCGAAGCTGCGGGGCATCGAGCGCGGCTTGACAGGTACCGGGCAGCTCGATCCACGTCCTCACCTTCGCAGCCCGGCGATGAACTCGGCACTGACGGCACTGCCGGCAGGTAACGACTTCTTTACGAGGGCGGACTTTATCGGAGCCTTCGGTATGACCAACTGGGCACGTGACTGGACGGCGTTGGACGCCCTCAACTACTTCGGTAACCTGCACGGCGGGATCGTCGGTATCGAAGTGGCCTCCAACGAACTGCCATCGACTATTGCATTGGATCAGAACTATCCGAATCCGTTCAATCCGACGACGACGATCGAGTTTGCCATTCTCGAGGCGCAGCATGTCCGTCTCGCCGTTTTCGACCTCCTTGGAAGGCAGGTCGCACTACTTCACAATGGACCACAGGCCTCGGGCACGTATCGGGTAAGTTTCGACGGCGCATCCCTTGCCTCCGGCATGTATCTTTATCGGCTCGATACGGACACCATGAGCATCACGAAAAGTATGCTGCTGATTAAGTAAGTCGCTTGATCATCAGAACGACGGCTGCCACTTCATGCGAGCCGCTGCTGCGCGTCACCGTCCCATTGCTCCGGCAGCATAGTGCCGCGCGTCTCGCAAATCGGCGTCCTACCGCGTCAGACACGTCATGGAACGATTCAAAGTGCCGGCCCAGGTGCTGGGCTTAATCGCAGTGCTGCTTTTGTTTTTCATCAGCCTCGAGCTGATGGGCGATTCCTTCAAGCTCATGGGCTCGGGCTTCGCCGACTCGCTACTGAAAACGACGTCCAATCCATTCGTCGGACTATTCATCGGCATCCTCGCGACGTCGATGGTTCAGAGCTCGTCCACGGTTACGGCCATGGTCGTTGGAGTCGTTGCCGGCGGCGGTCTGACTGTAGCGGGTGCCATCCCGATCGTCATGGGAGCCAACGTCGGCACGAGCGTCACGAACACAATCGTATCATTGGGTCACATCACGCGGAAGGACGAATTCGAGCGAGCAATGGGGGCCGCCACGGTCCATGATTTCTTCAACCTCATTGCCGTGGCCATCTTTTTTCCGGTGGAGCTGACTACGGGCTTCTTGTCAAAAGCGGCACGCGGTCTCGCTACAGGGTTATCGGACATGGGTGGCGCGGAACTGCTCAACCCGGTCACGGTCATCACGCAACCGGTTGCCGACGTTGTAATCAGCTTCGCCGCCGACAACGGAATCGTGATACTTGGGATCGGTGTCGTGCTGCTCTTCGTATCGCTGCGGTACCTCGTCGTGCTCTTACGCCTCCTGCTTCTCGGGCGGTCAGAGCGAATTATCAACAAGTACCTCTTCGGCCCCGCTCCGCTCGCATTACTCTTCGGCGTGCTGGTAACCATCATGGTCCAGAGCTCGTCGATCACAACCTCAATTACCGTCCCGCTCGTCGGGGCGGGTATTGTTACGGTAGCCCGGATCTTCCCCTTCGTACTTGGGGCGAACATCGGAACAACGGTGACTGCGCTGCTCGCAGCGCTCGTGCTTGCCGGTGGCGGCGATGCCGAGGGCATGGCTGCACTGCAGGTCGCGTTTGCCCATCTCTGTTTCAATATAGGCGGCGTGCTGCTGGTGCTTCCCGTCCGGCAGCTGCGTCAGATTCCGATCTGGATGGCGGAAAATCTCGGATCGCTCGTGGCCAAGAATCGTGCCTACGCGTTCGGCTATATTGCAGCGATCTTCTTTCTGCTACCGCTACTCGTCATCTTCGCCACGCGTAATCTCGATACCTCTTTCTATGAGAATGACCCCGTCGAACTGCAGAATAGCCGCCCCAACAATCCAAGCGTGCCGACTCCTTAACTCCGCAGCACCGGGCTCGACTTACTAACGCCGTGCACATGTCCTCACCGGAACTCACCATTAGCACCATAATCTCCCTGTTGGGGGAGATGTTTGACTGCGTGGACGAGCAACTGGCCAACGCGGTCAACGCCCTCTACAACTCGGACGTCCATCTTGCAAGGTACGTGTGCCTATCGGACCGCCGAGTAGACGAGTTAGAGCTGCAAATCGACGGGGCCTGTGCCGCTATCCTGGATTCCGAGCACGTCGAGGGAGACCGGCTGCGGATGGTTATCTCTGCGATGCGAATTACTGCAGATCTCGAGCGGATCGGCGATCAAAGCAAGAATGTAGCCAAATCCGTCAGCTTCCTGTGCGACTGGAACATGTGGCAGTCCGAAACACAGATCTTCGACATGGCGGACACAGTCCGAGCCGTCGTGCGCATGGCGCGGGACACGTTTGTAGAGCGGCACCCGCTCAAGGCGCGTCAGGTTCTGGCTCTCGACCGGCGTGTCGACCGCGCCTACCGCAGTACCACTCAGACCATCATCAAGCTCTGCGCCCTATACCCCGGCCAGGCTGAGGCCCTTGTACACCTCGTTACGCTAAGCAAGGCGTTCGAGCGCATTGCTGACCACGCCAAGAGTATTGCACGCAGCGTGGTTTATCTCGTCGTGGGCACCGACATCCGCCACCAGCAGCGCCGGCCTGACACAGCTGTCACGCAGTTGGCGTAACCTACCAGCCCATTCTTTGGCGCAGAGACGTGATGTGGGCCGTGTGGTGATGCCCGTGCCAAGCGTAGATCATGAGCATACGGTCAATCGACCACGGCCCTTTCTTGGGGAGTACGACATTGCGTGCAAAATCTCGCTCTTTCAGCGTCCGGCACAACGCAATCCACCGCGCGTGCACTGCATCCAGGATAGATAGCGACAGCTCTACCGACGCAGATGTGGCATCTGCGAGGTCGGCCCAAGCGTCCACATCATAACTTTTGATAAAAGGCGAATCCTCGGTGAGTGCCCAGCGGAACCGAATGTACCCGTGAATGTGACTGTCAGGCACGTGATGGACTACCTGCCGAACGGTCCAGCCATCCTCGCGGTACGGCGTATCGAGTTGAGGGTCCGTGAGACCGTGGACGGCCGCACGGAGTAGTGCTGGTGTGACAGCAATATCATCGATCCACTTGCTTCGAATGGCGGCATCTATTTTCTCCGGTGGCTTGATTTTGCCAATGGGATATCGCAGGTCATTTGTCATGCAACTGCATCGCTCGGTACGCAGAATTCCAACGTTATGTGAGACCTTTGGTGTTGCCGGACGTTCCGCGAAGTTTGCGGAGAAGAATCCTAATTGATGACGCCCCCTATTGATGTCTGTCCGTCTCACATTTCGGGAGATTGCGCGCGCCGTGCACGACGTGCCTCTGCCCCACTATGACCTTATCTTGGGCATTGCACGAGGAGGTACGGTCCCTGCTTCGCTCATCGCCTATAAACTTGGCTGCCCGCTTCGCACCATCCGTTACTCCTTCCGTGACGACAACAATCGGCCACGCCATGCGGCCCCCCGCCTACTGGAGGCAGCAGATCTGCCGATTGGCGCAAGCCGGATCCTGCTGGTCGACGACGTGTCGGTGACCGGACTAACACTCCGCACTGCACGCGAACGCTTGCGCGGGCTGGACGTAACAACACTTGTTTTGACGGGGAGCGCAGACATCGTGCTGTTTCCCGACATTCAAACCTGCGTGGATTGGCCTTGGAATTCCCCAAAAGCATGAACCGACGAACATTCTTGGAGTCCCTCACCGCACTCACTGCGGGCATGCTGCTTCCCAGCTCACGTCAGCATGATGAGGGGCATGACCGCCATGGCGACGTATTGCCACGACGGATTCTCGGCCGCACCGGCGAGGCCGTTACCATGCTTGGCGTCGGCGGTTGGCATCTCGGTCAAATGAACCCACGAGACGCACAAGCCACAGTTGAGGCAGCCATCGAGGGCGGCATCCGGTTTTTCGACTCGGCAGAATCGTACCAAGCCGGCGGCAGTGAGCGCTACCTCGGACGCTTCCTCGTGCCCAAGTATCGCGACGACGTGTTCTTGATGACGAAGAGTACTGCACGTAGACCGATACGACTCAGGCGGCACCTCGAGGATTCGCTGCGCAGGATGAACACGGAGTATCTCGACCTATGGCAGCTGCACGCGGTCTACAGCCCAGCAGACGTCGACCGTGCCCTCGACAACGGGGTACTCGATGTCATGGAAAAGGCGGTCGAGGAAGGCAAGGTGCGCCACATCGGCTTCACCGGGCACCGAACATACACTGCACACCTGCGCGTCCTGGAGCGCACCGACCGATTCGAAACCTGCCAGATGCCCATCAATGTGGCCGACGTGAGCTACGAAAGCTTCATAGACAACGTTCTGCCCGTGCTCACCGAGCGCAACCTGGGTGTCATTGCCATGAAAACACTCAGTAACGGCGGCTTCTTTGGCGGAAGTTCTCACGGTCAGCACGGAAATAACCCGCGCGTGGTACCGAACCGGCTTAGCATTCGGGAAGCCCTGCATTTCGTTTGGTCACTGCCGGTAAGCGTCCTTATAACCGGCCCGGACAACGTTGAGCAATTACACGAAAAGATCGGGCTCGCACGTTCATACAATGGCATGAATGCCGAGGAGCACAAGGCGCTTGTTGCGCGTGTCGCTGACATGGCCGGGCGGCGCGTCGAATTCTACAAGGCCTGACCGTGAAACCGAGCTCTTGAAGATGGCGTCATTTGTCCGAATCTGCGCGGTCCTTCTCCTGCTCAGCCAGGCAACTACGGCGTCCGCACAAATCGCCGCCACCCTCGCGGGAACGATAACTGACACGAACGGAGATCCGCTGCCGGACGTGAACGTCTTCATCGCCGCGTCAATGATCGGTACGGCAACCGATGAAAACGGCCAGTTCGAAATTCAGGGGGTTCCCCTCGGGACACTCAGACTCTACGTGTCACGGATCGGATACGAACCAGCACACAAAGACGTTTTCGTGCGCGCAGCCGCAACGTATACCTTCGACTTCACCTTGCAAGAGGCCGTCTACGAGCTCGGCCAAATCACCGTCATCGAGGACAACAAGCAATGGCAGCGACAACTTGAGCGCTTTACGAAACTTTTCATCGGCCAGACTCCGTGGGCCCAACAGACGACGATTACGAATCCGGAGGTGCTGGATTTTTCGAGCCGGGGCGGCGATTTCCGCGCGCAGGCCTCCGAGCCTCTCGTCATTGAAAACCGCGCCCTGGGATACAAACTGACGTATTTCCTCAACGAATTTGCAGCCCATCCGGGGGGCTGGCGGTGGGACGGCGAACCGCTATTCGAAATGCTTGAACCCGAAAGCCCAGAAGAGGCCGCACTGTGGAACGCCCGACGGGATTCAGCCTTCTACGGGTCGTTTCGCCACTTTCTCCTCGCGGTCATCAACGACCAGGTTGAACGTGAAGGCTTCAAGATCTACAGCCGTGTGGACGCTCGCTCGAACCTTACTGGCAGAAAGACTGCGGGCACCACGTTGCCGTATGCCCGCGGGCCGGAGTTTCAGAACAGCCAGCGCTTTCCTCTATCTGCCGCCGACATCATGAAACCGGGTGAGGCCGCCGTCGAGCGCATTCTGGACTTTGAGGGCTTCGTTGAAATAGTGTATACTCGCGAGGAGGAAGACGAGACCTACATTCGACTTGAGGAGCAATTTCTCCGGCGACCCAAGTTCCAGACGTCAACGATTAGACTTGATAACGGCCCCACCATCGTGGACCTCAAAGGAGATACACTGGATCCGTATGGTGTCACGTTCTACGGCGGCTACTTTGGCTACGAACGCGTGGCAAACCAGATGCCGAAGGAGTATCGCCCCTGGATTGACTAGGCTTTCCGCAGCACTCCTTCTGGTGTGGGGTCTGCATTCGCCGCAACTCGCCGCCGCGCAAAGCGCTGTCATTGCGGGTACCGTCCGTGATGCTGGAACCAGCCGTCCGCTTGAGAGCGCACATGTATTCATCGCGCAGTCATTGCTCGGTACGGTCACCGACTCCGACGGTGACTTTCTGCTTTCCGACGTGCCGCCGGGCTGGCATCGCCTGGTCGTATCAATGCTCGGCTACCACCAGGTGGTGCGCGACACACTGATTCGCTCGGGTGACGATTTTCAGATCGACCTTCGGCTCACACAGCGTGTCATCGAGATGAAGGGCCTAACCGTCAGTGCCCGGCAGGCCCGAAAATGGCAACGGCAGCTCGTCAAATTCAAGCGACTCTTTCTGGGCGAGACTCCGACGGCGGCCCTCACCAACATCACCAACCCGGAGGTATTGAGCTTCGCCGAGCGCTGGGGAGTCCTAACCGCCTCTGCGGAGCACCCGATCGAGATCGAAAATCGCGCCCTCGGGTATCGCGTACACTACTTTCTGAAAGAATTCGAGCGGTCGGGTACCACCGTGAAATTCGACGGGGATCCACTATTCGAAGAACTGGAGGCATCCGGCGACGAAGAAGCTGCCATGTGGGAAGCCAACCGCCGTTTGGCCTTCGACGGTTCCCTGCGCCATTTTATGCTGTCCCTTTTTGAAGGGCGCACCGAAGAAGAGGGGTTCGAGATATGGCGTCGCCGGTCATTGGATCGACGGGACGATTCAATGCAACGATTCGGAGTCGATATCGCCCGCCTTCTGCGCAGCGGCCCGACGCCGGACGAAAAAGAACTTGACTTCAGTGGCTTTTTGGAAATCATCTATCACGGCGAAACGGAAGACGTGGCTTACAGCCGGTGGATTGGCCAGCCGTACGGTCGGCGGACGGGGCCACAGCGCTCCTGGCTGGAACTTAATCGCGGTCCGACGCTCATTGACCGCACGGGCGAAGTAATCGATCCGTACGGCGTCGTAGAATACGGCTACTTCGCCTTCGAGCGTATTGCCGACGACGTGCCGAAGGAGTATCTGCCGTCTGACTGGTAATCAGCGTGATAGATGGATAGTCATTCCCGATGCGGCCGACCGCATGGCGGCGTCAAGGATCTCCATCACGACAAGGTTTACCGGCAGTGACGACAGGTCGCTTCCCGTCGTTGTTTCGCCACGGACGACGGACGCCAGGTACGCAAACGGATCTACAAACCGAGGTGGCAACGGCCCAATGTTGAGGCGTTCTTCTCGCGCCGAATGCTCAAGGCGGAAACGCAGTGTCGTCGCATCGTCGGACGAGACGTACCCGGTTGCACCATAAACATCCATGTCTTTGCGGTTGAAAGGCCAGTTCCACGACGCTTGGATGATGGCCTGGGCCCCTTCATAGGTAAGGACGATTGTCGCTTCGTCGTCGACATCTCTGTAGCGATCCGCCTTGAATGTCTGCAGTAGTGCCGTCACGGTGAGGGGGCGCCGCCCTCCCATGAACCACGTGGCGAGATTCGCTCCGTAGCACCCGAAATCGATCACCGCGCCTCCGCCGTTTTCTTCCGGGTCCGTAAGCCATTCGAGAAATTCGGGGTCGACGCCAATTTCCGCCGGTCCCGGGTGTCCATCGCGGATCACCATCTTACGTATTGGCCCGAGATCTCCCCGCTCTGCCATCTCCCGAGCCCGGTGCACGCTCGGATACCAACTGGTTTCGTAGTTGGTAAGCAGGTGGATTCCGGCAGAATCCGCCAGTGCCTGCATTTGAAGGGCATCCGCCAGATTGGCGGCAAGCGGCTTTTCGACCATGACGTGAATACCCCGTTTAGCGGCTGCACGAGTTACCGGAAGGTGGTCCCTAATGCTCGTGAAGACGGTCACCGCTTCCGGCTGCACCGCGTCAAGCATCTCATCGACGGAGTCATACACGAGACTCATGTCAAAGCCGTGGCGAACGGAAAAGCGCTCGGCCAGCTCGCGATTAGGCTCAGCGATACCGACGATGCGTACGTCGCCGCTGCTGGCGCGCCCGAGTATCCAGTGTACGTGGGAATGAACGAGCCCGACGACTCCCACGCGCACGGCAGTGTCGGCTGTGGTCTGCGCACGCACAGGCATTGCGAGAAGCGTGAGGGCAAGAGCAATGCTGGCTGACGTGATCGGCATGAATTTCGAAGGCTTGTGGGACAAAAGGCGGCCGCTTGAGCGTCTCAGGGACCTACTTAGACTCTACGTGCGGTGCAGACCTTACTTACCAACGACCCGTTTCAGGCTGCCACCATGTTGCGGTCGGGCCGGCTGGTCTGCTTTCCCACCGAAACGGTGTACGGTTTGGGTGCCGATGCGTTCAACGAAGACGCGGTGGGACGGATTTTTGCGGCCAAAATGCGACCGCTTGACAACCCACTTATCGTCCACGTCTCTGATCCGGCTCAGGTGAAGTGTGTGGCACGCCACATCCCTCCGGCCGCGCGGACGCTCATTGAGGCCTGTTTTCCGGGACCGCTTAGCGTTGTCCTACCAAAAGCGGAGGCGGTGCCCAGCATTGTCACGGCGGGACTGGACACGGTGGCTGTCAGAATGCCCGACCATGACCTGGCACTCACGTTTCTTGAGGCCTGCAACACGCCCGTCGCCGCCCCAAGCGCCAACCTGTCTGGCCGCCCAAGCCCAACGTCCTGGGAGGCCGTGTGCGACGACCTGAGCGGGCGCGTGGACTGTCTGCTGAAGGATGGGCGCTCGGCCAAGGGCTTGGAGTCGACGGTCGTGGACTGCACGGATCATTCCCCAGGACTCTTGCGCGCGGGTGCCGTATCAGTCGAACGGCTTCTGGACCTCGTTCCAGCGCTTCGAATCGACCCAATCGAGACGGTGGGAGAACTTCGCAGTCCCGGCATTCACCATCCCCACTATGCGCCGAGGGTGCGTGTCGAAGTCGTAGAGCGTCCGCACGGCACCGCGACAAACGCCGAGCGAGCCTATATCGGAATTGACGCACCGACCAGTAGCGCAGGGTACCGGCTTACGCATGTGTGCGAGTCCACCGACGAATACGCTTACTGCCTCTTTGACTTTTTCCGCCGGGCCGAAGCCGCGGGTGTAGGCGAGATTCACTGTCAGAGGGTCATGAGGCATGGCTTGGGACGTGCACTCATGGACCGACTCGAAAAAGCGGCCAGCTCTACAGCGTAAGTCGTGCGCTCAGCCCAAATCCACTTGCGCCTGCGACAGGTGACAGATCCAGTCCCCGAGCCACACGCTGGTGGCGTCTGGTAAGCATGAAGCCTGTCCCGAAGCCTATGGCGGCGCCGACCAGGACGTCAGAAAACCAGTGTTCGCGATCGGCAATGCGCACAAACGCGGTACCGGCACCGAGCGAAAACAGCACGATCGAGGGCACATCGACAAAATACAAAAGCCACGGTGTCGTAAGGGCGAACACGGTTGTCGCGTGACCTGACGGAAAAGACGTCCTCCCAGAAAAAGGCTTAAACGACGCCGCACCTAGTTCGTGATGCGGTCTCGCCCGGCCTACCACCAGCTTGAGTGTATTGGTCACGAGATTCGCGAAAACGACCGCCTCCAGCGACGTAAACGCCGCGTCCTGCAGCCGCTCGTTGCCGGAGGTGAGCGTTCCTAAAAAGAGCATCAGCGCCATAGGCCGTATTATGTCGACGTTACCAACCTCGTTGAGAATGCGCCGGGTACTACCACTTAGTCCCGAGGCCACATCTACAGTGTTTTCCGTCAGCCACGTGTCCTGACCGGATAGCAAAACGAGTGTGCCCCCTATGCCTGCGGTCACATACAGAGCGTGCCGCGTAATGGCACTCCGTCCGATCATTTTGGCGTCGCTGACCGTCCACCTTGCGAATCGGATTGGGTCGGGCATCGACGTCTGTGCGGTCGCGGACTGCTCCCCGAGCGCGAGCCCGGCAAGCGCTACTATCGCTGCCTTTAGAACCGTCTGATTCACGGCCGGTAACTACAGCTCAATGAGAAGGTCCCCGTACGATACCAACCCTCCTAGATTGTCCACGATGAACACTCTCGTAAGGCCCGACACTCCCAGCAGGTTACCGTTGAAACGAAACACGTACGAACCCGGGTCGCGCGCGTCGCGGATCTCGGCGAGTCGCCGCGCGATACGGTTGGCATCATAACTGACGAGTTCTAATCCTCCTTGAACCGTATCGAAATTCGTAACGCGGACGGGAATGGAAATGAAGCTGCCTGGCCGCGCAGGATTCGGAAACGCGGGATCAATGAGTACACCGGCTATGTATGCCGGAGCCGTGCGCCAGTCGTCCTGGTCTTCGGAGAGGATTTTCCCAGTATCGTCTGTCTGAGTGAACCCCTCGGGCGTCGCAAATGCTCGGTCTTCGAAGTCCTTTTGTAGATCCGCCGTATCACACCCCGCAGTAAGAGCAAGTAGGAAGACGATACCAAACCGAAGCTCCATCCGCTCATCTAGAACGCGCAACCCACCAAAGGCGTTAAATGGGTCTTCGGCGTGTAATTGTTCCGAAGCCACCCAGTTTACTCGTCCATTGCTTCTGGTTTCGTGGCATTGATCACAGCCCACGGCCTCAGCGTCCGAATTGGCGCACGACGGATCCTTTGCGATCTCAACTTCACGCTCGAAGCCGGCACATGGATCGGCCTCATCGGCCCGAATGGAAGCGGCAAGACCACCCTTCTCCGTACGATTAGCGGGCTGCAACCGTACTCCGGCTCGCTTACACTCTGCGGACGGGCAGTGTCCGCATGGAAGACGCGCGCCTTAGCACGGCAGCTTGCATTTGTACGTCAGTCCACACCGCTGTCGTTTGACTTTACGGTACGTGAAGTCGTGCTCCTCGGACGGTCGCCGCACCAAGGCTATCTTGACAGAACGACGCACGAAGACTCAGAACACGTTCGCCGAGCCCTTGAGCACGTCGACATGCGCGGTTTTGCGTCCCGATCCATTCTGTCTCTCAGCGGTGGAGAGCGGCAGCGCGTGTTTCTGGCGCAGGCTCTCGTCCAGGAGGCCGACGTGCTGCTTCTCGACGAGCCGACAAATCATCTGGACGTTCGCCATCAGTACGCCTTCCTGCAAACGGTTCGAGGATTCGTTCGAAGCGGACGCACGGCCGTTGCTGTCTTTCACGATATCGAACTGGCCGCCCGCTTTGCCGATCATATTCTCGTTCTAGACGGTGGCCGGCTGGTCGCCGATGGGAAGCCGGCGGACGTGGTGACCCAAGATCTCCTTGCCGACGTATTCCGCATACGCGCAAGCCTAGCTCCTGCGCAAGAGGGTGCTCTTTCCATACACTATATTGAGCCGACCGAATGAAAATCTACACACGCACCGGGGACGATGGTAGTACGGGGCTTTTCGGAGGCGATCGGGTCAAGAAAAACCACCCCCGCATCTGGGCCTGCGGTGCAGTGGATGAAGCGAACGCCGCTTTGAGTCTTGCAATTATGCTCCACAAAGGATCGGAGGGAGATATGGAGCTTGTGCCCGTCCTCAAACGGCTCCAGAGCGAACTCTTTGCGCTCGGGAGCGACTTGGCAACGCCGCTTGATTCGCGTGCGAAGGTACCGCGCACGACATCGTCGCAGGTTGCCAATCTGGAAGGTTTGATAGACGCCTTCAGCGCACCACTTCCACCACTACGTAATTTCATCCTGCCCGGCGGCACACCAGCAGCCTGCCAGCTCCACATAGCCCGCGCCGTCTGCCGGAGAGCCGAGCGCGTTGTCGTGGCCGCGCAAGCTGATGTCGCCCTTACACCTGCCGCGGTCGTCTTTCTCAATAGGCTGTCAGATCTTCTCTTCGTGCTTGCGCGCTGGGTTAATTACAGATCCGGTATCAACGACGAACTTTGGAAACCTACCGTAGACTGATGCATGTAGGAGTGGCGGTAGTAGATGCTGCGTAATTTTGAACCAGCCGGAGTATCGGTTGTGAACTTCGGGCTAATCGGGCGCACGTTTCTGTGCTGTGTTTTCGTCGCCGTGCCGCTGCTTCTAACCAGCAGCGACGTAGCCAATCGTGACGGATATCCGGAGGAAACACGCTCTTTAGACGGCTACGGGATCAACACGGCTCTTTTTTCGGTGCACGACGATCGCGTCAAGCGAAACCAGACCCTTGGCGGGATTCTGGAAAGTCAGGGCATCTCCCGACAGACTATCGCTACGGTCTCTGAGAAGGCCGAGGGTATTTTCGATCCCCGCCGCCTTCGTGTGGGCGACCGATACAGGATCTATAAGGATACCATCACTGGAGATGCCGTTCTCATTGTGTACAGAGCATCTCCGGAGCGGTACGTCGTATTTAATGTTCGCGATTCAGTACACGTCTGGGACGGTGTGTTTTCGGCCACGGTCACGAGACGCAGCGCGATGGGTTCGATCAACTCGTCCCCGTACCAAACGCTCGTCGACCTGAGGGCCAACCCGTCTCTTGCCGCGGAGCTTGCGCGTGTGTTTGCCTGGCAAATCGATTTTTACCGCGTGCAGCCCGGTGATCGGTTTCACGTCCTGTACGACGAGCGGGACATTCACGGCACGTTCGTGGGCCTCGACATCGTTGCCGCACGCTTCGAACACGCCGGACGCGAGTATTTTGCGTTCCGATTCGACGATGGCCAAGACGCGGCGTATTACGATGAGAAAGGTACCTCAATGCAGCGTGCCTTCCTGCGGGCCCCAATCGAATACACGCGGATCAGCTCTCGATACTCAGCGCGCCGGTTTCATCCGGTTCTTCGTCACCACCGACCCCATTTAGGTACCGATTTTGCCGCCCCCGCCGGCACACCCATCCACGCTACTGGTGACGGAGTCGTAACGCACGCCTCGTATACGCGGGGCAACGGACGGTACGTCAAGATCAGACATAACGATACGTATTCAACCGCTTACCTCCACATGTCACGCATTGCCGACGGTATTCGCGCGGGGGTACGTGTCAAGCAGAAAGACGTCATTGGCTACGTAGGGAGTTCGGGGCTTGCGACGGGACCCCACGTCTGCTACAGATTCTGGGTGCGGGGACGGCAGGTGGATCCGCTTACGATTGAAATGCCGGTGGCGGAACCAATCCCTGAAGCCCATTTTGCGGCATTCGCTGAGAAACGCGATGCACTGCTACCGTTGCTTGTGCTGCCGCTCGCACGACCGTAGACCGCGGGGCTCCATGGCCAACCGATCTTATGGCCAACACTGTGGACTAGCCTATGCTCTCGATCTCGTCGGCGAGCGGTGGAGCCTGCTGATTATCCGCGAATTACTTACTGGCCCGAAACGCTTCAAGTCGCTACTTACGCAGCTGCCCGGCATCGGACCCACTCTGTTGACGGCCAGGTTACGCAAGCTGACTGCTGAGGGAATTGTCCATCATGCGACGCTGCCACCTCCCGCTTCCGTGGGTGCCTACGCCCTGACCGACCGCGGAGAGGCACTTCGACCCTCGCTCGTACATCTCACGCGCTGGGGGCTGGAGTCGCTTCCCGACGCAGCGGACGACGAGGCGTTTCATCCCGGAAGCGCACTCATGATGCTGCAAGCTGCCTTCCGGGAAGAAGTAAGTACGGGGGTGTTCGATGAAGTCGAATTTTGGGTCGGAGATGACACGTTCTACATCGTAATTCGCGACGGTAGTCTCGAAACGCGCCTCGGGACTGCGCCACGCCCACACTGCGTGATTCGATCCGATCCGGCGACCTTCCGTATGGTCTTGTCGGGTGAATATGGCCTGCGGGAGGCTGCTCGCAGCGGCCGGCTATCCGTGTCAGGCGGCGCTGACACGTGGAACCGTACAGTCTCCGCGTTGGACTTTGCCAGTTTACGCGCGCGTACCGACAACGAATTGCCGACGATCGACTTGACGGGCAGGCACGCCCCACGACCGACACGGTTACGCTGACCGCTTATTAGGGCCGAGCGTTGACGTTGAGCCTCCCCGTTGCCGTTGCACCCGCGCCAGACACTTCGATGGCGTACGTACCAATCGGCAGATATACTACGCCGTTATCTGCGGCCATGGGCAATTGGTCATCCTCTCCCTCTGCGAAGGCATCCACTTTGCCCTCGTCTACACTCAGATCGTACGTCACGTAGTTCAGCCCGTGCTCTGCCGCATCAACGAATGTGTGCACTTCCACGTCATCTTTCGTGAGGATCCGGATTGTGACCTCTTGGGTGGTTGCTGAGTAGTAGGTAAGCTCTACTTCCGGAACGAACGGATCACGCCATGATGCCAAGCTATTGCCCCAGCCTTCGGAGTGCCGGACGGCGCCAGGATCGAATACGTGGAGTGGCTTGGCGAGTACGTCGGGCGTAAGCTGTTGCACCTCTGACACGTCGGCGCGCCATATCGAGCGCCCGTGTGTCCCGACGAGGAGATCGCGCGCACGGGCCTGTATTTTCAAATCGTGCACTGAAGTAAACGGCAACCCTCCTCCCATGGCCATGAATGTTTCTCCGCCATCGACGGACAGATACAGACCGTGGTCGGTGCCCAGGTAGAGCAGGTTTTCGCTTTCCGGATCTTCGACGATTACATTGACGGGTTCTGCCGGCAGATTCTCTCCGATGGACTGCCACGTTGCTCCGAAGTCATCCGAGCGATAGACGAACGACTCAAAGTTGTCCCATCGATATCCATTTAACGTGACGTAAACGCGCCCCAACGCGTGGTGTGATGCTTCCACGCGACTGACCCACAGGTCCTGCGGCAGACTGTCCGAAATCCTCTCCCAGCCATACCCGCCGTCGCGCGAGACGTGTACGAATCCGTCGTCAGACCCTGTATACAGCAGACCAAACCTGAGCGGTGATTCGTCAATTGATGTCAGCGTTCCAAAGGGGACGTCCCCTTTGCGCCCGCCCTGCGTCAGATCATCTGACAGCGTCTCCCAGTCGTCGCCTCGGTTGAAGGAGCGGTGCAGTTTGTTCGAGCCGAAATAGAGCACGTCTTGGTTGTGCCGCGACAGGTGAATGGGTGTCTGCCAATTGTAGCGCAGCGGACGTTCACCGAGCGTGTGCGTCGGGCGGATCGGGACGGGCCGTGTACCTCCTTTCTCGATGCGCACGTAGAAGCCGAACTGTGAACCCGTGTAAACGATGTCATTCGTGCGCGTGTCAACTTCGACCTGCATCCCGTCACCACCGAGATACCGCTCGTAGGGATACGCACCGCCAGCGTGCCAACGCACGGAGCGTTCATACGTGTGCGGGCCGCCCCACACTCCGTTATCCTGTAGGCCTCCATAAACGTGATAGGGCCTTGCATTGTCGACTCCGATCGCGTAGAACTGCCCCACGGACGGAGTATTGGCCTTGAACCAGTTTGCACCGTCGTCATAGCTGATGTTCAGTCCGCCGTCGTTGCCGTTGACGAGATGTCCCGGGCGATCGGAATTGAGCCACAGCGCGTGATGGTCCGCGTGCACGCTGGCGCCGCCAATGGACTGCCAGGTAGCTCCGCCGTCGTCACTTCTGAGAAGCGGTACGCCCAGGATGTAAACGCGCTGTGAGTCGTGCGGCGCAATGCGAATTTCACCGAAGTAGTACCCATACGAATTGTAAACCCCATCGAGATGCTCCTCGTGTGTCTTCGTCCACGTCGCGCCTGCGTCGTCGGACCGGTACACTTCCGCCCCGATTACAGGCGTTTCGAAGAGCTCCCTGTTTGCGTCTTCGACGTACCAGACGAGGTGCACAGGTTCGATTTCGCCGCTTCGGATTTTTTCGAGGATGTCGTCAATACCGTACCGCGGGCTGAACCTGTTGTCATCCAGATACTCCTGTACCACCGATGTGTCGAGCGCGAGAAATTCGTCGCGCCCCATTTCTCGGAGCGCGTCACGCGTCAACTTCGGCTCTTCATCCTCAGGGGGTCTCCGGTCTTGGTTGTCCAGAAGCGCATAGAGAATGCTTCCGTCACCGGCGTAGGCATCCAATCCAATCCGTCCAATACCGGGTCCGGCCGGGAAGCCGTCAAGGCGACTCCAATCGGCTCCACCGTTTGTTGTCTTCCAGATGCTTGAGCCCTCTCCACTCTCTACGAAATTCCACGCCCGCCGCTCTCGCTCCCACAGTGCCGCATACAGCACACGCGGGTCCGAGGGATCAATAACGAGATCAATCGCTCCGACGCGCTCACCTCGGTAGAGAATTCTCTGCCAGGTGGCTCCGCCGTCTGTCGTCTTGTAAACACCCCTGTCCGGCCCTGCTGAGTAGAGCGACCCGATCGCGGCTACCCAGACGGTCTCTGGATCTTCCGGATGGAGCACGATGCGTCCAATGTGGTGGGTCTCTTCGAGTCCGAGGTGATCCCAGGTTTGCCCTCCGTCCATCGATTTGTAGACACCTGTACCAGCATACGACGATCGGCTGGAATTATTCTCACCTGTGCCCACCCATATCACTTCGGAGTGGTCCCAGTCAACGGCGATGTCTCCGATTGTCATCGACATCTGATGGTCGAAGAGTGGCTCGAACGACTGCCCGTTGTTGGAGGATTTCCACAGTCCTCCCGACGCGTAGGCCACATAGATTTCGGTTGGATCGTACGGGTTGACGTCTACGTCGGTAATGCGCCCGCTCATAATAGTCGGACCAATATTGTGCAAGGCCACGTTGGAGACGAGTGACGCTTCTACGAGGCTCATTTTGCGTTCGAAGCCCACCATTCTGGCCTCGGCGGAGGTTACCGGAACGAGAGATACCATGTCTTGTCCGGCTACCTCCGATACGAACAGAAAGAGACTCACGGCACAGAGAATTCTGGGCATAGCGACGGCTCATTGAATTCAGAGACGGTGCGCCGCAAAGTACGCTACTCCGGATTCCTTTGCAGCGCACCAGCAAGGCCTCTATTGGCTCGGTTGACTATCGAGGTGGTCTGGCGTCTTGATTGCAATGCTCCAGCTCTTCTGCGTAGCTGCTGCCGGAGACACAGCCTGCAGGCCGTGCGGGTGACGGGCTGGCCTCACCAGATCAGGATGGCAAAGTGACTCCGCTTCCGAGTGAAGTGATAACTGGCGATGGTCTCGTCAGATACAAAGGAAAGTCTGATCAAGTGCCTGTAGCACGTCTAACCCGAAGTTCCAGCGGAATTCAGGCCA
>JAAXGO010000129.1 GCA_012267425.1 Rhodothermales bacterium
GGTGACGCCTGAGTATTGATATTGACGTTTCAGAGGCCCGTTTCTTCATTGAAGATCTGCCGCAGAAGCTCGCGCCAATCCTCGTACTGTGCTGTCGCGGTACCGGTCAAACGACGCTGGATGCCGTCAATTTCAACCGTGATCGGCTTGACCTCCGCATCGAAACTCTCGGAGTATTCCTCCAGCGCTTCGGCGTGAACCCGCATTTCTTCCCGGCGCAACTGCGCGCTTTCCAACAATTCAACACTCACTTGGATAAGCGAGTCGGTCACAACGGCGTCCGAATAGTCATAGTCGTTTTGGTTCTCCAACGCGTGCGCCACCGACGCGATCATGCCGACTACGCCGAAGACGGTGCGCCAGCGGCCGGACCTCCTCAGTTCACGCATCGCGACGACTTCCTGCCGCGCTGTCTCCCTCCAACCGTGGTATGAGTCCTTCGATTCTGCGTAGACCTCCACGTAATGCTCGTTGAGTGTCTCCACGAACAGGTGTTCGCGGTCCCGGACCGACAGGGTTCGCTCGAACTGCGGATCGTCATCTGCCGGCAGGCGATTCAGCACGAATCGCCCGCTGCGCTCCTGCACGACGTGCTCGCCAAACGCTTCCGGACTCAACTCGCCTGCAAACCGGAGTTGCGCCACTGTGCGGACATCGCGTTTCTCGGCCGATGACAGGTCGTCTTTGACCTCGGCCAGGTCGTTGGCGATGCGGTTGAACACGTCCTGGTAGGGATCGAGACCGGGATAAAGCTGGCGGTTGAACGAATCGGATGCGGTCGCCATGGAATAGTCCTTGTCGATCCAATCCCTGCCAGTGGAATCGACGGCGTGGACCTTGAGGCGAAGCCGGTCGCCATCGGAATGAAGGATTTCTGCCGAGACGTTGATATCCGCCGCAGTGGATTCGCCTGGCATGATCCAGACTGATCCCCAGTGACCACTGTCCTGCAGGGTATTCCTGAGGTGCACCGCCATGTAGTGTGCCTCCGTGCGCCTGATATGGACAAAGGCACCGTGCCGAATCAATTCCCCCAATACCTCCGGTTCAATCTCTCCATCCGGAACACCAGGATCGAATACCACAACGCCCACATCGAAAAGCTCATCTTCAGGGACGGTCTCTGTTTGCTCCACCAGCGCGACGGAGTGGGGAATGACTGCCTGGTTGCCGCTACATCCGGCGAGCAGCCATGCCACCGCGAAAATTGAAATTACCTTCATGACCGCACTACTTGGTGGCGAGTGAACATGATTCTCTTGCATATAGTATTCCATAATGAGGCGAGCACGACTGTCGAGTAACATTCAGGGTGGCTGCCGAAAACGCCTGAACCACGCGCGGCGGCACTGAGCTGATTCATTCTCGGCTGCGTGAGGATGCGCTCAGCATTGAAGTTTATAAACAGCCTAATATGGCCTTTTATATCCAAAAAAAATCATAAAAGGCTAAATATAGCCTATTGATATATTCTTTCTTAGCGGCCACACTTGACTTCGTGCAGTGAGACTTGGACTCGGAGAGGTCACAAATGGCCGACTACCGAACTTACAAGGCGGCGACCCCACACGGTCTGGAAGCCGAGCTTGGCCGCCGCCTGGCCAGAATCCGTCTGGGCCGCAATGTCACACAGAAAACGCTGGCCAGGGAGGCGGGTATCGGGTTGCGCACGCTTCGCCGGGTGGAAGCAGGCGAGTCATCGACACTCGACAGCTTTCTGCGAATCGCCATGGCCCTGGGTCTGGCGGATGACTTGTTGAGCGCGATTCCTTCCCACGATATCCGTCCGATCGAACGTGTTGATTCCCGCCGATCCGAACGCAAGCGCGCCCGGCCAGCGAGGACCGAAGTGGCTGACGAACCATGGTCGTGGGGAGACGAGCAATAGAGGCGCGGGAAATCGCCGGACTGTCGAAGACGAGCCGTGGTCGTGGGGAGACGAGGAACACCGCTTGTTCAGGGCAATCCGATGATGCCGACGAACCATGGTCGTGGGGAGACGAG
>JAAXGO010000130.1 GCA_012267425.1 Rhodothermales bacterium
CAGGAGGAGATTCGAAAACGGATGCTTATTCACGTGGCGGCCTTCAACGTAGGGCTCATTATGCGCAAGCGTTTCGGCTTCGGTACCCCGCGTGGCCTACAAGGCCTTGCAGCGGCCTCCGCGGCCCTCACAGAAAGGTCCGCGCGATTTCGTGGCCTTTCCTCGCCAAATAGGGCGCATTTTCGGCCTCTGGAGCCTACATCGCGGCTAGAGACGCCCTTCCGGCTCCCAGTTGATTACAAACACTCCGTTCACACATCTCTTGCCGTTTGTACAACCAGCTCCCTACCGGGCCACTAAACGGGCTGCTAGTTGAGCATGTCCAAAACCGCACGCAGGACAAATTCCGAGTTCTCCTGGTGGATAAAGGAGCCACTGTCGTCCGCCAATCGGTGTGTAGCCTGGTCCGAATCGGCGGTCCATGCCGCATGCCGCCGTTGCCAAGCCCGGCGTCCCGCTCTTGATTCGCCGATCCAACGGGGATTTTCCTCGACCCGCCCGGGGGACAGCACGATCGTCGGTACGTCCGGAAGGGATTCGAGGCCTGGGACGGATCCGTGGCGTAATATCTCTTCCAGAACCTCGAACTCTGCCTGAGACGTGCCACCTAACATTGCGTAGAGCCCCCTCCGGCCGCTGAAATACTTCTCCCACGACGCCGCCGATTCTTCGCGCCACCACGCCGCCTGCTTTTCGTGGCTCGGATCTACAAGGACCATTCCAACAACTTCGTCCGTGTACAACGAAGCAAAACGACGCACATGGAAGCTGCCCTCGGCATGCCCCACTAATACGTACGGGGGTGGAATGCCAGCCACTCGGAGTAAGGCATGCAATTCGGTGGCGATCTGCTCCGGACTACGCGCGCCAGGCGACGGCTCGGAATGTCCAATACCCGCGCGGTCGTACGCCACAACGCGCGTGTGCTCCGACACAAGCCGTTGGAGCTTTTCAAACGACGTAAAACCGTCACCGAGACCGGCTTCAAGTATAACCGCCACGGGACCCTCACCGACGTCTACAAGATTCACCGTGCGCCCGTAGACGGATACTGAGCGTCCGAGCGGATACTCAGTACCTAAGGCCAAAGGCTCGCTACTTTGCGGTGGATCTTGCCACCCCGCTATCGACTCGATTGTCTCTTCGTGCAGTTCGATTGCGTCAACGTCCGAACCAGGCGGGGCCATGAAAATGCCCCCAAAGCCTCCCCATGGATCCTTGCACGCTCCTTGGTACACTCCGTCATCGAGAAGGTACATGGCGCAACGCAGAACGAAACTCGGCTCCCAGAGAAATGCCAAACTGTCGCGTGTAACCCGAATGTCCCTAAACTCAAACGAGCCATACCCCTTGACCTCCATGCTGATTCTCAGCGTGTCCTGAGGCCATGAGACCCGGTAGACGACGTCCATGTGCTGACCCGTAAGGTGGATAACACTCCCGACCCAGTCTCCTGCTTCAAGCCGTTGCGCAATAGCACGATCTGGTTGCACCACAAATGCACCGAGCAGCACGATCCCGGCAACCGTCGCAGTTTTCATTCTTGAGTCAGTTGGGTTCTGACGCGGACGACGGGAGCCGTCCGAGATGCTCGCGCGCCGTGGCATGTCCAGGCTGCCATTCCAAAACTGTCTTCCACGCATGGCGCGCCTCCTCTGTGCGTCCGGAATTGGCGTATGCTACACCGAGATTAAACCAGACCTCGGGCATAGTCGGATCGTTACGGAGTATGGCTTCGAAGCGCCCGATTGCCTGCTCAGTGTCTCCGCTCTCCATGTACAGTATGGCCAGGTTGGCATGGAGAGGCAGATGCCAAGGCACGTAGGTAATAGCCCTTTTGTACGCTTCGATTGCCCGATCCAGCCGTCCGCTTTCGCGCAACAGCTTGCCCAAGTCGATCCAATTCTCCAGCGTTTCGGGATCACGATTTATCGCGTCCTCGGCTTCATTGATTTTTTGCTGCAGCTGCTGTGCGGCGTCCGCACGGTCAAAGTACACTCGAGCGTCATCCTCCCGCCCCAAGCGCATGTAGACTTGGCCCAGATTGAACTGCGCGCCGTGGTGCCAAGCCAGCTCGCGAGCAACTGGCTCCAAATACGGCAGCGCCTCCTCCGGGCGCTCCAAGCGGAAGTACAACGTACCTATGATATACCTGTAGTCCAAGTTATCGGGCCGGAGTTCCAAGCCACGTAACGACGCCTCCAGTGCTCCTTCCAGATCGCCCGTCTCTTCCAACAACTGCCCCAGCCACATGCGGGCTGTCGCATTCGTGTCGCTGAGGGCAAGAGCCTTTTCGTAGGCCTGCCGTGCACTGTCCGGCTCGCCCAGGCGCGCATACGCTCGCCCAAGTTCCTGGTAGAGTCCCGTCGTCTCGCCGATCTCTTTTTCCTGCAGATAGGCGTCGATTGCATCTCGCAGCTTGCCGCGACGAAAGCCGTTGAGCCCCATGTGGAAGTACGCTCCCGGGTATTCCGGGTCTAACTCCAGCACGGTCGCGTAGGCCAGATGGGCGACCTCAAGCTGATTAAGTTGCGTATACACAGCACCTCTCAAATAATGCAGATCAGCAAGATCCGGTGCATATTTTTCGACGCTGTCCGTCAGTGCCAGTGTTCGGTTGAAAAGGCCCTGTTCGTACGTCCGCTGTGCCTCTATCAAATACTGCACGGCCTTGGGAGATTCCACCGCTATCTCGTCGCGCATACGCTCGGTAACAGTCCGCGAATCGCACGCGGAACACCCGGCAAAAAGCAGAGCGAAGAGGAACGCTGTGGATCGCATTGATGCCCTTTGGCGAGGTGGACTACTGACAGGCCGCCCTGAAACGATATGCGTTATTTTTGGTTCACTGCCCAACCTGCATCGCGATGGCCCACGCCTCGGCGGCGTCCTTCCGGCGCCCGGATCGCTCATACAGCGAAGCCAAGTTTCTCCAACGTATCACGTCGCGTGGATCCATGCGAAGTTCATACTTTGCCAGAATGATGGCTCTATCTAGTTCTTGAAGACGATCCGTAGCTACTAAGTAGGCTTGAGCCTCTGCTTCACGACCAATGGTGAGCAGACATCGCCCGAGATTGTAATGGGCCCCCGCATGCCACGGAGCCGCCAAGGCGACGGCCCGCAGATGGCCCTCCGCCTCTTCCAATGCACCCGTCTTGAAGGCTAACGCGCCGACGAGATATTGGTATTCGATGTTTTCCGGCTCAATGCCAAATGCGCGGCGGGCCTCGGACAACGCCTGATTCAGCTCTCCCTCGTCCTCCGACAGCTGGGCGAGCCACGCCCACGTTTGAGCATCAGCCTCACGCACAGACAATGATGCCTCAAAAGCCTTCCGTGCGCTATCTGCTACCACAAGACGAGCAAACACCCGTCCGATTTGCGCGTCAACTAGGCTCCTTGCCTCGTCGTCGAGCGTGCCCCGTGACAGCTCCCGCTCGTAGTGGCGGAGAGCCTGCCTGTGACGTCCCAAAAAGAAGGCGTTGTTACCCAGATTGAAGGACGCCGCAGGATACCCAGGTTGAAGTGCCAGCGTTCGCTCGTACGTCGCTTCGGCCTCGTCAAATCGATACAACTTAGTCAATACCCTGGCCTGCACGAAGTGAAGCGGTGCATAATCGGGCAAAAAACCCAAGGCCGAGTCGACGAGTGCAAGAGTTCTGAGATAGTCAGCCTGCTCAAATGCGTCCTGCACTTCCCACATCAGCTCACGTGCAGCCGCATCCGGCTCGTCGCTCGTGCCGGTGCCACAACCACCCACAAATCCCACCGCCACTGTACTAAAAAAGAGTGCGATGGAGTGGAATCCGCTTACAATCCTATGTGGCGTCTGCCGTACGCTCATAACTTACCACTGGCACCTTCGACGAGCCGCACGTCACTGCCCGAAGAAAACGCGCCCAGCCGATCGACCGCGCCGCTCGGCCAGTAAACCGTGAGACTGTCTACACGATCGGCAGCGCCGAGCCCGAAAAGCGGAGCGATCTCTGAATGCGACAAGTAGCTCCCACCTGCACGCACGTACCGCTCCTGCGTACGTTCGCCAACATATACGACCACGCGTGCTCCGATGCCGTCGCGATTGCTATTCGTTCCTTCCAGATGGACGCGCAGCCAGTTGCCGCCAGAGAGGTCGTTGCGCCACAGGTGGACGGGGCCACTGTTTTCGGTAACCAGGATGTCAAGGTCACCATCGTTGTCGAAGTCGCCAGACGCCGCACCGCGCGCCACCATGGGAATTGCCAAGGGTGGTGTGGCCGACTCTGGAACCGGCTCGAAGAAGCCGCCGCCCTGATTCCTGTACAACTGCGCTGGCTGACGAAACGTGATACCGTCTTCGACGAGCTCGATGTCTTCGGTAATATGCCCGTTGGCAGTAAACAAGTCCAAATCAGCATCCAAGTCGACATCGAAGAGGAATAGCCCAAACGTAAGCGTCCTAAGACTTGGCCTTCCAATTCGTGAAACGGCCGCGCGATCAGTAAAAAATCCACTCTGCTGATGGCGGTAGACGCCAACCATTTCCTGCGAAAAGTGCCCAATGACAATCGTAACCTCACCCGTCTCATCAACGATGCCGGCATCTACACCCATCCCGGCCCGGGCGCGTCCATTTTCGTCAAACGCAATGCCGCTGAAAACACCTTTCTCGGTAAACGTCCCATCGCCGCGGTTTTCATAGAGCAGATCACGCTGCGTGTCGTTGGCCACAACGAGATCCGGCCACCCGTCGCGGTTAAAGTCCGTGGAAATCGCCCCGAGCGTCTTGCCTGGCGCTTCGGTAAATCCGAGTTCCTGCGAGCGGTCTGTGAACGTGCCTTCCCCACGGTTTTGATAGAAACGGCCAGAAATACCCTCGTAGAGCTCCGGGGTACAGTAGGACTTGCGATCGCCGACGCGGGTACAGAAAACGTCCGTCTCGGGAGACCACTTCACATAGTTCCCCACAAACAGGTCCAGGTGGCCGTCCCGGTCCGCATCGAAAAAAACCGCAGCAGCACTCCACTCCGGTGCACCACGTACTCCGGCGTCCGCCGCAACGTCACGAAATACTCCCTCGTCATTGCGCAGCAGCAGGTTTTCAAATAGCGCCGTGACGAAAATGTCCGCGTCGTCGTCGTTATCGTAGTCAGCAATCGTGACACCGAACGCGTACGCCTCGATACCGCCGAGCCCTGCGCTTTCAGTCACCTCTGTAAATTGGGCAGTACCGTCATTGCGGTACAGCCGCAGCGCCGGGCCAGCAGGCTCCTCGCGCGATGCGAACGTCGTCCCGGCAACCAGGAGTATGTCCAAGTGACCGTCTCCATCATAGTCCAGAAAGCCACCGCCTGCACCCATAGTCTCCGGAAACCACTTCTCTCCGAAAGCGCCCGATACGTGCCGAAATTCGCCAAGCCCGACCTCCTCAGCCACGTCCGTGAAGCCGATCGGAATCTCCCTCGCCAGCTCATCCGCCGTGTCTGACGTCTTAGTTTCACTGCATGCAAAAAGTAGTGGCAGCACACAGAGGCTGGCCGGAATGAGAGAGGAGATCTTCCGGCGCCCGATACCTGTCACGCCACATGTCGGCTTGATCACTGAATCGTACTCCCTTCGATTACGTGCACATGCCGGTCTGCGTCAAGCAATTCAAAACGGTCAACAATCCCACTAGGCCAGTCGACACGGAGGCTGTCCACGCGCTCTAAAGCCCCTAAGCCGAATACCGCAGCCGGGTCCGAATGCGAAAGGTAACTTGAGCCGGAACGCACCCGTCGGACCTGCGAAGTGCCTCCGGTGAATACCTCCACCTGCGTGCCATACCCGTCACGATTGCTAATCCGTCCTTCAAGCGTCACACGCAGCCAGTGACCTTCGGTCACGTCGTTCCGCCAAAGATGCGCCGAGCCATTGTTTTCGGTGACCAGGACGTCAAGGTCTCCATCCCGGTCAATATCGGCGTAAGCAGCACCGCGACCAACCAGCTTGCGGGCCAAGATGCCTCGGTTTTGCATGAGCTCCTCAAAGAAGCCGCGCCCGTCATTCAAGAACAGCTGTGGCAGCTGTCTGAAGGTAATGCCTTCGACGATGTGTTCGATATGTGTCTGCACGTGACCGTTAGCAATGAATAGATCGAGATCTGCGTCCAGATCAACATCGAACAAAAAGAGCCCGAAGGTAAGCGTCTTCATGGTTGGGCGACCGATTCGTGACACCGCAGCGCGGTCGATGAAGAGGCCATTTCCCGTGTGTCGGTACACTCCGACTGTCTCCCCCGAAAAATTGCCCACGAATACAGATTGCTCTCCGGTAGCATCCACCACGCCGACATCTATTCCCATGCCGGCGCGCGGCTTGCCATGCTGATCAAAAGCGATACCACTTCGAATGCCGAACTCGGTAAACGTGCCATCACCGTTGTTGACGAACAACAGGTCGCGCTCAGTATCGTTGGCGATCACCAAATCGGGCCATCCATCGGAATCAGCATCCAGTTCCGCAACACCCAACGTCTTGTCGCGCACGGCATCGATGCCGGAGGTAAATCCGCTTTCTGCGGTACGCTCGGTGAACGTGCCGTCACCGTTATTGTGCCAGTAGCGGCCCCAGATCCCGTCATAGAGCTCTGGAGTACAGTACACCTTTTCTCCCTCGAAGCCGCAGTATTGGTCCTTCTCGGGCGACCAGTCCACGTATGTGCCGACGTAGAGATCGAGATATCCGTCCAGATCGGCGTCGAAAAACAATGCAGATGTGCTCCACTCTTTGATTGCGCCAATGCCCGCTTCCCTCGCCGCTTCCACAAATACGCCGTCGTCGTTGCGCAAAAGTAGATCGGAGTACAGCGTCGTCAGAAAGAGGTCCTGATCTCCATCGTTGTCGTAATCGCCTGCCGTGACACCGAAGCCATACGTCCGAAATAACCACAGTCCCGATTCTTCCGTCACCTCCTCAAACCGGCCCATGCCCAGATTGCGGTAGAGGCGCAGCGCCGGTCCGGCTACCGGGAATTCCTCAAACGCTCCCCCTCCAACAAGTACAATGTCGACAAGACCATCGGAATCGTAGTCAACGAACCCGCCACCCCCACCGACGATTTCCGGAGCAAGCGCTTCGCCGAATCCACCGTTCGTGTGCCTAAAGTCCGCAAGTCCAGCCTCTAGGCTGATGTCCGTGAAAACGAGCGACGACTCCTCAACAGCAATCGGCTCATCACTGCAGCTTGCGAGCAGGAGTACAAGCAGCACGTACGGTGCCCGCCGCTCTACCGTGTTGTTACGCTCTGTCACCGCGTCGCACCCCCCGGGGCCATTGCTATTTCCTCCCAACCGGGATTGCCTTCGATAAGTCGAATCTCCCTGTTCGCGTCAACGGGGCCGTATTCCGATTCGGATCCATCAGGCCATCGCACCCACACGACATCAACGCGCGTTGACAAACCCAGTCCAAAAACTGCAACCGTTTCGGACTGCGACAGATAACTGGAACCCGTACGAATGCGGCGCTCCTGCACTGCTTTCCCGTGCTGAATTCGTATGCGCGTACCTAAGCCGTCCCGATTGCTTGCGCTTCCACGAACCGAAACGCGGAAATAGTTGCCACCTCGTGTGTCATTGCGCCAGAGATGCACGGGGCCGTCGTTTTCCGTAACGAGGATATCTACGTCCCCGTCACGATCGTAATCAGCCCAGGCGGCACCGCGTGCAACCATACGCACCAAGAGCGGCGGCGTCGTTTCCGGTGCCACCTCCTCGAAAGAGCCACCACCAACGTTTAGGAAAAGCTGTGATCGCTGCTCATACGTGATTTTGTCCTGTCCCTCCAGGCGATCGGGATAGACGTGCCCATTCGCGGCAAACAGGTCCAAATCGGCATCCGAGTCGATATCGACGAGAAAAAGCCCAAACGTGAGCGTATTGAGGCTAGGTTGACCAATTCTTGAGACCGCGGCCCGGTCCAGAAACAGTCCGTTTCCGGTATGCCTGTACACACCGATCATCTCGTCCGAAAAATTGCCAACAAACATAGTCGGCTCGCCCGTTTCGTCCACCACACCCACGTCAATACCCATTCCCGCACGCGCCTCTCCGTGCTCACTGAATGCGATGCCGCTTAACACACCCCGCTCGGTGAACGTACCGTCTCGGTCGTTTTCGTACAGCAAGTCTCCTTCACCGTCGTTCGCCACAAAGAAGTCCGACCACCCATCACGATCGTAATCCAGCTCCGCCACACCGAGCGACTTGCCGATTGCCGAAGAGAAGCCTGCTTCTTCCGTGTGATCGGTAAACGTACCGTCTCGGTTGTTTCGATAATAACGACTCGGCCTTCCTCGGTAGTCGGCCGGGATGCAGTAGAGTTTAACCGATCCTCCTTCAGGGCAGAACTTGTCCGTTTTCGGCGTCCATTCTGCATAGTTGCCAACGTAGAGATCAAGCCAGCCGTCACGATCGGCATCGAAAAATAGAGCCGAACTGCTCCATTCGTCGTGCCCAGAAATCCCTGCCTCGGTGCCTACCTCAACGAAACGACCACCGTCGTTCCTGAAGAGCATGTTTTCGTTCACGTTCGTTAGCAGAAAATCCGTATCGCCGTCATTATCGTAGTCGGCAGCTGCCATGCCGATCGTAAACGCCTCCACAGAGTCAAGCCCTGCCACCGCCGTCACATCAGCAAATCTTCCGTCGCCAAGGTTTTTAAATAACCACAAAGGCCGGTAGCCGGCTCTTGGCGCGCGAGACCACTGCCCACCTCCCATCAAGAGAATATCCTGCCACCCGTCACCGTCATAATCCAAAAAGCCTCCGCCCGACCCCATCTGTTCGGCATACAGCTTGTCACCATCCGCTCCGTTGTCGTGAGTGAACACACCCAGTCCCGCCTCAGTCGCAACTTCCGCAAAGGCGATCTTTGTGCCGTTGGAAACCGGCCCCACAGCATCGCCGCACATGGCAGCGAGACATGCCGTACCAAGTACTGCCAACGCCCAAGCAGTGCTATCTCTCAGCATCGAGATCGTCTGACGTACGCCCAAAACACGAAGAACCCGGCGGTATCGTACCACCGAGTTCCCCTTAATCTGAGGCGCAGCGCACCAAATCCTCAAGTGTCGGCTTTAGAAGCCGATGTGCAAGGCAAAACGGTCCAGCGATCCGAACAATCCGAAATCTGTGTACGCGTAGTCCGCGCCGAATCGTGCACCGCCCATGTCATAATTCAAACCGGCACCAAGGCTGAAACCCTGCTCCTCGCTGACCGCGGCCTGCTCGAAGCCGCCGCGTAAAGAGACGATGTTCATGAACGTGTACTCGATACCGAAGCGAACGTGCTCGTCAAAATCACGCGGACGCTGGGCGTCAACGTGCGCCATTATCGAATGCATGTTCGGGTCCATCGCCGTGAAGTCGATGAGATCCATAGCGACGCCGATCTGGAAAGTCAGTGGCAATTCGAACCGCTCGCGCACGTACGTGAGATCACGTGAAAAATTCCGTGCGCTCATCCCAATCACCAAGCTCCTGAATCCCGTCGAATACAGGATACCGAAGTCAAAAGCAACAGTTCTACTTCTATACGACTCCATGCTCAAGACTTCACCGGTCTCAAAGACCTGACTCGTAACAAACTCACCGACGAAATTCTGAAAGGCCATCTTGATGTTTGCACCAGCCGAGAAGCGCTCCGAGAACGATCGGGCATATCCGAATCCGATTGCTGCCGATGTTGGATTGAATATGCCTGTCTCCACGAAGCCGTCCGTGTTGTCGGCACGGACGGTCCCTATGAAATCGCCGTAATCGACACCAACCAAGGACAGGCCGAACACCCCCACGTTGCCCCACGAGGGCCGATATGCGGCGGTAGCCTGATTGTACCCGATGTCGGCAATGAAGCCGAGGT
>JAAXGO010000131.1 GCA_012267425.1 Rhodothermales bacterium
ACGGTGACGGTCCCGTCAACGGGCTGATCGAGAAGACCGGACCTGGGGTGGTCACGGACAGTGATATTCAGATCGGTTCGGAGGTCGAGATCGTCAATCCCGATCACTATCTTGCGACCCTCGACAACGATGAGGGCGCGCTGCGTGTCGAGCTGGTGGTTGAGCGCGGTGTTGGATACAAGGGAGCCGAGGAGCAGATGCAGCGTCATGAAATAGGCGTAATTCCAATCGACGCTCGCTACACCCCGGTAACCAAGGTTCAATATGTTGTTGAAAATGCCCGAGTCGGTCAGGCCACTGACTTCGACCGCCTGGTCCTCAACATCTGGACCGACGGTGCGATGCGGCCCGAGGAAGCGATTTCGCAGGCGTCGCAGATTCTGGTCGATTCGTTTTCGATGGTAACCAGAGTCGGCGCCCTCGAGATGCCGGAGCTAGACGGAGAACCGGGTGGAATTGGTGAAAGTGGCGAGCAGGTCTTGCCGATCGAAGACCTCAGACTGTCGAATAGGGCTTTGAATTGTCTAAAGCGGCATGGAATCGAGACGGTTGACGCTTTGCTCGATATGACCGAACAGGACTTGCGCGAGCTCCGTGGAATGGGCGTGAAGCTCGTCGAGGAGATTCGTGAGCAGTTGGCCGAGCAAGGGCTCCAGATAAAGGACGAAGAGCCTGTGGCGGCAGGTAGCGACTAGAAATGAGACACAGGAACAAGCGGCGCGGCTTCGGTCGATCGCCTAGCCACCGTAAGGCCATGCTCAGAAACCTGGCCCGTTCTGTGCTGATACACGGCAGCATCAAGACTACCGAGGCGAAGGCCAAGGAGGTCCGCTCCCATATCGACAAACTGATCACGCTTTCCAAGCGTGGCGACTTGCACGCCCGGCGACAGGCAATCGCCCGGATTCAAGACCCGTTCGTCGTTGAAAAGCTGTTTGGTGAGCTGGCGGAGAGGTTCAAGGACCGCCCTGGCGGTTTTACGCGAAGCTATCGTCTCGGTCCACGCGGGGGCGATGCCGCCCAAATGGTCCAGATCGAGCTGCTCTAGGACTTATGACGACTGCAAAACTAACGATTGAATACGACGGCTCCGATTACGCGGGATTTCAGTCGCAGCAACACGTGCACACAGTGCAAGACTGTTTGGAAGCGGCGCTTCTCGCCATTTCGGGAGCTGGCATTCGCGTGCGAGCTGCGGGCCGCACCGATAGCGGTGTACATGCGGAAGGGCAGGTCGTGGCGTTCGAATACGGCGGCGCGCTGCGCGTTGACGAACTTAAGCGCGCGCTGAACGCCAAGCTCCCTCGCGACGTGAGTGTGTTGACCGCTGTTGAAGCGCAGCCGGGGTTTGATCCGCGCCGTGAGGCGTCGGCGAGAGTCTACGAATACCGGATATTCAACCGCCCGGAGCGCTCGGCGCTTCAAAATCGTCGGTCTGTCTGGGTGCCTCAGCCTTTGGACATCAATCTGATGACGCAGGCGTGCCGAGCTTTTTTAGGGACGCATGATTTTCGCAACTTCGCGGCAGGCGAGTCGGGTCAAGTGTTCCGGCACGTCTTCGAATGCTTATGTTGGAGACAGGGCGATTTGGTTTTCATTCGGATTAGCGCCAACGCCTTCGCAAAGCGTATGGTGCGGCGCATCGCTGGAACGCTGGTCAACATCGGTCTCGGCCGTTGGGAACCGCAAGACGCAACCCTATTGCTATCCGGGGCCGAGAGTTCTATCGTAGCTCCGTCGCTACTGCCCCATGGTCTCTATTTGATAGGGGTTGAGTACGGAAAGAGAATTGACGTGTACGAGCAAAACGCCGGAGACACGGCGATTGTTATGGCTGAAAATGCGCGCTAGGACGCATTCGGTCAAAGCTGGAGACATTCAACGCCGCTGGTGGGTTGTCGACGCCAGCGGTCAGACACTCGGAAGGGTCGCCTCTAAGATCGCCACTGTCCTGATGGGCAAAGACAAGCCGACCTACGCGCCGCACCTAGAGAGCGGCGATTTCGTCGTCGTGGTCAACGCCGACCAGGTCCGCACGACGGGCAAGAAGCTGCGGAACAAGCTCTACCACCGACACAGCGGATATCCGGGCGGGCTGAAGTCCGTTACGCTCGAGCGAATGCTGGCCGAGCATCCCGATCGCGTTATCAGAAGCGCCGTCAAGGGAATGCTGCCGAAGAACAAGGTGGGGCGCGGCGCGTACCGTCGGCTTCACGTATACGCGGGAAAGGATCATCCGCATGGAGGTCAGCAACCTCAACCACTTGAGGAAGTAGGTGCGCAAGGTGGCTAGCAAGACAGAGCGGTACTACTACGGGACTGGGCGTCGTAAAACGGCGGTCGCGCGGGTCAGGCTCTATCCGCACAAAGGCCCCATCACCGTGAACGCCCGGCCTTTCGAGGAATTTTTCCCGATAGCGTTTCATCAGCTCTACGCCGTGGAGCCGATCCAGTTGGTGGAAGGCGACTTCAGCGCCAGCATCAAGGTTTCGGGCGGCGGAATCTCCGGTCAGGCGGGCGCGATACGGCACGGTTTTGCGCGCGCGCTCGTTGAGTTCAATCCTGACCTTCGCCCCGCGCTGAAAAAGGGGGGATTTCTTACTAGGGATTCAAGGGCAAAGGAACGCAAGAAGCCAGGTCTGAAGCGAGCGAGAAAAGCGCCTCAATTCACCAAGCGTTAGCTCCGGAATTCAGGCCGACTGTCCAGCGGCCGTAGAAACCCCTGCCCCGGTTTTCAGTTGGCGGCCTCGTGAGACATTCGCAGCGTTAGCTGCACGTGTGTTGCCGCGTACCGTTGTTGGTACGAAGCTAGACGAAGAGATTAGCTAGTCCATCCCGGCCGACCGCCGCCAGGTTCGGGCAGATCTGCTTCGGGCAGATCGTCGAGCGATTCGATACCGAAATACGCAAGGAACCTGGCCGTCGTCGCATAAAGCATCGGCCGTCCTATCTGGCTCCCTCTGCCCACCGACACTACAAGCCCCCTGCCGATCAGCAGGGCTAGAGAACTCTCGGAGTTGACTCCCCGTATGTGGTCGATCTGGGCCTTTGTAGTCGGCTGGTTGTAGGCGATGATCGCCAGGGATTCGAGACTCGCCCGCGTCAGCCTTGGAGTCGAATCGAGCCCCAGCAAGTTTCGGCAGTACCGCGATGCTTCGGGCGCCGAACACATCTGATATGAGTCGCCATGAACGAGGATGCGAATCCCCCGATTCCGGTACGCTGCCGTTAGGCTCCGCAGCGCTCGCTCGATCTCAGCGTCGGCGGCGGCGGTCGCTGTTCGCATTTCCGCGGACGTAATTGGCCGGTCGGCCACAAAAAGCAGCGCTTCGATGACTCGCTCCAAAGTCGGATCTTCGGGTAGGTCGAACTCTTGCTGCGTCACTGGGGGAGCGTTGTTCGATCCGGAAACCGGCTCGCCGCTAATCGTCGCCCTCGACAGTTGATATCGTTATCGGCCCGAACGCCTTTCTTTGACGCACGTTCACGCTGCGCCGTGCCACTAGGTGCAGCACCGCGAGGAATGTATGGACGACGTCGCTCCTCGAGCCGCATTCCGCGGTCAAGGCGTCGAACGTTATCTCGCGAGCTCTCATCATGGTCCTTCTTATCGATTGGACGTGTTCTTCAAGATTGAAACGCAATAACGGAACGGCTACTCTTATCTCAT
>JAAXGO010000132.1 GCA_012267425.1 Rhodothermales bacterium
GAGTGTACCCTACTGGGTACAATTCACGGACAAACGTCGAGCAGGCGGAAGGCTTCGGCCTGGAGCGGGGTGGGAATGGTGAGGACATCGGCGGCCACGGCTCCCTCTGCCATGGGCAAAACCCGGTTGCGGGTGAGCGTGGCGAGGTCGGCCAGAAGATATCATAGCATGGCATGATGCAACAGCTTCTCACTGGAGTCGTCCGGCTGCCAATCCCCGACGGACTGGAGGAGGAGACCGATGACGCCTGAGACCCAGAACGTCGAGTGGAAGCGGTCCTGGCGGGATAAGCACCTGAAGTGGATCTGCGGATTCGCCAACGCGCAAGGCGGTATTCTGGAGATCGGCAGGGACGACAGCGGTAAGGTCGTCGGAGTGAAAGGGGTTCTCCGACTGCTTGAAGAGATCCCCGGCAAGGTGCAGTCGCTGCTCGGCATCGTGGTGGACGTGAATCTGAAGTCGGAGGCCGGTCGCGAGTACCTCGAAATCGCGGTCGAGCCGCATCCGAATCCGATCAGCTATAAGGGAGAGTTCCACTACCGCAGCGGCAGCACGAAGCAGGTTCTCAGGGGTGCCGCACTGAGCCGATTCCTGCTTGCGAGGTACGGGAGGACGTGGGACGACATGCCGCTACCGGGCGTTGGACTGAAGGATCTTGACACCCGCGTGGTCGATGCGTTCCGCCGCAGGACCGTGAGGAGCGGACGGCTTCCGGCGGAAGTCCTCGGCGAACCTATTGAGATTCTCGTCGGGAACCTGAGTCTGCGGGAGGGGGAGCACCTGAAGAGGGCAGCTGCGTTGCTCTTTCATCCGTCGCCCGGACGGCTCGTGCCGGACGCGTATGTCAAAATCGGCTACTTTCGAGGGTCGGAACTGCTGTTTCAGGACGAAATCGGGGGCGACCTGTTCGCGCAGGTGGACCGGGCCATGGACCTGCTGTACACGAAGTATACCCGCGGTCTTGTCTCCTATGACGATGTCTACCGGGTCGAGACTTTTCCCGTGCCGCGCGAGGCGATGCGGGAGGCGGTGATCAACGCGGTCATCCACCGCGACTACGCAAGCCCCACGACGATCCAGATTCGGGTCCGTGACGATCGGATCGCGATCTGGAACGCGGCCCACCTGAACCCCGAATGGACGGCCGAACTGCTTGCCGACGAAATGTCGTCGCGGCCGCACAACCCGCGCATTGCCTACGCTTTCTTCCGGGCCGGAATGATCGAGGCGTGGGGGCGCGGCATTCGGCGGATCATGGACATCTGCCGCGAGGCGGGTAACCCGGTGCCGACGTGGCGGCTCGACACGGGCGGGGATGGCCTGTGGGTGCGGTTCCCGTTCTCGGACATCTATCAGACCGCCGATGTCGCAGCGCGCTGGAACGCAGCGGGGAACACTCTCCCAATACTACCCAGAAGACTACCCAGAAGTCGGCCGGAGCTACCCGGAAACCCACCCGCGACCGGATCGTGGATTGCCTCCGGGCCGAGCCTAGGCTGACCCGGACGGCGCTTGCTGAGCGCGTTCGCCTATCGCCGGACGGAGTGAAGTACCACTTGCAAAACTTGAAGGCGGCCGGGGTCATCCGGCGGGTCGGCTCGGACAGGGCGGGACATTGGGAAGTGCTGCGATGAGATCGGCTGGTCCAGAGGAGGTGACAGCATGATTCCGGTCGACGCCGGGCGGCAGGCAAGGCTTGATCAGAAGCGCAGCCAGAAGCCGCTGAACGCTTACTCGCCTGACCACGGCGGTTCAACGCCGTTCATCCTCGCGTAGGCGATGAGCTGTCCCAGATGCTCATGGCTGTGACCGCCGATGAGGATAAGCACGTCGTACATGGACCACGTGCCCCCGAATGCGTCGACGGTTTCAGTGAGATCCTCCGAGGCTGTCGATGCACCCGCTTTGCGCGCGTGATCCTGAGACTTCTCGAGCCACATGAGCAGGTCATCTTTGCCTGTGACAGACTGCTCCACATCTTGTGGGAAGTCGGCCGGACTTTCGGCACCCAATATGCCCGAAAGCGCGTAATTAGCCTGCACGACATGCGCGCAGACCTCGCCAACGGAACGCACGCCTTCAGCCGGTCTCCATCCGTACATGTCGTCAGGGAAAGCGGCTGCCAGATCGTTTAGCTTCTGCGACGTGCGGTCGAAATCCGCCTGCCAGCCAGCTAGATACGCGTCGTTGTCCTGCGCGGCGACGGGCAGTGCGCACACCAGTGCCAACGCCCAAAGTGCCATACAGTGTTTTCTCATAAATGTGCCTCTTGAGGTGTGTGGCAACGGTCAGTTGCCGTTTTCGTGGAATACGCCCTCGGCCAGCTGTGCCTCGACCATTGCGCGGACGTCTGCAAGCAGCTTCTTGGCGTCATAAATGATGCCATCCTTGATTGTGTATTTGACGCCGCCGACGCGTTCGGGCCTGCCCGTGTCGTCGTTGAGCCGGATGGCTTGCGTGCCGTAGAGTGTTTTCAGATTCGCAAGTGGATTCTCTTCTAGGACCAATAGATCCGCACGCAAGCCGCCGCGGATGACACCAAAGTCAATCGCCGTTCCCTTGGACTTGGCGATTTCCTCGGCGCCGTGCATCGTAGCGGCGCGGATGACTTCCAAGGGATGGAATCCGGCCTCCTGCAGCATTTCGAGTTCCAGAATCGTCCCGAATCCGTACAGCTGATAGATGAACCCGCTGTCGGATCCGACAGTGACCTTGCCGCCGCGGTTCTTGTATTCATTCAAGAACTGCATCCACACCCAGTAGAATCGTTTCCAGGCGACCTCATCGTGTGTCGTCCAGTCAAAAAAATATGATCCGTGGTCGGTCCGGCTAGGGTGAAAAAATTCCTGCAGCGACGGGAGCGTGTAGGTCGCGTGCCAATCGGCATTGCGTGCCCGCATGACATCCCGCCCGGCGGAATAAATCGTCATAGTTGGATTGATATAAAAATCCAGCTCGAGAAATTCCTCCAAGAGCGCATTCCACTTCTTGCCGCCCGGCTTGATAAGACTCCACTGCCGCGCGACCTGTCCGAACCGAAACTGCTCGTCGTTATAGTTCATGTCGACCGGCCATGGCTGTATGTCATTCTGCTCGTACATCGACTCGAACAGGCCGTAAAAGTGTGTCACGCTGCCCAGGCCGAGCCGAGCAGCATCGATGGCGTTCATCTGCGCGACACCCATCTGCCCGAGATGCGCCGTGGATCCAAGGTTGAATTTTGAGGCTTCGTCCAGAAGTGCTGCCATGATGTCGGGTGGATACGAGCCCAGTTTTAGCCCGTCGACACCCTTTTCGGCGGCGAATCGCACCCATTCACGCGCATCGTCTGGCGTTTGGATGCGGCGATCTTCCCAGCCACTGCCGGGGCGATGGTAGGACACGATGTGCGGCGCCACGATTTCGTTCCTGGCACTCCGCTCACGTTCGTTCAAAGACCAGTCCAGGGGACCTGTCGGCACGCCCCGGACGGTCGTGACGCCGTTGGCGAGCCATAGTTTGTAAACGTATTCGGCCCAAGGCGCTTTGGGTACGCCCCCCGTGTGTACGTGAAGGTCAACGATACCCGGCATTACATACATCCCGTGAGCATCGATCTCGTACGTCGCCTCGCCTGGTCTATTCTCAGGGTCAATGCCAGCGAGAGAACTGCCGAGGTTCCGCACACTAGCAATCCGGCTGCCTTCGATGACTATATCCATCGGGCCTCGCGGAGGTGCACCCGTGCCGTCGATCATGATCGCGCCACGAATGATCATTCGATCGAACGGCCCCTTGCCTTCACCTTCGCCGCGGTCTGGGGCCGATAGAACCTGGCGCGGAGGCTCTTCTTGTTCTTCCTCTGATTCTGCCTCTTGCTGTTGCATGGCTGTGGCCTTTGGCGGAATCAGTACGAAAAACAGGAATGCAACGTACGGGAAGAGATGGACGAGTCGGCCTCGAAACATGGTGGCTATGCCGGAGAAATATGGTTGTAATCGAATCAGAGTATCCTGAAGGGCGTGCTCAAGTACAAGTAGCTATATCTCGGAGTACGGCTCCGGCCCGGAGGGTGATGGTGTTGGAGATGGTATCGGCGTACTGAGGATCAGCCTTGAGGACAATCCAGTCCGGATCAGCGCGGAACCTGGCCCATGCCTCTGCCATGCTCTTCGTGCCGTCACATGCCAGTATATACGTCAGATTGGACATGGCGGGACCGAAGAGCGTCTTGCCGGGCCGACGCGGACATGAGAGACGATCCATTCCAGGTCGTGGGCATTGTCTTTGTGACCCAATACGCCGTGGCACTAAACGACAGGGCGGCTAAAATGTCAAGCGCGGCGATGAAGTCTCTGCGTTGCACGATTTACTCAGTCTCTTTTCGCGTTTCGAGTGTGCTATACTAACAAACCGCACCAGGCTTTCTCCGCCTTCCAATTCGACGTCCATGCTCCGCTTGGTTGACGATGCACGAGGGCTCTATTATTCCGCAGTCCGAAGTGTACAGGCGGATCGGTTGTTCAATCGATTCGACATTCAAGAGTTAACAGACGTGCCCTTGGAATGCTACCGGCGCGTGCGGATTGTCGGGGCGGGAAAAGCGGCCATGGCGATGGCTGGAGCGGCAGAATTGGCGCTTGGGGACCGACTCGAAGGCGGCCATGTCGTCGTTCCGCACGGTTATACGGAGTCGTTTCCCGAGTCCCAACACGTTCCAGCCAAGACAGCGGTTTTCGAAGCTGGCCATCCGGTTCCTGATGCATCAAGTGTAGACGCCGCTCGGCGCGCACTCGAAGTCGCGTCGTCAAGTCGCAAAGGGGATTTGCTGGTGGTACTCCTTTCCGGCGGTGGCTCGGCGCTATGGGCGGCTCCGGCAGAGGGCCTTACGTTTGGCGATCTCCAGGCGACGAGCCGAGCACTTCTGCATTCCGGTGCAGACATCCATCAGACAAACGTGGTTCGCAAGCACCTGTCCAGAATCAAGGGGGGAGGCCTTGCGTGGGCTGCATATCCGGCGGATGTCACCACCTTGATAATTTCCGACGTTACCGGAGACGTGATCTCCGCCATTGCGAGTGGCCCAACAGTTCCGGATCCTTCGTCATACGCGGATGCCATATCTGTGCTGCATAGCTACGGCCTGTGGGACGACGTGCCTGCTGCCGTGCGACGCACATTGATCGGCAGCGCAGCTAAAAGGTACCCGGAGACGCCGGTGGGGGATGACGCCTACTACGAGCGCTCCCAAGCCGTGCTCCTGGGAACGAATGCCGACGCATTGCAGGCGGTATCAGCGGCAGCCCAAAGGCTCGGTTATGCCACGTACATTCGATCGGGTGACCTGCATGGGGAGGCTTCGGAAGTGGGCCGGACGATTGCCCGCGAAGCCATGGCAACATGCGGAAGGACGTGTCTCGTGTGGGGAGGAGAAACCACCGTGACAGTTACAGGAGGCGGGCGCGGGGGGCGCAATCAAGAAGTTGCCACCGCAGCCGCGATCGAGCTCGACGGCTGCGAGCGACAGATCGCCATCCTGAGCGGGGGCACGGACGGAATCGATGGACCGACGGATGTCTCAGGCGCCTGGGTGACGCCTGAGACTGCGCGCAGGGCGCGCCGCCTCGGCATTGACCTGGTAGAACGGCTATCGGCCAACGATACGTATGAGATCTTCCGGGCGCTCGGAGGCCATCTGAGGACAGGACCCACGCATACAAACGTGATGGACGTGACGATCGCCCTCACTGCCTTCTGAAGATCCAGCCAAGAAACCTGCCCGTCACGTCACAGTGTCTACGGATCCGCCATCGGAAACGACATGCAGCGATCCGCACGCATTCTTGCCGTCCTGCTGCTGATTACTACGGCGGCAACTGTCCAGGAATTCGTGCCAAATTACGACAAATCGAACGTTCCTTATTACACCCTACCCGACTTGTTGGTGTGGAAGACGGTTTGGTGTGGAAGACGGTCCGGATCGCGGAAGGTGATTCAGGGTGATGAGCTATGTGTCTTACTGCCACCGTTCATTTCCAGCCAGCGTACGGCCTTGTTGCTCCTTCCCGCTAGCCGCGTGGCCACGTCACGGGCCAGATCGCGGAGCGCAAAGGTGGGATACGTCGGGGGCGCAGTTGGAATCAGTTGGATTGAGTGTATCGCTCTTGATGGTGGCAGTAGTTGACGGCCGATGACGGATCCGCCGCCGCCGCGGCAAGGTAGAGGTCGAGGTCCACGGTGACGAGGGGCGTGTCTCGCGACACGAGACCTAGCAGCCCTGCATCGGTCAGGCCGAGCCGGGGGAAGGACGGGTGCCCGGCCGCCTCGGCGCTCGCTACGACGACCTTATGGCTTTCGCCGATAAGGATGCGGAGAGTCATAAGCACCGGGATCTCTCCGGCTCCCGGTGCTGCCCCAGAAGATTCGATGCCTCCGTGAGCGTGTTGGGTGTGACCAGAACACGCTCGAAGCAGCTTACCATCTCCTGCACTCGTTCGAAGTCTTCGGGACAGAACGTCCCCAACCGCCGGTGCCGCACAATGATGTCTGGAGCCAGCCCCCGGCAACGAGTAGCGCCAGAAGATTGGCGTCCACTAAGACGCCGCCCGGAGGATTTCCGTCAGGCTGGGACGGAGACATCACGGTGCTTCAGGGAGAAGAACGTCCCATCGTCGCGAATGCAGACGGTCTTATAGGTACGGTGGGCCGGGGGAACGAGGATATTGCCCAGTCGAGCGGGCGAGTCGGATTGCCAAAGGCGCTGAAAGCCGATCGTTATTTCCCACATGTCATCCTCGATCTTGAATTCCAGCTCCTCCAAGCCGATACGGGCGATCTTCTCGTCCTTGAAAAGCTCTAGGATGTGCTCCTTTGCCGCCTGGACGGCCTCGGTGGCTACCATCTGCAACTCCTTGCGGCGCTACCGCCATCGTGGCGGCGATCAATCTCGGCCGGTTGCAACTTGCCGGAAGTCGGGTTGTTCTGTCACGAGGGCCGCCCGGAGGACCTGCCCTTGCCGTGATAATCCTGGATCTTCTCAGGCGTTGACCTCTCCCCGGATCCCGGTGCCGCCATTTCCAGCAGGCCTGCACGACGCTCGCGAACACTTCGCTCTCAGGGTCTCGCACTCTGCGACGGCGGCCAAGGCGTTGGTCGGAATGTAGCAGCTTCCGAGTGTTAGCCTGAAGTTCGACAGCATATGAGAT
>JAAXGO010000133.1 GCA_012267425.1 Rhodothermales bacterium
AGCAGGTTGAAAGCGAGCATCAGCGGCAGGATGAACAGCATCGGAACGAGCAGTAGCTGCGGTTCGTTCAGCAGTGTCTTGTAATGACCTGCAGAGGCGACCATCACGCCGAAGGAGGCGGTCGGAGGCGTGATGCCCACTCCAATAAAAGTGAGTCCGACTTCCAAGCCAACAATCTCGCCCAGAGAAGCGCTGAGCCCGAGTACGAACCAGGGCAGAACCCCTGGAAAGAGATGTCGGACCAAGATACGCGGAGTGCGGGCGCCGATCGTCTCAGCAGCCAGGATGTAGTCGGACTCGCGCAGGGACAGTACCTGTGCGCGATAAAACCTCGCCGCGCCGGCCCAACCGATGAACGAGAGCGCGAAGATGATGAGCACGTAATCGTCTACGCCTTGCTCGATCAACCAATGCGCACCAAGAAATTCCTCGATCTCCCTGAACCAGCCCTCCCAACGGTCGCGGAAGACCGCCACTAGGACGATCAGAAACACAAGATTTGGCAGCGCCATAATCACTTCACTGGCGCGCATGATCAGGCTGTCTGTCCGGCCACCGCGATAGCCAGCCAACATGCCAATACCCAGACCGAGGAATAGATTGCCGAATATGACTGTCAGGACGCTGATGATCATGGTCGTGCGCAAAGAGAACAACGCCCGTGAGAACAAGTCACGGCCAGCGCGATCGGTACCGAACCAGTGGCGTGACGACGGGCCCTGTTTGGTCTCGTCCGGGCTCAGAATCAACTCGGTTCCGGCAGGAAGTCTGGTCTCTCGCGTCAGCGGCCCATACTCCGTCGCAATCTCGGAATTGAGCTCCGTAATCCGATCGAGATCTACCTGCAGACGGTCGATGAATGTGCCCAGCGTCTCGCCAACGCCATTCGCTTCCCGCGTCGAGCGCCGTTCGCTGAGGTTAGTGGCGTTCGGGTCCTGCAAGCCTGAATCGACGCCGAACGCATCCAACAGCGTGTACGCCCCGGCCCCATAGAGAACGAAGATCGTGAGCAGGCACACCACCGCTGCTCGCTTGCGCAAGATTGCTCGTACGGCACGCCACCATGGCGACTGGCCACGTGGAGGCCGCTCCCAGGCCAGGCTCTCGGCTGCCTGGGCGGTCACGTGCGCCGCTCCGTGTACGTAATGCGGGGGTCGATGAAGACATAGGCCACATCGATGAGCGCGTTCGCGATGATGATCAACGTTGCGGTCAGAATCGTGAAACCGAGCACGACATTGAAGTCCCGCTGATTGATGGACTGAAAGATGAACTGGCCAACGCCAGGTACCGCATAACGAGTCTCCACGATGATCGAACCACCAACGATCCCGATGATGGCGAAGCCGATGCTCGTGGCCAGCGGCAGCATCGCATTGCGAAATTCGTGCCCCCAGATAATGCGCCGTTCGCTCAACCCTTTAGCGCGTGCAGTGCGCACATAGTCCTCCTGAATCGTGGTCAACATGCTGGCGCGCACAAAGCGAGCGAGTCCGCCCCAAACCGGCAGAGTGAGCGCTAGCACCGGCACAATGAAAGAAGCCGGATCACCGGGAGTCCAAACCACTGGGACGTTAAAGCCGAAGAAACGAAGGACCGGGCCCAAGGTCTCAACAAAGAAGTAGACCAGCACCACCACCATGATCGGAGAGGGAATGGAATCGAAGACCTTGAAGAAGGCAATAACAGCGGGATCCTGCCATCGTCCAACTCTCAGAGCGGCGTAGATGCCAAGCGGAATCCCGAGTCCGAACGTCAGCAAGAGCACAATCACATTGATCTGCAGCGACACCTCGATCCGTTCGCCTAGAAGCTCCTGCACACTCCGTTGCGGCGAACGGTAGAAATAAGACGGACCCAAGTCACCGCGACTGACCAAACCCCAGACGTAGTTGCCGAACCGCTCGACGTAGTTGCCCTTCAATCCATAGGTCTCACGAATCAGTTCAGCGCGCTCCGGCTCAATCTCGCGCGCTCCAGCGATGATCCGCACCGCGTCTCCGGGCGCATGGTGGGTCAGGGCGTAGGTCATCGCCATGACCAGGAACACCATCACAGGCACCAACATGAGGCGACGAACGAGGAAAGGCAGGACGCCGCTGCGCACGAGTCGCCTCCTGACCGCGCAGCCCGATCACAGACAGGCCGAAATCGCAGGCTATCGCGCTTTATTCGTCGATGCTGACGTAGCGCAGGTGGGGGATGACCATTCGGCTGGGCTCGTAGCCGCGCACGTAGGGCTTCACGACC
>JAAXGO010000134.1 GCA_012267425.1 Rhodothermales bacterium
GAATCCCCCACCAATCGTGAATTTTTCTGAATCTCAATATTGGCTTCAATGAGGCCCCCGCGTTCTGCGGGGGGGAATGTATCGTACTACATAACCAGTCCAATTAGCTGCTTCGCTTCAATGAGGCCCCCGCGTTCTGCGGGGGGGAATACCTAGCGCTGGAGACGAAGGCTCATGCGACTTGCGGGCCACGAATGCGAGCAGTCATGGTTCGTAATACGACGATAAGGCCTCCGACTCCGGCAACAGGATTCAGAGTAACTCATACTTTCTTGATATTAAAGAGCAAATTCTCGCGCGAGCGCTTTCCGGGTAGCCATGCGTCACTTGAGCGCTCGCAACTCATCGGCGAGTTCAAACGATTACGGGTTCGCGCTCAACCACAGTAAACGATCGCTTGCCGAGCGATACGACTTTAGGTTCAACCTTGTCCGCCGCGCCGACATCTATGATAACAACATGGTCTTCGTCGTGGTGAATAATTCCGTCGAGATCGGCGATCAATTCTGCGTGTCGCACTCGCGACAAGCGGGTTTGAAACACAGAAAGCTGGACCCATTCTCCATAGCCGTGCATTGTTCGAAATACGGAGCGCCAACGCTTGGGATCGGAAATGTCGTAGATGACGAAATACAATCGCTCATTCCCGTTCATGACGTGAGCCTCGTTGTCTCCCCAGAAAAGCGTTCGTTATCCAACCCGCTAATTCCATGATCGCTCAGCCTGCGCGCCGCGACACTCGTTTGGCACACCGATAAAACCAAGTCACCGCGTAACAAAATTCGGATACTCCACCGTCTCGCCAAGCAGAAATCTACCCAGCAGGCGCGCCTGAATTTCCAGTAGACGACGGTACTCCACGCGATAACCGAACACCGGATGCGTAACCTCGTGGCGCAGCCGTCGCTCGAACGTGGCAATAAACCGCTTGCGGCCCGAATCAGTGAGATTCACTCCGGTGGCTCTGCGCACGAAATCCGTTGGCCGCACTTCCCCGTTGTTGATCGCCGTGATCACCGCAGACTCGACGATCAGCGGCCGGAACGGCTCCATCATGTCCAGCGCCAATGCCGGCCGCCCATAGCGCGGTTGATGAAAGAAGCCCCGATAAGGATCGAAACCAACCGCTGAAAGCGCAACGACAAAGGTGCGCGTCAGCATCGCATAGCCGAAAGACAACAGCGCGTTCACCGGATCGACAGGCGGCCGCCGATTGCGATTTTGCATCTGGAATGAATCGGTGTCGCCGCTTTGCTTGAGCATGCCGGTAAAGTGCTGGAAATATCGAGCGGCCGCCGCCCCTTCAACGCCGAGCAAGCTATTCATGTTACGCACGCGCCCGGCTTGATCGGCCAATCGCTTCAGATCCGTAAGCGCCGGGCCGACATCGTCCTCAAGCCGCCAGTTTCGCCGCAACAGTATGCGCGAGTTGCGAATTTTCGCCTGCACCCAACCGCGCGCCAATCTCATGCACACCTGATCTTCAAAAGACCCCTTGTACTGAGCTGTCCGCAACTCGACATTCGCATGGCCCGCCCCCACCGTATGACCGAGAAACCAGCCCCCGTAAGACTGCCAGGTCACCGGAATGTTGCGCCGCATCAGTTCATGCAACGTCGGTGTGGTGACGTAGACGTTGCCCATCAGCACCAGTTGCGAGGTCTCGGCCAGACGCGCATATACCGGGTCGTCGTCATCCTTGGTAATGGCGAGCCGTTCGCCCTTCTTGGCCACCTTGCCGCGATGCGTTTGAACGTAAACTGGGAGGGCGCGAGTGTGTTGCACGCTCAATGGGCGCACGTTTTCCGATGTGAGCCTGAGCAGGTTGGTCTCGTCCGGCAGACATATGCCTACAAGCGAACATCGAGGACACTTGGGGCTGTCCTCGAGCGGAGGCGGAATACGGCCTGCCTCGGCAACGGCACGCAAATCCTCGATGGATTGAAGCGTCAATTCCACCAATTCATCGTCGAATGGAACACGCACCCGCTCGCGCGACCCCGCAAAATAAAGAAAGCCTTCGGAGCACTGGTAGCCATGTTCCTTGAGCAACAGCCCCTGGGCACACAATTGCACGCGTTCCGGGTCGTAAGCGTGGCGGGCAACATGCGGACGTTTGCCTCGTTTGAAGTCAACAGGCGTAACCCGGCCGCCGTCGCTTTCGACCAGGTCGATTTTCGCGATCAGGTTGAGTGATTTCGAAGATAGCTCCACAGACCGCGCCACCTTTAGCTCCGCGATTTCTTCGTCAGGATTCGGAAGCTTTCCCCCCTGCACGTCCACCTTGCGATGTACATGGCGCCCCTCGACGGTATCCGATGAGTCTGCCCATTCCTTCTGCACCCATTCCAAATACGCGAGGCGGGGACAATAGACGAACTCGTTGAGAATGCGGGCGGGAATGGACGGCGTGTTCTCGTCATCATGGCGGGCGGCGCGCAAGGGGAGCGCGGCTTGAATTGGTTCATCGGCGGGTGCGGAGGAGATTAGTTCGGGATTTGGCATATCAGGTTCCGCATAGATTTCTCGCCGCTTGGCGTCTTCTGAGTGGCGCTGGCCAGCCATCGGGTCGGAAAGACACCACAACTTGGCTGTGGGCCATCATTATCAGTAGTTTCAGTCAATTCACCGCGCCTCCCACGCGGGAACTCCGCTACAGGGGCCACCGATAGCGCCGCGCCGCGACTATCCCTCGCTTGGCAGCGCCCCGGAGTGTTCGCGCACTCGTGGCCAACTGGTCGATAGCCCCCGGCGCGACTTCCCCTAGCTTGGAGTATAGCGCCCACTTGAGTTTGACTGTAGACAAGCACAGGATTGCCAACATGAGCAGGCGCCTGCTTCCGATCGGCATTCAGAGCTTCGGCAAAATCCGCGAGCAAGCCTTCTATTACGTGGACAAGACGCGATTTGTTCGAAGCCTGCTCGACGAAGGCTCTCATTATTTCCTCTCGCGTCCACGTCGATTCGGCAAGAGCCTGTTGCTGGACACGCTGAAGGAGTTGTTCGAAGGCAATGAAACCCTCTTCAAGGGGCTTTTTATCCATGATCGCTGGGATTGGTCGGTTCGCCACCCTGTCGTGCGCCTGAGTTTCGGCAGCGGCAATTTCACACTACCGGGCGAAGTCGAAGCGCGCTTCATGGAGCAGTTGGCTGCAAGGGAGCGAATGGCCGATATTTCAGGGTCTTACGCCACCGCCCCCGGTCAGTTCGCCGGGCTGTTGCAAGCATTGCATGAACAGGCGGGACGGCCGGTAGTAGTGCTGATCGACGAGTACGACAAGCCGATTCTGGACGCCCTGGACGCTCCCGAAGTGGCGCGCGCGAACCGGGATTTCCTGCGCGGCGTCTACGCGGTCATCAAGGATTGCGACGCCCATGTGCGCTTCGCCTTTCTGACCGGCGTAAGCAAGTTTTCCAAGGTCAGCCTGTTCTCCGGTCTCAACAACCTGAAGGACATCACGCTGGATCCCCGTTACTCGTCCATCTGCGGATACACCGAGGAGGACCTCGATGTCGTATTCGGCCCTGAGTTGCCCGGCCTGGACCGGGCCCGGATCCGCGACGGGTACAACGGATACAACTGGCGTGGGAAGGACAGGGTGTACAACCCCTTCGACATACTGCTGCTCTTCGACCGGCGGGAGTTTCGGCCCTACTGGTTCGAAACAGGCACGCCATCGTTTCTGATCGAGACTTTGATCGAACGGCGCATCGGCCCCTTGGCGCTCGAGGAAATGACCGCTGCCGACGAACTGCTGTCGAAGTTTGAGGTGGATGACATAGCAACCGAAGCGCTGCTTTTCCAGACCGGATATCTCACGATCATCGAAGAGAAAAACCTGGGCGATAAGGCGCTATACAAGCTGGGATACCCTAACCAGGAAGTAAAGCGGAGCCTGAACAAGCACCTGTTGCGCGTACTCGGGCCAGACCCCTCGCGGCAAGGCATCCACGATATCCGCTTGTATGAACTGCTGGAGACCGAGGAAATCGGTGCCATCGAAGAGCTGTTCCGAGCGTTCTTCGCCAGCATTCCCTACGAGTGGCACACCAACAACGACATTGCCCGCTACGAGGGATACTACGCCAGCGTGTTCTATGCTTGGATTGCCGCCCTCGGCCTGGACGTCACGGTCGAGGACAGCAGCAGCCACGGTCGGCTGGATTTGTCGGTGCGGTTGCGCGATGTCGTCTATTTGTTCGAGTTCAAGGTTGTCGAAAACAGCCCGGCGGGCACTGCGATGGAGCAACTCAAAACAAGGCGCTATGCTGACAAGTACCGATCCACAAGCCGCTCGATCTGGCTGGTTGGCGTTGAATTCAGCAGTGAAGCGCGAAACGTGGCGGGGCTGGACGTGGAGCGGGCGTGATTGGTTGGAGTGCAAAGCGCCACTGCCGAGCTCGGGCATGTCGCTGCGGCCTCATCCAGTTTCTGTGTCATCTGGTACATCGTTGCCGCCTCATCTTTCGCCTTCCAAGCCTTCTCGCCTGGGATCCAAGGTCACGGCATCGCAATGCACCATCTCCCAGCCGCGAAACACGATTACGACACCGGTGAAATCGACGGATGGGTATTGCCTCGCCAAGCGTTCGTCTGCGAGGTATTGCCTTAGCTGCGCCTCGGCGTTCCGTGCGGTTGCCGCCACGCCGGATACGCTCGCGGATTCGCCGCGCTTCAGATATTTCAGTTCGATGACGTAGCCGTGGCGAATGCCCGGATAGCGGGCGAGAAGCGGGTCCAGGCAGATGTCCGCATATCCCTTGCCCAGTTCGCGCTCGGTATGAAACACGAAATAGTCGGTGACGCTCAGATACGCTGCTAGGAAGCCCTGCAGGACTTTCTCGCCGTCGATGTAGTCGCGAATGCCGGTTTGCGCGGACACGGCCTCGCTCAGGAAGTCCATGACCGGCCGCCAATCACCCGCGAAAGCCATTGCGTGCATCAGGCGATTAAACGCGTATACATCTACGGTGAACAGGCCGACATCCTGGTAGGCATCGCGCAAGTAGCCGTACATCAGCCGTTTGACGGTCTGATTCGGTATTCCCAGTCGCGGCACGCCATCGCGGACTTCGCGAATGCTCAGCAAACCGAAGTAGTGCAGCAGGGAGAGGAAGTTCTCGCGCCGGTCAAGCCGGTCCAGGGGGAAACCGCTCTCGATGTTGGAGTCCACCCAGCCTTGGCCGACAACTCGGTGAAGCAGGTCAAAGTTGCCATTCAGGCGCGCCTGAGCGCCTGGGGGTTGCGGTTGCACGGTGAGCAGATGGCGCAGCTTGCCATAGTCGATGCGGACATTGCGGTCGATGAGTTCGTCCGGCCCGGGTCTATTCGGAACGGAGTGCTTTACGTGGTAGAGCACCAGGTCCGTGTTGTAGAGGCATTTCTCTGCGGTCTTGGCGAAACGGTAGCCGTTGCACCATTCCCGCATCACACCGAGCACTTCGTTCACATCCCGATTCAGCGCGCCGGCTTCCCGGTAAGTCTCCAGGACGTTTTGCACCTCCTCCTCGGTGAACCCGAGCACCTCGTTGAATCGCAGGTCCTGGCTGATATTCGACCCGATGTTGAAGCCACTAGTCACATCGTCCATGGTGATCGGCGATACGCCAGTCACGAACAGGCGCTCGATGCCACCCCCGGCCGTGCCGGCCTTCAACGTGGCGAAAAAGCTTCGATAGAAGCCCCCGTCGAACGTAAACGACTCGCGTGCCCCGGTGCCGCGCTGCGATAGCACGGTGTAGGCGAAGCTGTCGTATTCATCGATGAGTACATACAGGGGAATGCCCGCCGCGCTAACGTATGCAGACAGCTCACTGAGTTTGGCGTCAATGGACGGGTAAGCGAGGATTCGATGGATCACGTCGGCAGGAAAGAGATCCGAATTTCGCCGCAAGGCATACCGCAGAACGATTTCGCAGTAGGTTTCAAAGCGCTCGCGCAAGGTCTCCGAAGTATCGTCGAACGCCGAGAAGTCGAAGCGCAAGACTACATAACGATGGTGGTTCCTGGTGGGCTGCCTGCCGATGTCCGTATCACCAAAAAGTTCCTCGAACTGCCCAGCCCGGCCGCGGTCGTAGTAGTTCTCCAGAAGCGAGACCCAACACGACTTGCCGAAGCGGCGGGGACGGACCAGAAAGGCGTAGCGCTCACTCTCCAGTTCGTGCAGAAACCGGGTCTTGTCGACGTACAGGTAGTGCTCCCTCCGCATCGCCGCGAAGTCGGACCAACCGTAGGGGACGGTCGGGGGGTTCTGCATCGCTCGGGCAACTCCACGCGTCTTGAGTTTCGGCCCAGGATACACGGAGACCCGCAGCTTACGACACGGCCGCTTCGGTCACTCGAATTGCTGAAGCTCTCCTGGCAAACGTCACCCTGAGTTAGTCCACCAGAGGAACGAATAGTCCAAGACCAAAGTGCGACGAATGACCGAGAGCAATAGGACCGCGGACAGGCGCATCGAACGTGAGTGCGACAAGATAGCCGCGTCTCGAGGTATTCGAAGGATCCTGCCGATTACGTCGAGGTCTGTGGACTCGTGTCCACTCCGCAACTCGATTATCCACTGCGATCTTTAGACCAGCCACATCGTATCCCTGCCGAGCCAGATCGATTTGAATTTGCTCCTCGACCGACTCGCCGGGCTTTACACGCCCCTTCCGGTTGTACGTGTGACGGGGCGGGACGTAGGGGGTGACGGATTCCCAGCGACCATGAGCCTGCTTTTCGAAACCAGCGGGAGGGGGCACCTGCGAATCTAGAGGCACCAATCGTACGGTCCATGGATCTTTCGCTCCGGCTTTGTCGAACGAGAGTGGAAGTTCGTGTTCCGCTGCATTCAAGATGGCGCGCTGTTCTGCGTCAGTAAACGGCTGGTTACGCCAGACTAGTAGTCTTGCCGCTTTCCCGGTTTCTTGATCGAAGAGAATCCCGAATCTGGCATGGGGATGTCGATGATCCCGCAATGGCATTCCATCGGCTTCCTTGCCGGTGAGGAGACGTGCGGATTCCCGTTGCGCCTGATTCGCACGTCGCCAGTTTCCCCCAAGGAATTCCCGAATGACGCGTCCTCGGAAGCGTTGAGTCAAGACAACAATAGAGTTGAGCGGAGGGCTGACCCGCGTACCAATTGCAAATTGGACGAAACCCGTTGACATCCGCGTGCGCGGTTTCGCGCGTGGTAGCTTCACCGGCGGCCTCGCAGGGCGCTTGGCGTGCAGCCAACGTGCCCCGGGGGGCACGGTCGAACTCGCGACCGAGGAGTCATCCGTGACCGCCTGGACCTGCACCAGAGTGGCGTCTTCCGTTGGCGCAAGTACAGGGACAGAGCCCGACGAGGGCATTGCCTCCAAGACGCAGTTGATGTCCGTGTCATTTGAAAGTTTTTCGACGCGCTTAATCTCGGTGATCGCCTCCGCACGTCCAAAATAGGTCATCCGCTCCAAGCAGGCATCGAGCAAACCAAGCTGCTCCTTTAACCACGCATCGCCTTCCACTATCCACCATACGATGCCGTTATCCGAGCCCTCCCCCGAGCTATTGTTACCGACGACCCAGAAATTGTCCTGTACCAACGTGGGACGGTAAGTTTTTTCGCCCGGAATATTCACAGGTCGACCTTTCACCTTTTTCGTTCGGCTGGGGGGATCCCACTCGAATGTGGCCGGTTGGTATTGGCGCAAACCCGGGCCGCGCCAACTGAACGGTGGCAGGCACCAGCCAATTGTACTTGTACAGAACGACCTGACTAATGAATCACGCCACGATTGGCACTCGATACGTCGTTCCCGCTCCAACTGGTAGGATCTTGAAAGAATTGCACGAAGCAATCTCCAGGGACTGGGTGGCCATTCCCCATGAGGGTCCTCGAAAGGAAACACGCGCCATGGGTTCGCGTGAAACCGTCCGAGGGGGAATGTTTGCCGGAGGATGATTCGCATCGAAACGACTCGTTAGTCCCCCATGTCCTGTTCGTCGTCCGAATCAGTTACTTCTTCCTGCTCGTCCGCACCGGCACGAAACAGATTGTCCGCAGGCCAATATACCTGCGTGACGGGCGAGCGTTTGAATCCCGCCTTATCGATTACCGTCTTGATGTCGATAGCAGGCAGTTCGACGGAGTCTTCGCGACCGCGTATACGCAAATCCTGAAGCTCAAGGTCGCAGTTGCTCCTATAGCGGAACGGGCCTCGCAGCAGGCGCTCGATTTTCCATAGTGCGAGAGCGAGAAGGAATTCTTTCTGTTGTCCACCCAAGCCGTAATCTCCCCGGCCAAACGAACGAAGCAGCGCCAAGTCGATGACAAACGTGGCTTTGATTTCGCTGGCCGTTTCCTCATCAACGGAAAAGATCGGTTGTCCCGACGATGTCTTTCCCAGCTTGTCGAACTTGACGCCGGAGCTACGAACCCGGTCGGCGTCAAACGCTTCGAGATGCGCCGTGAGCATACGTGGGAGCTTGATCCCCATAGCAGGGAAGAGCACACCGTGAACGAGCGAGTTGGGGTCGTAACTGAAAATCGTCGAAAACACCGACCACCACTGCTCAGGAAGCGGATGGGACTTTTTGCCGAGGTCATCAATCCGGAACTCTTCTCTGAGGACGTTGCCGAATGTTTGGTCACTCGCTTTGCCATTCACCACGAGTCGACCTTCAAGAAAGTAGGTCGATGCCAACCGATGTCCTTCAGAGAGAGTTGTGACGACGAGTCGCCTTGGCCCTCGGCCGTTTTCCGTGACGTTCGGCCATCCATGGTCGGTTCGACACTCGATGTACGGCATACCTTCCAAATCATCCACTAGATCCAGAGAGTGTTCGCTCGCCAGACACACGGTCTCCAAGTGATTCGCCATGCTGGCCGCGCTGTCCACGATGCAGACATTTTGCACACTGTCATCGGGACGCGGTGCTTTGTAGATGACGTGGCCAATCTCGGGAAAACCCGCTGGTTGGAATCGGTCCAATCCCGAAGTCGGCTTCAGGCTTGCGTGGAGCGTTAGACGAAGATCCGTGCCACTCAGTAGTGCGGACGGATCCAATGCGTGGTCGGTCATGGGATTCTCCTCATTCATTTTTTGGTTCGGGTAGCGAACGCCAGCGCCGGAAAATAGCAAGTACCTGTTGGTCACGAGCCGGGATGGTCAACGCGGCCAGCATGCGAGCCGGATTTTGTCCGCCAGGAAGGACATTGAAATCGGCAAGTGTCACGCCCCAGGAGTGGTATGCATCCATCGCCAATTCCGCAGCAGCGTTCATGTCTCCCCGCCGTAACATCGCAATGACGCGGCTCAGACAACCACAAGTCGATACTTCGTTGGTCGGAATGCCGCTCTCGCGGAGGACTCGACGAAACAACCAAGCACTTGCGAGCGGACGGAAAAGCGCGTAAAGCGCCATCGCACCGTCAATGGCCGGTCGAGCGGCGGTGTGGCAACGCATTAGGTCCTCAGAAGTACTACTGTTTTCCTCGCCACTCCAGTCGAACACGCAGAGGCGATTCAGCCAGAGATGCATATGCTCGTCATCTGTCTCGCCGGACAACCAGGCATAAATGTCGTCGAGGGTAACTCGGAGGGCCGCACCGAATGGAGGTTGCGTGTTCGCGTTCCGCAATGCCTCCATGACCCGTCTTTCCGCCAACGCACCCAAATTGCCGGTCAACGCAGCATCGTTCCAGATTCGGCGGGTAGGCACTGATTCAGGAAACTCCCAATACGCGCCGCCCGCCCTTTGTTGTACGCCGAGCCGGTAAGCGATGAACCTCGGGGAAATCGACGACCCCGTAAGTGAGGAAATCGCCAGTGCCAAACGGGCTTCCGGATCAGGCGGGTCGTCCCGAAACAAATTGGTGGCCCACTCGCCCGGCAACAGTCGAAATCGAACGTTGCGGCTACGAAACGTGCGATTCCGATCAACTTTGTCAAGCGCTCGGATCAATTCGTCCACCAGCGTCCATGCTTGTACGGTGCGACCTTCGATCATCTGCGCGGCTGCATAATCCACCAGCGCCTGTTCAAGCGGGCCTCGGAGACCGGAGAATCTCCATCGTCCACGTACCTTTCGATCCGGTGGCAGCGCATCACGAAACTCGACAATCGTCCGCGTCACTCTTGTAGCAGCACTGCCGGGGTTCGTCCTGGGGACGGGAATGACGGTCGCCAATCGGGACTCGAACGTTTGCGCACTGGTCGTATGCAGAAGCACGAATCTCCAGAACTCCGAGATGCCCGAATCGACACCGCGGCTCATGATCCCAGCAGCAAACGCGGCTGAGGTCATTGCGCCCTTTCCACCGAGCTCTGCCCTTCCGCGCAAGAACAGCGCTCTCAGTTCGGGCTCTGTCATTGGCTGATTCCAGATCGGCAACCAGATCTCTGCCTCAGTGCCCCCAGCTTCACCGGCACTCTTTGGTGCCACTGCTGCGGTAACGAATGGAAAGGCACCCATGGCATGCCTTCGGTTTCCGAGTTGTCGGGACGGGCTACCAGCAAAATACCGCAAGCCCTCGCACGCCAACGCCATCGCCCACGGCGTTATCTCTCCCTCGCGAAAAGGTTGCCTTCTACCGCGACGCGAGTTGGACGGAACGCTTGGGTTGCCGTGATTGTAGATTTTGTTGGCCGCACCAAACCATGATCCAGCTTGAAACGAATTCAAGTAGGTGCAAGCTCTCCCCACAAGAAAGGCTTTGAGGTCATTGTTGAGTATTTCGCGAGATTGGTTCTTCGGCGGTTTCTTGAGGACTTGTACTGCCTGCATCCAACCCTTCGCGAAATCTCGTTTTCCGGCGTTTCCTCCAGTGCCGAGAAGAGGATTCATCCTTACCCGTCCATCAAGCGCCAAGTGCGCCCCAAAGACGGGAAGCAATCGTTCCTTCGCTTTTAATGAACGCCAACGCGAGGTTTGCATCGACGTTTTCTTCGCCACGTCCGCCTTTTTTTCCTTGTCCCATGCCCTGTCGTATGGAGTCCAGCCGTTCGTCTCTCCGATCTCGCTCACGAAGTCGACGGTCTGTTCCAGTGTGGTTGGACCACCAACAAGACAAAAGCTCGCGTTTTTCCAAGCTGACCTGACCTTCGGCCATTCACGGGTGACAAGCGAGAACAGCCCGAGCGATGCGAGGTAGACACCAAGCGAATCCGCTCTCAGCCCGTTTAGAGGTACGACGGGAAGAACGCTCATGTCACTTCTATTTCCCGCCTGACGCTGGGTGTCTTGCTGGCCCGTTCGTCTGCACAACGCACCAGTGTTTCAAGATATGCCAGTGTGAACGGGCCGAGGTTTCTCGGCTCGCCATCCGGAACCGCCCCGCTGACACCGGAAACCGCGCCGCGCTCCCATGCACCGAGCAGGTCGGAGACGAGTCCGGTCCAGCCGGGTGCATCGAAGGTGAATTCCAAACCGTCTTCCGAAAACCGGCCCGACGCTCCATCGACTGCGCACGAATAGTCCAACGGCGTCTCATCCCACGGTAGCAACGTCGTGGTCTTGCTCACTCCGCACACATCTTCGCCGGTAGGAGTCCGGGACGTGAGTACCGTCCGCACCTTGCCGTGGTGTGCTGCAGAGAGATAGATCGACAACGCGGAGAAATCGCTGCATCCGTCTCGATAGTAGCGATGCCATAGCGCCAATGCCGTCGCGGCCTCATGACGAAGACCGGGACGAAAAGGGACGTTCCACACACGCACAACGCCCGGCTCTGAGCGGATGCTTTCCAGCGCTACCCGAGGCACTCTTGATTTCATGTGCCACCTGAACTCGAGTTGACTGCCCTCCAGTTCGTTAGACCCAGCTCGGCAATACTGCAAACCACGCTCCCGAAAAACGGCCTCGATCTGCTGAGCTGCTTTGGAAGCACTCGCAACCACCGCGAGCTGGTACGGAGCTTTTGCCCATAGACTGCCTACATGCGGCGCTGGTTTCGGCAGTTCGCCCTGCCATTGTGGCAACGCCTTGCCGATATCGTGCTCCTTTGAAGCATGAATGACTGCTGAACCTACATCGCCATCCAAGTTAACCGCCTGCGCAATGCACTTTGCCTCACGCTCGGTGTCTCTCAGGTGATCTTCCAAGGTTACCCAGAATCCGCTCTCGCTATATCGGTCATCTTCGAACCTTTCGTAGGGCTCGCCAGCCAGCGGGACGTCACGGAGTGCGTCGCTTTTGCGACCCGTCCAGCCAAGTTCACGAGAATATCCTCCTTCTTCACGCCGCAACATCACCAACATGCCGGGGCTGATTTCCGCAGCGCGAATCGGCTCCCATGCCTCATTCCTGTCGTCCCAAACTCTTGCGCGCTTCTTACCCATAAACTCACGCAATCTGCTGATCGCCACCTTGCATCCTTCGCCACAAGTAAACGCCGGACCGGTCAACCCGTCCGAACGTCGCAACTCGGCGGATGAATGCCACTCGCGCCAGAAAACCGTGCAATCAGCGTTCTCGTCGTGGCTTCGGACGAATGGACTTACATCCGTAAATCCGCCGAAGACGTCAGGTTCCGTGGAGAAGAGTCCATACACGTCAATGGCCCTCGGACACGGCTCCGGCGTTGGGATCAGTGCCTTCTTGACCACTTCTTTGACATCGTCTCGTGACCTCAACTCTGCTAATGCATCGTTTGCGGACACGGTATTGTCGGATTCGTACACCATGACTAACTTTTCGACAAGCTTGGACCCACGTTTCACCGCGTCAGCTTCGTAGGGACCGATGAATCGTGCGCCTCGTTTCGGCTTCTCCGGCCACTCCCAGAAGTAGGCGCGAGCGTCTCCATCCAGTCGTCCGTCCCGGTTCAAGCGGCCGAGACGCTGAATTGTCGACGGCCAAGGGGCGATTTCCGACCACAAGCGACGGGCTGAAACATCAATGCCCGCTTCAATCACTTGGGTGGACACGCAAATAAGCCCTGGAACCGGCACGGCGCGGTCTGTCATGGCGTATTTGCGCGCTGCTTCGAACGCGAGGAGCTTTTGCTGATGATCTTCGCGGTCTTGCGCACGAAACCGCGAAGTCAGAAGAACGACACCAGAGGTGCCCGTATAGGTGTTTCTGATAGCCGTGTATACCTGTTGCGCAATCGATACGGTATTGCAGACGACAAGGCTCAAGCTCGCATCCTTGTGGCCATGACTTACGGATTCGGCCAAGGCCTGTACGAATGCCGGCGGTTTCTTGTCTGCCGGTAATTTCCTGAGCTTCGAAGCCGCAGGCGGCCATAGCTTGCACGGACGACGAGCCTGAAGAATCGCGTGTGTCTGGTCGCACTTGCCCAAGGCGACGTGCCTTGGAGTAGGCAATGTCGCATTCTCCCGGTCGAGTGTATCCAGAAACTGCGGATGTATCGTCGCGCTCATCCACCATGTGAAGCAGGGTTTCATGCTCTTGAAGCGATCGGTCCTCATCCAGTCCAGTTGCGCCGACGTCCACAGCCCTGGTCCCATCAACTGCACTTCGTCCAAGACCCAGAGACAATCGTTGTTCAATAGCCCAAAGTGCATCGGCCAGCGATATCGACTCATCCCGTATCCACGGTTGAGGGCTCGGGAGAGGAGCATGTCCTGTGTGCCTATCAGCACGGCGTTCCGTTCCGGATGAATATCCCAGTCTCCGGCTTCTTCTCCTCCCATGAGCACATGAAGGCCGACTTTGTTCGAGAGTCCGAGGTTCTCAAGCCATTGACGCGTGTTGGCGAACGTCTGTTCAACAAGCGTACGCATGGGCAGGCAGTAAACGAGGCGACGCGGCCAGTCATCGCAATCTTTCAATACTCGGTTCCAAAGCCACGACAACACGACTGCAGCAGTCTTGCCAAAGCCGGTTGGAATCTCGATTAGTGTCGATTCACAGTTGCTGGTGTCGCTCAGCCAATCATCGTGCTCCCGCGAACGACGTTCGCCACATGCGAGTAGCGCTTGGTATTCGTGCGGACAGAATCCCGTTGATTTCGTAAACAGGTGATCGAACCGGTTCATTCGATGTCTGAACCGGACGCTAAGCCGAACACTACGCCATGTGACGGACTTTCACGCGCCACTCCGGCTCCATCTTCTACCTTCATGATCGGAACCCTATCTTCATGATCGGCATCATCTGCCCAATTCGCACTCGGGTGGTTAGCCTATTGGCCTTCTGTCTCAAAATCTGACACACCCAGACAGACATTACCTCGCTGCATACAGAGCAACCGCCCTTACCAGCCGCTCCCGAACAACCTCAACAAGGGACTCAGGTCCCAGCACCTCCACATCGGGCCCGTGCCGCAGAATCTCTCCCGCCAATTCCCGCGCGTCCGAATACGGCACGGTCAGTTCGTACCGCCCATCGGGCAGGAAATGCCCGCTCTGGTCCGGGTGCCAGGTTTCGTCGGCTACCCACCGTGCCCGTTCGGCCGTGAATCGCAGGCGCGCCTTGTGCTTCGCCGGACCCGAGAACAGTCCATAGCCAGCCGTGAGCAGGGCATCCAGTTCACCCTCGCCGACTTCCCGCGCGCCGCCGTCGAGAACCTCGATGTCCGACATTCGATCGATCGAGAAAGTACGAAGGCCGTCCCTGCCTTCATCCCAGGCGTCGAGATACCACTGGTCCCGGTAGTAGACCAGGCGCTGGGGGGACGCGGCCCGGCGCGTGGTCTCGTCCTTCTCGCGGCCCGTATAGGTGAACGCGAGCTGGCGCCGTTCCACGACCGCGGACGCCACAGGCAGCAGCTTTTCAGGCGGAACCTGGCGCGCATGCGCCCGCAGAATTCGTATCCGGTGAGTCGGAAACGACGCCCTGCCTCTCACGCCGTGATCGAGCAGTCCCCTGATCTTGTCCCGGAGCGGACTGATCTGCGCCCGCAGCACCCCGGGTTGCACGCTCTCGAGCAGGTGGTCCATCACCAGCAGCGCCTCCAACTCGTCGGCCCGGAACCAGAGGCCAGGCAACTCGAACTTGCTCGCGTTTCGATCGTAGAAATACCCGCGTCCGGGAACGTTGACGATCGGAGCGTCAAATACGTCGCGCAGATGATTGACGGTTCTGTGCAGGGTCGATCGCGAACACTCGAGGCCAGCCAGCAGATCCTGCGTGGAGACTGGATGCCGGCGAGCATCGAGCATTCGGTGAAGCGCGTAGGATCGGTCCACGTTTACCACAATGTACCCGAGCAGCTATTCGCCATCAGGGCGTTGCAGACGAGTATCGCCTTGTCGTGTTCATCGCTCCATACTTTCATGGCTTGCAGCCTCGGGCAAACTGGAGCGAATTGACCCTTGACTCATCGCAGCGCCGGGAGACGCCAACTGGTTTCGCATTTTCCCGTCCTCCCAGGCTCGGAAGAACAACTCTGAAGACCTACTCCACCGATCTACTTCCGAGTAAAATGCCGAGCTATGAACCTCACTGATCTCATCCGCGAACCCGAGGGCAAGACGCTCGAGTTCAAGCGCGACCTGTCTTCCGCTGACCCGTTCCTGCGGTCCGTCGTTGCCTTCGCCAACACCGCGGGGGGGACCGTACTGATCGGGATTGAAGACAAGACCCGGCGTGTTCGAGGCATTGCCGATCCGCTGGCTCTGGAGGAACGGGTGGCCAGCCTGATCGCCGATTCCATCTCGCCCCAAGTGCTGCCGGACATCGAAATCCTGCGTTATCGGGATCGCAACGTTCTTGCTGTGCGTATCTATCCGAGTCCCACCCGTCCGCATCACCTGGGTTCCGACTCGGAAACCGGAACCTATGTCCGCGTCGGCTCCACCAATCGCAAGGCGGACGAGGACCTCATTGCCGAAATGCGGCGGTTCACTCGCGGTCAGTTCTTCGACGAGCGCCCCATGCCGAACCTCGACTCTGAAGCCATCGACTTCCGAGCTGCTTCCGAGTCTTTTTCCGAGTACAGGAAGCTCGGTTTGGGCGACCTGGACATTCTGCGGCTGTGCACCACTCATCAAGGGCGCAGTGTGCCCACCGTGGGAGGCATCCTGCTGTTTGGACGCGACCGGCTCGCCCATTTCCCGGATGCCTGGATTCAGGCGGGCCGGTTCGCTGGCGACGACAGGACCAACATTGTGGATCGGGCCGATCTGCAAATGCCGCTGACCGAGACTATTCCGGCAGCCATCGCCTTCATCGAACGGCATATGGCGGCGGGAGTGGAAATCGGCCCCGTCCGTGGCGCGCCCCGCTGGACTTTGCCGCCCGCCGCCGTTCGCGAGGCGCTCGTCAATGCGGTTGCCCATGCCGATTACTCGCAACGGGGGGCGCCCATCCGCATTGCCATCTACGACAACCGCCTTGAAGTCGAGAACCCCGGCTTGCTGCCATTCGGGCTGACCCTCGAGGACCTTCCCCGCGGCGTTTCCAAGGTGCGCAATCGGGTCATCGGCAGAGTGTTTCATGAACTTCGACTGGTCGAGCAGTGGGGCAGCGGC
>JAAXGO010000135.1 GCA_012267425.1 Rhodothermales bacterium
GATGTTAAGCGATTTGTCGGGCCATGCACTCAGGACGAGATCATTTGCCTCGAATGTCGTTTCACCAAGTACGCGGTTTGTCTTCCGGTAGAAATGCGTAACGTCGCGTCCAACCATGCGCCGGACCATAGCGTTGCGCGTTATTCTGTCGCCCGTCAGTTCGCCAGCGACCTTGCCGTCCCGCAGCACAACCACGCAGTCGGCCAAGTCCATGATTTCACGTAGCCTGTGCGATACGTAAACGATGCTAACGCCCCGCGAGCGTAGTTCGCGTACCACACCAAAAAACACATCGGCTTCTGCGTCCGACAAACTTGACGTAGGTTCGTCCATAATCAGGATTCGGGCATCGGCCGACAGGGCTCGTGCGATTTCCACCAGTTGTCGATGGCCTATGGGCAGCTGTCCGACGAGAGTATCGGGTACTATGCGGAGGCCCACTCGCAACAAAATGTCTTCGGATTCGCGGGCGATGACGCGGCGGCGGATCCAGCCATGCATATGCGGCTCGCGGCCGAGGAAGATGTTCGCTCCGACTGTGAGGTTGGGTAGAAGGCTGAGCTCCTGATGGATGAGAGCGATACCGAGGTCCATTGCGGCGCGTGGGGATTCCAGTTCGGTTTCAGTGCCCTGTACGAAGATGTGCCCGGTATCCGGTATATGGACCCCGGCAAGAATCTTCATGAGGGTGCTCTTGCCCGCTCCATTTTCGCCTATGACGGCCAAGACCTCTCCTTGGCCGAGCTTGATGGAAACGTTGTCAAGCGCCACGACGCCGGGAAAGCGCTTGGTGATGCCAGCCACTTCAAGAGCCGGCTCGTCGCCTTTCACGGCACCAATAGGGTCCGCAAGGTCGACAGCGGATCCATTATCGGAGTCGATTTCGGTACGGTGGCGGGGATCATTCACCGGTGAGCTGTGCAAGCTCCGCCCTGAAATCGCCTACGTTGTCCGAAGTGATTTTCCGAGCGGGAATGTGGAAAACCTTGCTCTCAGGCAGTACTGAGCGGTCACCCCGGGCGAGAGCGGCCAGGACGCGGACGGACTCGTAACCGTACCGGTAGGGGTTCTGCACGATCGTGCCAGCAATTTCACCGCGTTCGATCGCCTCAAGGGTATCGTCGTCTTCATCAAAACCGACGATGGTGATCTGATCCAGTCTCCCCGCCTCGCGCACGGCTTCGAGGATCTGTGGCGGATTGTAGACGAAGAGTCCGATCATCGCGTCCAGGTCGGGATAGCGCGCCAGGGCATCCTCCGCCTGTCCCTTGGCCCGCGAAAAGTCGAATTGATCCACGCGCGTGTCTAAAACAGTGTACCGATCGCCCTCGACCGGTGCATCCACTGGGTCACGCCGACTCGGGTCGTGGGACCGATCCATTAATTCGTCGATGACACCTTGCCGGCGCAAGTCGGCGTTACGCTGACCCAACAGCCCGACGAAGAGCATGACGGATCCTCCTTCCGGCATCACATCCTTGAGTAGCCTACCGCACATCCGGCCCGCCTCGTAGTTGTCCATGCCGATATACACAAGGCGCTTACTTTCGGGCGCATCCGAGTCGTGCGTTATTAGATGCGTATTTGCGGCGATTTCGTCCAACAGTTGGCCTTGATTGTCAGGGTCGGTAGGAGTGATGGCTATCCCGTCGACTCCGCGTGCCAAGAGGTCCTGCACGAAGCGCCGCTGGCCGGCAGCTCCGTCCGGCGGCATCAGGACTTCAACGTTAACCCCGAATTCATGCGCAGCATCATTTGCTCCTTTATCCGCGATCACCCAGAACGACGCGATTCCATTGGTAATGAATCCAACGGTCGGACGCTCGGGGCCGTTATTGCCAGGTTGTCCACAGGCTGTGACCGATAAAGCTAAGACTGCGAAGACAGACGTAAAGCGGGTCGACATGTGGTCGGGGTGTCATTGTGTATCGTGTCCATATATAGTCCAATCCAGACTTTCTTGCAATGGATTTCCGATCGAACCCGGCGCGGTAGTAGCACGGTCCTCTCGAAGGGGTACGACCTGCATGCTTACACGGTGACGAACAGTTCGAGGCTCGGAGCGGAAGTGTGTCCGCGCGATGCGGTGGCCGGGTGAGGCTCCACCCTAGTGTACTGCCCTAATCATACATGGTGATCATGTGGAGATGGTGGCGGGTGACTGTCTGGCCCGTTCCACCTTTTTGAGAATCCCACCTGCCGACTTCGCAGAGGTCTCGGGTTTTCGTTGTAGGTCTGTAAGCGTCCGACCAACTACAGGGTAGCGGCATCAGCGGCTTACTGCGAAACGGGTAGCCGTATTGATGTGGAGGTCGACACGGTCTGAGCCGTAAACTTCCCCAGACACGCCTTGCATGGGTGCGCACGGGCTTAACGGGCAGCTAAACAATAGATCTTATGCGATCCCACATTCACCATGTACCCCGCATAGGCCGCTACCGGTGAGAGGAACTCGGCATACCCCCCACTTGATTCATAGTCCGGGGGGAGTCCCGACCAGAGCACTTGTCCCGTACTCGCATCAAGGACGGCGAGTCTTCCTGTTGTTGTATCAAAGTAGATCCGCCCGTTCGCCACCTCAAGCAGGGTAATGACTCCACCGC
>JAAXGO010000136.1 GCA_012267425.1 Rhodothermales bacterium
GACACAAGTGCCCCAGATTCACCTTCTAAAGCATGATATATCTCTATGTTTATTCAAGTCTTAGAGAATTTTCGTACAGGTATTATGTACGCGCGTGTGATTCTCGCCGAATTGTGTCCCAGTGGCTCATTGAGCTGACCCTTTTGTTGTGGGAACGCTGGGTCTTGGGTCAAGTCTCCACCGCTGCAGAACTTGATAGCGTACTGTGTCATCGAAAAGAAGCTGAGCTCTAAGGAACTCTCCTGCCGGGCATGCTCAGCTACGCTTCTGCCGCAATTCGTTCTCCTACGCGCAACGCCTGCGCGATGATGGTCAGCGCCGGATTCATTGCCGCTGACGAGGGGAAGAAAGAGGAATCCACGACGTAGAGGTTGTCGACATCGTGCGTGCGACACCAAGGATCAAGGACCGACGTGCCTGGATCATTACCGAATCTCAACGTCCCACACTGGTGTGAATTCGTAGTGATGCCCATCCTTTCCGTAAAAACGAATGGATACCCGGCTCGCTTCATGATGCGCCGCGCCTCACGGACGAGTGCTCGGTGCGTTGCCATGTTTGTCGGTGTCCAGCAAACACGAATGCGCCCGCGTGATGTAAGAGAAATCCGATTGTCCTCGCAGGGCAGGTCCTCTGACATAACCCACCAATCCATGCTGCGCCTTACGAATACCTCCAGTGGCGCCGTCGGCCATCCGGGCCGCATGGTCTTGAGCATGGCCGCCTTGACCTTGCCGATCATTTGCAGATTGCCCATAGGATATGGCCAGCCGGGTCCGTGCAAATAGAAATCGTTGATGGCCAAGGTCTTTTGATACGTTGTTCTGTTACGACGTGTCGGATGCAAGGCCAACAGGACGGTGTTGTTGTGCACCATGTAGTTGCGACCGACAAGCCCGGACGAATTTGCGAGTCCGCCGTCAGTGGAGCGCAGAAAGAGTGCAGCTGAATTTACCGCACCGCACGCGACGACAAACGTGCCCGCACGGATCGTGCTGAGCACGCCGTTGTGCTTGACTTCCACGGCAGCGATTCGCCGGGTACTCGCATCGGCAATGAGACGACGGGCCCATACGCCGGTCTTGAGCGTGACGTCTGGACTCTGTAACGCCGGCCGAACGCAGCATATGTCCGAATCACTCTTGGCAAAGACCTTGCACGGATACGCGTCGCAGGTATTGCACCGGATGCACCGACCACCGTCTCGGAGATCGATACCCATCGGCAAGTGGTACGGATGCAGTCCCTGCCGGGAAAATGCGTGCGACAGCGCCTCGACTTGCTGTTCATGCGGCACTTCAGGAAATGGAAAGGGCGCCGACCGCGGCGGATCAGTCGGATCTTCACCCGCCCGGCCATGAACCTTGTAAATCGACTCGCCTTGCACATAGTACGGCTCCAGATCCTCGTAACTGATTGGCCAGGCCGGCGACGTGCCACCTTCGTGCTCTAACGCCTCGAAATCCTCGCGCCGAAGGCGGGGAAGAGCGGCACCGTAGACCTTCGTGTTGCCGCCTACCCAGTAATGCACGCCGGGCCTGAACGTGCTTCCGTTGGCGGACTCCCAGACCTCATCGGGCTTGTAACGATTCTCGAGAAATACTGCACCCGGATCCCAATTCTGCGCCTCTTGGGGGAGGAATGAACCGCGCTCAAGGAGCAGAATCCTTGCTCCAGTGCCTTGCAGTGCATAGCCGAGCGTACCACCTCCCGCTCCCGTCCCGATGATGACGATGTCGTAAAAACCGGCCATACGATCAGGCCTTGACGGCACCGGCAACCAGTCCACGGACAAAGAATCGCAGGAGGACAATGTAAACGACCGCCGTCGGTAGGGCAGCCAGGATAGTCCCTGCCATTACGACGTTCCACTCTACTGAGAACGATCCGGACAGATTGTTGAGAGCGATCGTGATCGGCTGCGCCTGCGGGTTCGGAACGACTGTGATGCCGAAAAGAAAGTCATTCCAGATATTGGTGAACTGAAAAATCAGCGCCACGGCGAACGCAGGAAGCGACAACGGAAGCATGATGCGCCAAAACGACTGGAGCATGCCTGCTCCGTCAACCGTCGCGGCCTCAATGATCGAACCCGGCACGGTGACGTAAAAATTCCGGAAGATGAGCGTGGTCACCGAAATACCGTAGACTACGTGGGTGAGAATGAGGCCCGGCAACGTTCCGTAGAGACCGATCATTTGAAGCAGGCGGACGAGCGGCAGCAGAATCGCTTGGTACGGGATGAAGAAGCCGAAAAGCAACAGCGCGAAGAGGATTTCCGAGCCACGGAATCTCCACTTGGAAAAAATGTAGCCGTTGAGCGATCCGATGAGCGACGAAATCACGGCTGCAGAAATGACCATGACCAGGCTGTTCCTCAGATTCGGAGACAGCATTCGCCACGCCTCGGGGAATCCTCCAAGACCAAGTGACGCTGGCAATTCCCACATGGTGGCAAGGCTTACATCGGTTGCGGCCTTGAGCCCGTTCGCGACCATTACGTACAATGGCAGCGCGTAAAACGCGAGCGCGCAAAGCAGCACCAGCCACAGCAGCAGCCGGGTACGTAGGCGCTTGAGAGATCCGTCCCTCGGTCTATTCACGGGTGCGAAAGGTGCGCACCAAGTATGGCACGATGACCAGGCATGACAAAGTAAGCATCACGATGGAGGCTGCCGTTCCCAGGTTGTACCGGGCTGCGGAAAACATCATTTCGAAGACGAAAATGGCAGGTACGTCCGTGGCGAACCCGGGACCGACACCCGACATGGCGAAAACCAAGTCGAAGATCTTTAGCGAAACGTGGAGTAAGATGATTGCCGTCGAAATCGTAATCGGCGTCAGCATGGGGATGATGACGCTGCGGTAAAGACGCACCTCTGACGCTCCGTCTATGCGGGCCGCATCCCGAATATGACGCGGTATTCCTGCCAAGCCACCCAGGTACATGGCCATGACGAAGCCCGAAAGCTGCCAAGTGGCCGCTATGGTTACGGGTATGAGCGCGACCGGAATACCCCATTCGATCTGCCACTGAGCAGCCTGCGGCCACGCGGCGGCAAGAGCGCGATTCAGCGACAGCACGACATCTGGATCTGTAGTCCATCCGGGCGCAAGCGGATCCAGTCCAAGTGCGCTCAAGAGGTCGTTGACCCCAAGAAGATCGAACACCAGGTTGATGCCGGTTTCTGGATTGAAGATCCACCGCCAGACCACTCCGGTGACGATGAAGGAGAGCGCGTAGGGAAACAGGAAAACACCTCGGAAGAAGCTCTGGCCTGCGATCTTGCGATCCAGAAAAATGGCGAGAGACAGTCCCAGCACCATCGCGAACACGATGAATAGCACCGTAAAGACGATCGAATTACGCAAGTCGGCTTGGAATCTCGGCATGTGGAGCATGTCCACGTATGTTTGCCATATCGGCTCGCGCAGACTCAGATCGACTGCCAGCGTGCGCCAGTTCGTCAGCGAAAAGAAAAAACTGGTGCCTATGAAAGCGTACACGAAGATGCCCGTAGCAATCAAAGACGGCAGAAGGATCAGTAGCGATTTCCGCCGCCGAATGAAGCGAAGGGCAGAGGCTGGCAGCGAGAGCATGCAAGCCATGCGTTTACCTGCCGAAGCCGGACATCCGTGCTTCCCGCTTTAGCGTGCGGGCAAAACCGTCCACGTCACGATGTACCACAAATGTCGTGAGTGCATCATTGAGCGCCTGCCGGAAGTCCTGCGGGCTGGCCGAGCCGTGAACGACCGTAGGCACAAGAGTGGCATCCCTGTAGGTGTCCATTGCCCACTTCAGGTACGGACCGAACCGCTCGCGGTCACAGTCGGTGCGCGCACAGATCGATCCCTTCTGCAGATTGAAGTCTTCCTGCACGACGCGCTGTCCCATGACGCGGAGCATGTTGCGCGTAGGTGCGACGTGCGGTGCGTCGCGGGCAAGTGTGAATCCGTCTGAGACAAGGAGATACGCATCCTCGCTGCCGGGATGTGCAATCCATCCGAAATCGACGTTGTCGACAAGACCGGCCTGCACAAATTCGCCGTATACCCAGTCTCCCATAGAATAGAATGCGCAGCTTCCCTCGATGAGCTTGTCAACGGCTTGATCCCACGACAGCGCTGCGTGATCGGCGTTGAAATAGTCGACGAGCCGCCCGAACGTTGTCATCGCTTCCCGAACGTCGCGATCGGAAAACGACGTCGTTCCGTCCCAAAGACCCAAGTAGCGTTCTGGGCCTATTGTGCCTACAAGGGTGTTTTCGAAGGTGATTCCGGCGGCCCAGATGCCTGCATCACCCATACAGAGTGGAGCGATGCCCCCGGCTTTAAGGCGGTCGAAAATGACGAACAGCTCGTCATGACTTAGCCGCTTGTTGATAGTAATACCGTGGCTTTCAACGAGTGGCTTGTTGTACCACAGGGTATTACTGCGGTGCAGGTTGAGGACAACAAGATATGGTGAACCATCCCGGCTGACCATGTCCATGAGACGTTGCGGGAAGACCTCATACCATCCTTCTTCCGCGTACAAGTCGTCCAACGGTGCGGCGAAGTTGGGCGCTACGTACTGCCCGAGTACCTCGGCACCCGGGTGGGTCTGCCAGGTGTCGGGTGGGTTATTGCCCACCAGGCGTGTTTGAAGCACCGGCCGTGCAGCGGAGCCCCCGCCACCTGCGATGGAGGCGTTGATAATGGAGACATCGGGATATTGTGCCCTGTACGCATCGAAAACGACCTGCAGCGCTGCCGCCTCGCTGCCGGAGGTCCACCACGAAAAGACCTCGACTACATTTGCGTCCGATGTCCCGGATTGATCGCTGCCGGAGCTTCCACATCCGGTGAGCGTGAGCGCCACCAGGCAGGCGAGAAAGACATGTCGGTGCAAAGCTACGCAGTTCGAGATCATAACCAGGTATGCGTACGGGGTCCGAGGTGTAACTGGACCGTTTTGATTTCGGCGAACTCGTCCGTCGAAAACCGCCCGAGTTCGCGTCCGAGACCGCTTTCTCGATAGCCCCCGAATGGCAGTTCTGCATAGCCATCCATGAAGCAATTGATCCAGATGGTGCCGGCGCGGACGCGGCGACTGACCTGGAAAGCTGTCTCTACGTTTGACGTCCAGGCACCGGCGCTGAGCCCGTAGAGCGTGTCGTTGGCGATACGAACGGCGTCGTCGAGCGAATCGAATGCAATGACGGAAAGCACGGGCCCGAATATTTCGTCCCGAGCGATGGCCATCTCCGGCGTCACCAGATCGAATACCGTCGGTTCGACGAACCGCCCGCAGTCAGAAGCTAATCGATTGCCACCGAGAAGAAGCCGCGCCCCGTCATCATGTCCGCGCGCGACATACGACATTATTTTCTTCAGGTGCGCGTCCGAGATCACGGCTCCGACTTTCGTGTCTTCCTTGAGCGGATCGCCTACACGCACAGCGCGGGACCGCTCGACTACACGCCGTGTGAACTCCTCCGCCACGGAGCGCTCGACTAAGAGGCGGCTTCCACTGTTGCAGCATTCGCCCATGTTGAAGTACACGCCGAACACGACGGGATCAATCGCGGCGTCCAGATCCGCGTCCGCAAACACGATGTGCGGGTTTTTACCTCCGAGTTCCAGCGACACACGTTTCAAATTGCCCTTTGCCTGAGCTACGATGCTCTTGCCGACACGTGTCGAGCCAGTAAACGAGATCACGTCAACCGCAGGATGTTCGGCCAGCCGAGCACCTACCGGGTCGCCGTATCCGGTCACGACGTTGACAACGCCCTCTGGCACACCCGCTTCGTGCAGCAGCTCGACAAGGCGAATGGTTGTTGCGGGGGTGAGTTCGCTCGGTTTGACGACCGCCGTGCACCCGACTGCAAGAGCGAAAGGGAGCTTTTGACTTATGATGAGAAGCGGAAAATTCCAGGGTGTGATCATGCCGACGACGCCCGCCGGTTCGCGCAACACGAACGCCAGTTTGCTCGTGCCGAGATTGTTGTATGAGTCCCCGTAGTCATGACGAGCGAGCGTCGCCGCATAGTCCCACAAATCGGCGGCGGTTTCCATTTCACCACGCGCCTGCGTGATCGGCTTGCCGCTTTCGAGGACTTCTAGCGTGGCGAGTTCGTCCCGGTTGCTCAAAATGGCATCCGCCACCGATTGCAGCACACGGGCACGATGTTTTCCCGACAGATGCGGCCAGATCCCGGTGTCGAATGCCCGCCGCGCGGATGCCACGGCATGGTCAACGTCTTCGGCTGAGGCAAGGGGGTACGAGCCTACTGGAACGTCGTGAGCTGGACTTATTGTCTCGAAACGCCCTCCGCGGCACGCCTCATGGCGGCGGCCTCCGATCCACATGTCCTCGCGGACCGCGTCGACGGGCAAATGGAATACCATGGGTCGTCAGTTGCTTTTGACCATCGCGGCACCTTTCTCGCCGATCATGATCGACGTGGCCTGCGTATTGCCGCTGATGAGGCGGGGCATTATTGACGCATCGATGACACGCAGGCCGTGAAGTCCATGCACGCGCAACTGAGGATCCACGACGGCCATCGAATCGTGACCCATCTTGCACGATCCTACGGGATGATAGTCGTTTTTCGACCATGTGCGGATGTAGGAGGCGACCTCTTCGTCCGTCCTCACGTCCGCTCCCGGCAGTTCTTCGCTTTTGATGAACTCTTTCAAGCTTGGTGCGGCAAGGATCCTGCGACCCCACTTGAAGCCCTCCGTGGAAATCTTCAGGTCGTACGGGTCGCTCAAGAAGTTTGGATCGATGGCAGGAGGGTCCGTCGGATCGGCAGTCCGTAGCGTCACAGACCCGATGCTTCGGGGGCGCAAATGGCAGGTGTTGATGGTGATCCCGTGCCCTTTCATGCGAAGCCGTCCGTGGTCTACGACATAGGCCGGGAGACAGTGGATCTGAATGTCGGGTGAGCGCACGTCGGGCGAGCTTTTTAGGAAACAGCCCGCTTCGGCCACGCAGGCGGTAACCGGTCCGGTCTTGTAAAGGAGATATTGGATGCCGTGACGAAGTGCACGGTCCCACCGGTCGTGCCCGTTGTAGCTGACTGGTTGGCTGCAATGGGCCGCGATGTAGACGTCCATGTGGTCCTGGAAATTTTTTCCGACACCTGGGAGGTCGTGCTGTACGTCAACACCCAGGGCGCGCAGCTCCTCTGCCGGACCGATACCGGAGAGAAGGAGCAGTTTGGGCGAATTGACAGCTCCGCCGCTTAAGATCACCTCGCGTTCAGCCCGTACGTGCTTTGAGCCTGAACCGTACATGTATTCTATTCCTACTGCTCGGTCGTTTTTGAGGAGGACCCTCGAGGCAGTGGCATGTGTGACAACGTGGAGGTTCGTTCGCTCTTTGTATCTATGCAAGAATGCCGTCGCCGCGCTTTCGCGGCGCACATTACGCTGCGTGACCTGATAGTAGCTTACGCCCTCCTGTCTTTCGCCGTTGAGGTCCGCATTGTACCGGATGCCGACTTCCTGTGCGGAGCGCACGAATGCCTTCGTCAGCACGTTGTGCTGCGTCTGGTCGGCGACGTTAAGTAGTCCACCGCGGCCGTGGTAGCGGTCTACGAATCGCTCGTTGTTTTCGGACCGGATGAAGAGCGGAAGCACGTCTTCGTATCCCCACCCGTCGTTGCCGAGGTCCCGCCACTCATCAAAATCAAGTCGGTGCCCCCGGATGTAGATCATGGCGTTGATCGACGTACTGCCGCCCAGAGTCCGTCCCTGCGGATAGTGCATCTCGCGGTTATTTACATGCCTCTGCGGCACCGTCTTGAATCCCCAATTGACGCTCTTACCCGTCAGCTTCGTAAAGCCCGCAGGCATGTGGATGAGTGGGGATGTGTCCGGGCCACCCGCTTCGAGGAGAAGGACATGCACGTCCGGATCTTCGCTCAGACGATTGGCAACGACGCAGCCTGCTGCGCCAGCCCCGACGACAACATAGTCGAAGGTGGTACGTTTCGTCACTTATTCTCCCTGGAATATGGGATCTCTGCGCTCCGAAAAACTGGCCACCCCTTCGCGCCCGTCGGCGGTAGAGGCAGCCAGGGCTCCAGCAAGGCCCTCGAGTGCGACGCTTGACACGGCGTCCCGACGGTCGATCAGCTCTTTTGTCATCTGCACAGCAACCGGGGCATTGTTGGCAATGGCTAAGGCGAGTTTTTCCGCTTCCTGCAGCAGGTGACTGCGAGGATGGACAGAGTTTACGAGTCCCCACGCATCGGCGATCTGTGCGTTGATCCGTCTTCCCGTGAGCATCATTTCCTTGGCGCGGGCCGCCCCTATAGCCGTTGGCAGCCGGATTGTCCCTCCCCAGCCCGGCACGGTACTAATCGAGACTTCCGGCATGGCGAATGTGGCGCTGTCAGCAGCCAAGCGGATGTCGGCGGCGAGGGAAAGTTCAAGCCCGCCCCCGAACGCATATCCGTTAATTGCAGCGATTACCGGGTAACGAAGCCGTGCCAGGCGTTCCAGGACGCGATGGCCTTCGCGGATCCAGTAGCGCCACATGTCCAGCGGCTTGAGAGCAGCCCACGCGTGAATGTCGGCGCCGACGCAGAATGCGCGATCGCCCGCTCCGGTGAGTACGACCGCGCGCACGCTGGAGTTGGCTTCTGCCTCGACCACTGCCTGCTCGAGATCCCTCAGCATTTCTGGATCGATGGCATTCAGCTTTTTCGGGCGGTTGAGCGTGAAGACGGCTACCGGGCCGCGGACACTGACGAGAATCTTGGAATCGGCCATATGTCAAGTCACAGGTAATTCAAGCCCCATCGGCTCCTCACGGAAGAGCCGTGCATCCATTGTGCTGAGGTCATCCGCGACCCTGAGCGGCAGGTGGGCTTGCCCAAGGACGTCTCGCTCGAGGTCTATTCCAGGGGCGATTTCAGTGACCGCGAGGCAGTCTTCCTCAAGGCGCAGTACGCAGCGCTCAGTAACGTAGGTCACGGATTGTCCCATGTAGCGGGCGCGGCGTCCACTGAAGGTGACGTGCTCGACACGCGGCACGAATTTAGTGATAGCGCCTTCCCGGTGGATGTTCATCCGCCCGCTGGACACCTCCAACTGCATCCCGCCGGCCGTGAAATAGCCCATAAACACAATGTGGCGAGCGGCAGACGTGATATCGATGAATCCGCCGACACCGGCGGTAATATGAGGGAAGGCTTCAAGTCGCGATACGTTTACGTTGCCGTAGCCGTCCACTTCGAGAAAAGAAAGCAAGCTCCGGTCGAAGCCGCCGCCGTGGAAATACGTGAACTGGTCGGGGGAGGCCATGATAGCGCGTGCCCCCGAGGCACATCCGAACTGAAAGCCTCTTAGCGGCATGCCGCCGACCGCACCCTGTTCGATGACCCAGGTCACTGCGTGGGGGAGTCCTTCCTCATGGAGGATGCCCGGCACGAGCGCAGAGATTCCAAAACCCAGATTGACGGCATCGCCATTTTGCAGCTCCATCGCTGCTCGGCGAGCGATGGCTTTGGCGGGGCCGAACTCGACCGGTTTAAACCCGCCGCCCGCAGCGTGGATCTCACCGCTGATTGCAGGATCATACGCCGTCTGCGTGGTCTGCATCTGGTCGGGAGACACTACCACGCGGTCTACCACGACTCCCGGAACGCGGACCAGCTGCGCAGGGATTGATCCTGACTTGACGATGCGCTTCACCTGTGCTATGACAATACCGCCGTTGTTGTGGGCAGCGAGTGCCTGATCATAGATCCCGAGTGGCGCTCCCTCATGCTCCGACGAGATATTGCCCTCCTCGTCCGCCGTAGTTCCCCGAATGAGTGCCACGTCAACGGGAATAGAGGGAAAATACAACCAGTCGTCGCCATCGAATTTGACTCGGGTGACCACGTCATCCGGGCTGCTGTCGTTCATTCTGGCGCCCTCAAGCAGTGGGTCCACGAATGTGTCCATCCCGACTTTAGTGAGGACTCCTGGCCTCCGGGCCGCCGCTTCACGGTGCATGTGATAGAGGATTCCGCTCGGCACGTTATAGGCCTCGATACGATTGGCGCGGATCATCTGCCAAATGTTGGGGACAGGCATCGACGATGGCCCGCTCGGAAGGGATCCGGCCACGACACGCTTGAGCAGCCCATCAAGGGCCAGGTGCTCGATTCCGCCGATGCCGTACATGTCGCCGGCTGCAATGGGGTGCAGCGTGGTGATGCCTTTTGGGGATCCTGAAGACCGAAAGCGCTCTCCGACGGCACGGAGCAGTGCATCTGGGCAACCGAGACCACTGGAGGAACTTACGGTTATCGTTGTGCCGTCTTCAATGAGACGGGCGGCCTCCTCGAGGCTGACGACCTTGCTGCTCAGCATCCCATAGATCGGTCGGTCTCACGTGTACGCAACCCGGATGCTTCGCCCGGTTTGTGCTGATTCGCGTACTGCCAGTGCCACGGCCAGCGAGCGGATGCCGTCCTCAGCGGTGGCGGCGGGCTTGCCCCTTCCGGCGATTGCCCGATTAAACACGCGCACGGAGCGTGTATAAAGATCTTCGGGCGGACCGAGTGTAACGGATTCCTGCGTTCCATCCCGGCGAAGCAGCACGCTGCCCACCGGACGCTGTGTCATTACGTCGGTGGCAATGAGCGATCCCTCAGAGCCGTGCACTTCGAATCCGGTACCTGCATGTGCAATAGTGAAGGCATCGTGGAATTGGCCCAAGACACCGCTTTTAAAGCGCATAACGCCCATGACGCCATCTTCGATGCCCTGTACCCCAAGGCCTTGGGAGGTCGACATAGCAGTCACTGTCTCCACTTCGTCGTCAAGTACGAACCGCAATGTGTCCGTGTCGTGCACCGTGATGTCGAAGATCACACCAGCGCCAGCCTCCGGGCGCTTAATTCGCCATGTGCGAAGGTGATCCGGGAGGCTTACGGCGTGAAACACGCGGGCGGCAAGCGGCTGCCCGATCGCGCCACCCCTGATCAGTGCACGAAGCCTCCTGTGTGTTACCGCATTGCGGAGATGGTGGTTGGTGCCCATGACGACGCCTGCGCTGCGGCAGGCAGCAGCCATGGCACGGGCGTCGTGAAGTGTGAGTGCGAGAGGCTTTTCGCACAGGACGTGCTTGCCGGCATTGGCTGCGGCAAGCGTTTCGTTTTTGTGACGATCATTTGTCGTACAGATGTAAACAACGTCGACCTTCGGGTCATGGACGAGGTCGTCCACGCGGCTGTAGTAGCGATCGATGCCGTGCTCAGAGGCGAACATGCGCCCGCGTTGCGGTGATCGGCTCATCACGGCAACGACTCGGCTCCTCGGCTGAGCATTAATGGCCGCAATCATGTACTCTTTCGCGATCGTACTTGCCCCGATGATTCCCCAACCCTTTGTGTTGAATGGTCTCTGCACTGTGCGACAATCCTAATGAGAAAATCACTGGAGACTATGAATACGCGCCCGTTAATTCAAGACGTGGATCCTAATCTGCCGAATCGTGGTGCCGGGAACGTATTCAGCAGCGCATTATTCGGAGCGGATTGCGGGGAGCAACTCTGACTGAGGTGGTGCTATCGAGCGCCGTATTATACGAACATGAACGTAGCCGTCTGTATCAGACAAACGCCTGACACGGAAGCCGCCATCCAGATCGCTCCGGACGAGCGCACAGTCTTGGATGGCGGCATGCACTGGATCATCAGCCCGCATGACGAAACCGCCGTCGAGCAGGCGCTCCGTCTGGTGGAAGAGAACGGTGGCTTGGTAACCGTGTATTCCTTAGGCCCCCCGCGCGTCGACAAGGCGCTCCGTGAAGCACTGGCAATGGGAGCAGACCGCGGCGTACGACTCGACTGCGACGATATGCCGGTTGATCCGGCCGTCGTCGCATACGCGCTGGCACACGTTCTCGGAGAGTACGACCTCATCTTGACCGGAGAGCAAGCCATCGATCATGCCAACGCCCAGGTTCCACAGCGGATCGCTGCCATTTTGGGCCGAGCATGCGTCACGGCTGTGGAGGAACTTTCGATCGACGGGAAAGACTGCACAGCGCGCCGCGTCGTAGAAGGGGGAGAAGAAATCGTGCGCTGCACACTTCCGGCTGTCATCGGAACGAATCGCCGCCTTATGGAACCGAGGTATCCGTCTTTCCGCAACATCATGCGAGCCAAAAAGAAACCGATTGACGTGCAGACGACTGAATTGGGCGAATCAGCGCTCGAAATACTGCGCCTTCGCTATGCGAATGACAGAGTGGCCGGGAGGAGGCTTCCTTTCGACGACACTGTGCCGGACCGCCTGGCGCAGTTGCTGCGGGACGAAGCCAAAGTAATTTGACGCTGCAATGGGGCACATTCTGGCCGTAGTCGAATGCTTACGCGGCGGACTTCAACCGACCGGCGACGAGATACTTACGACGGCTGCTCAACTTGCCCGGGTAACTCATCAAGGAGCTTCAGCCTTGGTCTTGGGGACGCGAACCGACGTAGCGCGGGAGAGGACAGTTCGTGGGGTGCCAGACTTCATTGTGGCCCTGGATAAGTTGGAGATTCCGTACAGCCCGGATGCCTACGCGGCCATTATTGCCGATCAGGTGAAGCAGCGTCAGGCCGGCATTGTACTTATGGCGGCCACGGCAACGGGCAAGGACGTAATGCCACGCGTAGCACAACTCCTTGGCGTTTCATTGGCTCAGGACTGCACTGAGGTCTCGCTTCAAGGGGCAGACCTTGTGTTTACCCGCCCGCTGTATGGTGGCAAGATTCTGGCCGATGTCATTTTGACCAGCTGGCCCATTCTGGCAACCATCCGACCGAGATCAATTCCCGCAGAGGATCGTGTTCTCGCGCCAGATTGTGTACTACCCAACGTTATTACGCCCGAACCGCTAACCATTGTAGAGACCGTGTCCTCGGTCCGTTCGGGAAGACCCGACGTCACCGAGGCCGAAATCGTCGTCAGCGGGGGACGCGGCATGGGTGGCCCGGAAAACTGGGACATCCTCGAAGATCTCGTCGACGCGCTGGGTCCGAAAGCAACGCTTGCATGCTCGCGTCCAGTTTCCGACGACGGGTGGCGACCGCACGACGAACATGTCGGGCAAACCGGGCGGTCAATTGCCCCGGATCTCTATATAGCATGCGGGATTTCCGGGGCGATTCAGCACGTGGCCGGGATCGCGGGCTCAAAGTGCATCGTCGCGATCAACCGCGACGCAGAGGCGCCGATATTCAAGGTGGCTGACTATGGGATCGTAGGAGATCTATTTGAGGTCGTGCCGGCGCTTGCGAAAGCCGTCCGAAATCTGGCCTAATGCCTCAAAGGGCAGCAAGGTGCGGTACGTCTCCGGCGTGTCTACGTCTCGCACGACATGATCATTCACCCACTCCATTTCGATGACGTGCTCAGCGTGGCGTCGAAGCACGTTTCGGCAACCAGTCGAGGCTGTTTCGGAGATGAGGTACTTGCGCCAAGCGCCTGAGAACACGACGGGATGGCCGGGGATACCTCGATAGGTCGGGCGCACAACGGCCTTGGGGTCCGAGGCGTGGCAGGATCGAAAGAGTGCGATGACGCGGTCGTAGTCTGACGTCGAAATAAGCGGAAGGTCGCCGAGACAGATCATGTAGGCGAGAGCATCAGCATGTGCGGCACGGACGCCCACGCGCACCGATCCCGTCTGCCCTCGTGCATACTGCGGATTGTATGCAATTGTAACATCAAAGCCTGTAAGAGCAGGTTGCACACGTGCGGATTCGTGCCCCGTAACAACGACTACCTCCACAGCTGACGATGCGGCGACGGATTCGATGACGTGATGGATGAGCGGGCGGCCAAGGAGAGGAAGAAGTAGCTTGTTCGGGCCCTTCATCCGACTTGAAGTCCCGGCAGCCAGCACGATCGCTGAGATCATGCGTGAGCGCTCCTCCTCGCGGCTGCAGAGTAGCCCCTTTGGCCAATTGCCTGTACGACGTCGTCAATGACGGCTATCGCTGGGTCGATTGACACGGTGGCAGACCCTACCTTGACGTCGTCCACCGACACCCCTTTGACGGACTCGATCGCCTCGCGGACGACCGCCACGCAGTGGGAGCAGCTCATTCCGTAGACAGAGAGAGATTCTGTGTGCATGGCTTCGCCGGCTTGATCCGAAAGAGGTACTTCGGTGTGTAGTTCCGAAACGATTTCCGCCAAAATACTCACGGCGATCTCGGCCGGACTGCGAGCGCCGATGTCTATACCGGCAGGAGCACGTACGCGGGCGAGGTCATGAGCGTCGACGCCGGTATGTGCAAGGTGTTCAATCGTCTTCTGTGCTTTCTGCCGACTCGCCACGAACGCGACGTACGGAATCTTGCGGGCTATGGCCTCGCGCAGCGCGTCGTTATCTCGCTCTCCCTGTGTCGCGACGACGGCAAAAGACCGAGGGCCCAGCGCCACATCTCCGAGGTCGAAGCTACGCTGAAAATGATTCGCGTCGGGAAACTGCCCCGGGGTGGCCTCGGGTGCGACTACGACGGTCTCGTAGCCCACTACAGAAGCGAGGCGGTAGAGCGTCCGGACCAGCTCTGTCTGCCCGAAGATGACAAGTTGGGGCGCAGGAATCATGGGTTCGATGTAGATGTCAAGCGAACCGCCGCCATGGCAGCTCATCCCATAGTGAATAATGCCGTTTGCGCCCGCACGGTCAGACGGCGTGATCCGCACGAATCGGTGTTTGCCGTCGCGGAGTGCCATTTGGGCTTCGGCCACGATCAGTGGTTTCGTGCAGCCACCGCCGATCCAACCTGAGAGACTGCCGTCCTCAAGGATGATCGCCTTGTCACCCGTCTTCCCACTGATCGGCTGTTCGTGCCGAACGACTATTGCCAGCGCAAACGGTGTGCGGTTTGCGTGTAAGCTGCGGACTCTGCGTAACAGCGCGTCAAGCATGGCGCAGGTGGGTTTCGAGGCGCAGCAGGCTTTCTATGTTGTGCGCCGGAAGGAGTTCGTCTACGTAGGGCAATACGCTTCGGATCCCCCGGGTGCGTGGCTCATAACCTTCCATTCCCAAAAGCGGACTGAGCCAGAATAGCCTGCGCGACCGCCGTTGGATTACGCGTACCTGGCGGGCAAGAAGATCCGGTTCACCCGTGTCAAGGCCGTCGCTGAGAATCAGCACGACGGTGTTTTTGGACAGCATGCGGCGCCCGAATTCGTCGTTGAAGGCTTGGAGTGACTCCCCGATTCGTGTTCCTCCGCGGAAGGCGCCACTTTTTTCTGCCAAGGTTGCCAACGCGGCCGGCGATTGGTGTGCCCTGAGCTCCGTGGAAATACAGTGCAAGCGTGTGCTGAAGAGAAACGAGTCCACGCGTCGGAAGTGTTTTTCGAGCGCGTGGAGGAATTGTAACAGAAAGAAGCTGTAGCGGTCCATCGATGCGCTTACGTCGAGAAGGGCGGCAAGGTGTGGCCGCCTTGGGCGGCGTGTCCGGTATGCCAGCCGGATAGGCGTTCCTCCTTGTGATATGCTGCAACGAATTGTTCGCCTGAGGTCAAGGCGGTCCTTGCGCATGGTTGACTTCAGCTGACGCGACAGGCGGAGGCTCATCAGGCGGAACAGGCGAGCGGCAAAGGCCTCGAGATCGTCGATCTCCTTAAGTGGTGCTTTTGCAAAATCCATGGTGCGCAGATTCTCGGCTGCGCTTGCTCCCATTCCTTCGTTCTCGCCTGGCTCCGCCTCATTCGCGCGTGCTGCGATGGCAAGGATCGGGATCTTCGGCATGCCGGGGCGGATGACTTTGCTCTGTGCAGTATGCCGGGGCGTTTGACGGCTGAACCAATACGTGTCGAATAGTTTATCGAAGCGGTCAGCGTCGTCTTTTCCTCCGCACAGGAGGCTGCAAAGAGCAGCTCGAAACGCACGGAGATCGCACAGTACGAGCCGAGCAACCTCTATGGCGTCCAGCGTCTCGGCAATACCGACGGTGAAGCCATTCTTGCGAAGAAAGGCACAGAATCCTGCAACGACGTGCCAGGTCATGCCGCGAGGGCCTGCGTGAGCAGCTGCCGAAAGCCTCGACTCGAGACCTCACGGATGTCCTCGTTGGACTTGAGGATGCAGCCAATCGTGCGCTCGACGACGGCCTCGTCGAGGTGTGTTCTTCCGAGGGCCAAGAGCGCCGCTGTCCAGTCGATCGTCTCGGCTACGCCGGGCGTCTTGGCGAGTCTGAGATCGCGTAGCGACTGAACGAAGCGAACGACCTGGTGGGTGAGCTCACGATTGACTCCGGGTAGGCGGCTTTTGACGATGCGCATTTCACGTTCTGTGTCCGGGTAGTCGACCCACCGGTACAGGCACCGCCGCCTGAGAGCGTCGCTCAATTCGCGTGTGCGATTGGAGGTCAGTATGACGTGGGGGACATGTTTCGCAGTGATGGTACCGATTTCCGGAATTGTAATCTGAAAATCCGACAGAAGCTCAAGAAGAAAAGCTTCCATCACGTCGTCCGCGCGGTCGATTTCGTCGATGAGAAGCACACAGGGTGCCTCCTTGACTTGAATGGCCTGAAGCAGCGGGCGGGCCAACAGATACGACTCCCCAAAAACATGTGCTTCCTTTTCTTCGACGGACCTGTCGCTTGATTCCTGGATCTTAATGGCCAGCAATTGTCGCTGGTAGTTCCACTCGTAAATGGTCGAGTGAACGTCCAGACCTTCGTAACACTGCAGTCGGATGAGCTGTGTGGGAATGGCCTCCGACAGTGCCTTCGCGAGTTCGGTCTTGCCTACCCCGGCATGTCCTTCGAGGAGAAGAGGACGATTGAGTTTGAGAAGCAAATACAGCGTCGTCGCAAGATCCTCGTCAAGGACGTAGCCGTGCTCTGCAAAGCTGTCGACGATATCGTCGATATCAGCGAAGCGTTGCAATGAGGCCCCTGCCACGCTTAACGCCGCTTCAGTCGGTCCTTGACGGTGCCGAGTAATAGTCCCAGTGCGTCTACCTCCTCTGCAGATTGATCTGATCCGCTGAGCACGTTCGAGCGGAAACACTCTACGAATTGCTGGAACACGCGCTTTGTCACGTCTTGCATCAGTCGTGATCCGAATTGCGCCAGCCGCCCGCTTATGCTAAGCGTCATCGAACTCGACACCTGCGACAGTCCGCTTTCGATCGTGTTTACGGAGCCAACAAGACGCATGTCGGCACTACCTTTCCCCTTGGCATCTCGCCCGCGGCCAACAAGGATGAACTCTGCCGTCTCATCGTCCTTCTTCTCGATCCGAATTTCGCCGCTGAAGTTTGTGACCACGGGGCCCACTTTCATGCGGACCACGCCCGTGTACAGGTCGTCGCCAGTCTGTCCGGTAATTCGGGCGCCTGGCACGCATGTGACTACTTTGCGCGGATCGCTGAGCAGCGCCCAGACAGCGTCTCTGGGCGCGTTGACCTCAAACGATTCGTTGACGGTAACCTGCATGATGGAGACTCCGTTATTCCGCTTCCCCGTGGTCGTTGAGAATCTTCCAGATCTGAGGCGGCGTCATCGGGATTTCTAGGTGCGTTACACCGAGAGGGGAAAGGGCGTCCACCACCGCGTTCACGATGGCAGGCGGCGCACCCACGGTTGCTGATTCACCAATACCTTTCGCTCCCAGGGGGTGGTGTGGGCTGGGCGTAATGGTCTTGTCGGTTTCCCAGTGCGGTGTTTCCACGGCCGTCGGCACCAGATAATCCATGAACGTACCGTTGAGGATGTTGCCGGCCTCGTCATAGATCAGCGATTCGTACATGGCTGGGGCGAGGCCTTGCGTCAATCCGCCGTGTATCTGCCCTTCGACGATCATCGGGTTGATGATGTTGCCACAGTCGTCGACCGCCACGAATCGCCGGATGTCAATGCTTCCGGTTCCCTTGTCGATATCGACCACGCAGATGTACGACCCGAACGGGAAGGTGAGGTTCGGCGGATCGTAGTAGTGTGTCGCTTCCAGCCCAGCCTCCATGCCCTGCGGGTGGTTCGTATAGGCAGCAAAGGCGATGTCTTGGATTGTCGTCGACCGCTCGGGGGCCCCCTTTACGGTGAAGACTCCAGGCTCCCACTCGAGATCGTCTTCGCTGACCTCGAGGAGGTGGGCCGCAATCTTGCGTGCCTTGTCACGCACCTTTGCCGCCGCCTTGGAGGCCGCTGCGCCGGCTGTGGGTGTACTCCGGCTGGCGTACGTTCCGAGGCCGTACGGTGCCGTATCCGTGTCGCCTTCTTCGACCTGGATGTGCAAGGCCGGGATGCCGAGCTCCTCGGCGATGATCTGTGCGTACGTCGTTTCGTGGCCCTGTCCCTGCGACTTGGTTCCAAAGCGTGCGATGGCCTTGCCCGTCGGATGGACGCGGAGCTCGCAGCTGTCGAACATTTTGATGCCGAGAATATCGAAGGTGTGTGACGGCCCAGCGCCCACGATTTCCGTGAAGCTCGATATTCCGATACCCATGAATTCGCCGCGTGCCCGCTTTTCGGCCTGCTCCTTGCGCAAATCGTCGTAGCTGACGATATCCATTGCTTTTTGAAGGGCCGCTGCGTAGTTGCCGCTGTCATACTCCCAGCCCATGGGTGATCGGTACGGAAAGCGGTCGGGGGCGATGAAATTCTGGAAGCGTAGCTCGGCGGGGTCCCTACCCAGTTTGGCAGCCAAGACGTCCACCATGCGTTCGATGGCGTGTACCGCCTCTGTGACACGGAACGAGCACCGATAGGCGATTCCACCGGGTGGCTTGTTCGTGTACACGGCGTCCATTTCCAAGAAGGCCGATTCCATATCGTACGACCCAGTGCAGATTGAAAACAGCCCAGCGGGGAACTTGGACGGATTGGCGGCTGCGTCAGTGTAGCCATAGTCGGCTACGGTCTTGATGCGAAGCGCACGTATTGTACCGTCGTTGTCGGCGGCCACTTCGCAGTCCATGTGGTAGTCGCGTGCGAACGAGTCGGCCTGTAGATTTTCCGACCTGTCCTCGATCCACTTTACGGGTTTGCCGATGACGACCGAGGCCGCGATGGCACACACGTAGCCGGGATAGACGGGTACCTTTCCACCGAAGCCGCCTCCGATGTCAGGCGATATCACGCGAATTTTTTCTTCGCTAAGTCCGACGTGTCCAGCCACGAGTGCTAGCACCGTCCGGATCGCGTGGGGCGCCTGTGTGGTCATGTACACCGTAAGTTGTCCCTGAATGGGATCGAAATGTGACACACATCCACACGTTTCGATGGACGCGACGTGGATGCGAGGGAGGTGCATTTTTTCGCGGACTACCACGTCAGCGTCGGCAAAAACGCGCTCTGTCCCTTCGCGGTCGCCGTGCTCCCAGTGCCAGGCTAGATTATCTTTCTGTCCGTCCTTGTCCGGGCGCAGAAGTGGCGCGTCCGGTTCCATGCTCTGGAACGGCGTGACCATGGCTTGCATCGGCTCATAGTCGACCTCGACGGCTTCCACGCCGTCGGCGGCGCTGTACCGGTCGGTTGCGATGACGCAGGCCACTTCCTGCGACTGGTACATCACCGTATCTGTCGGTAGAACCATCTGAGTATCCGACATGAGCGTAGGCATCCAGTGCAGATTATACTGGGCGAGCGTCTCGCCGGTAATAACCGCGAGGACGCCGGGAATCGCCGTGGCCGCGTCGGTATGAATGGCCTTTATTTTCGCGTATGCATATGGGCTGCGAACGATACTCATATAGAGCATGTCGGGCAGCGTGATGTCGTCGACGTAGTTGCCCTGCCCGTGCAGAAAGCGCGCATCTTCCTTGCGCTTCATGCTGTGGCCCATTCCACAGATCTTCGCGGAGGTTCGAGGAGACATGGATCTACTCCTTGCTGATGTCGAAATGCACTATGCTGTGGCGCTTGCCGCGGTCATCTTCTCTGCGGCATGCCGGATTGACTTGACGATGTTGACGTAGCCCGTGCAACGGCAGAGGTTGCCCGAGATGCCCCAGCGGATCTCATCTTCGGTCGGGTTCGGATTGTCTTGTAGCAGTTCGAGGGCGCGCATGATCATGCCCGGTGTACAGAAGCCGCATTGGAGGCCATGTTCTTCGTGGAACCCTTCCTGTAGCGGATGCATCTGCCCGCCGCTTGCGACGCCTTCAATGGTCTGGACGGATTTTCCGTGGGCCTGCACGGCAAGAAGCGTGCATGACTTGACGGATTTGTCGTCCATGAGTACCGTGCACGCTCCGCAGTGACTCGTGTCGCATCCGATGTGCGTGCCGGTCAGCCCGAGTTCATCGCGAAGCAGGTGCACGAGGAGCAGCCGGGATTCGACGTCACGGGTGTGCGACGTTCCGTTGACTGTTACGGTACAGGATCTCGTAGCCATGACAACGTTCGTACTGGAAAAGGAATTAAAATCGTTAGGCCCGTGCCCGCTCGATGGCGCGCCCCAGGGCTCGACGAGTGAGCACACGGACCATCGCACGCTTGTAGTCGGCAGGACCGCGAAGATCCGAAGAGGGGCTGCTGGCGTCGGCTGCGAGATCGGCCGCAGCGGCAGTGTCGCCTTCCGAACACGAGGTGCCGACGAGTCGTTTACCGGCCGCTTCAGCATGGACGGGTACATGCGCCACGTTGGTAAGCCCGATGCCCGCTGCTGTGCACCGTCCGTCAGCGCCGAAAGTGACCTGCGCCGCTACGCCGACGGTGGCATAGTCACCGACCTTGCGTTCCAGTTTGAGGTATGCGCCACCGCTTGAGGCGGGTGGCAGCTGGATGCGGATTTCGGTCAGGATCTCGTCGTCGGCGAGGGCTGTTTCGTAGAAGTCCACAAAAAGCGAGCGCACGTCTAGCGTTCGATGCCCGCCGGGGCCCGTCGCCACGACGTGCGCATCGAGCGCCATCATTGTAGCGGGATGGTCGTTGCCGGGATCTCCGTGGGCGAGATTGCCGGCCAACGTCCCCAAATTGCGAACTTGCGGGTCGGCAATGTGGGCGCCGGTATCGTGAATGATTGGCAGCTGGCTTCGTACCAGATCGGAAGCTGCCAGGTCGGCTTCCCGCACGAGCGCACCGATAGAAAGAACACCGTCTTCTTCACGGATGTAATCCAGGTCCGGTATGCCATTGAGATCGATGATGTGCTCCGGCTCGGCAAGCCGCAATTTCATCATCGGAAGCAGACTCTGCCCACCAGTGAGAATCTTGGCGTCCGGACCGAGGGAGCTCAGCAGAGAAAGGGCCTCGCCCAGCGACGTGGGCGCGTGGTAGTCGAAGGGTGCGGGTATCATCAGTCGACCCGGTGGGGTTGCGGGGACGGAGTGCCAAAGTACTTACAAGAATTCTTATGTGCTCACTCAAAATTCACATGAGGAGTACTTGGAGCTATATCAGCTGCAGTGCCCAGCCTATTACGGCACTTCCCGTGACGACGTAGGCAGCATTGAGCCGCCACCGGAATACCGAAACAGCAGAAAGCACAAATACTGTCCACGCGGGCCACAGGGTGAGGACTGCGATACCCAATTCGACAGTCACCACAAGCATCAGTGCGAGAGCGCTCACGTTGACCGCGTCCAGAAACGATGCCATGACGGCACTGTGGCGCAGCTTTGGGATGATGGGATTCAGGATGGCCGTGAACACGAACGACGGCACAAATATTGCCACGGTAGCAACGATGCCACCTGGAATGCCTGCCAAGAATACACCAATGAATGTGGCGGTCGTAAGGACCGGGCCAGGGGTTACCTGCCCAATGGCCACTGCATCCAGGAGCTGCTGCTCGGTCAACCATCCCCAGTCTGTGACCAGATTGCCTTCCAAAAACGCAATAAGGACGTATCCACTGCCGTAGAGAACGCTTCCGACCTTGAGGAAAAACAGCCCCAGCTTCCAAAGGGGCACGTCGGGCGGGGCAGCCTGTACGAGATACGACGAGAGCGAGAAAGGTGCAGCCAAGATGAAGCCGCCCGCCGACGGTGCGCGAAGCCGGAGCGATCCGAGCCATGCCATGCCCAGTATGCCACCACCGAGCAAGGCGACGATTTCACTTACGCCAAATAGAAGTGCGACGCCGACGCCGATGCCGATCGGGACAAGACTGATGCTCTTGAGGGCCGTTTTGCCCAGTCGCAGGAGTGCTCCGAGGATTATGGCGATGACGGCGGGCTTGATTCCGGCAAGAAACGGTTCGACTTCCGGCGTCGAACCGTAGGCGGCATACAGGGCGCCCATCGTACCGGTCATCAGTGCTGCTGGCACGATGAATGCTGTACCGGACACGGCGAGGCCCGCAAGTCCCCGCCGCTCGTACCCCACGTGCATGGCCATTTCTGTTGAGTTGGGCCCCGGAATGAGGTTTGTGGCCCCTACGAGGTCAAGAAAATGTTCGCGGCTCAGCCAATTGCGCCGTGACACGACTTCGTCATCCATCATGGCGATGGTCGCCGCCGGGCCGCCGAAGCCGATGAAGCCAAGTTTGAGGAAAAGCGAAATGAGTTCGCGCAAGGTTCCTGTATGTGATTGAGGGCAACTCATTGCGGCTCTTCGGCGTAGGAATCTTCCGAAATAATACGCATGCCCGTGCCACCGGACTCTATGCCCACACTACTCTACGATGCCGCGTGCCCACTGTGCACGAACGCGGCACGATGGATCGAGCAGCGGGGTTGTGTTCGTATCCGCCCGCTTAAGGCGGACGAGCCGCAGGATGCCATCATTTTACACGAAGGTGCCGCCGTCATGCGGGCAGCGAGCGCGGTGCTTCGCACGTGCAGATACTTGCCCGGAAAGTGGAAGCTTCTGGCTCTCCTTCTCGCGGTGCCACGGCCGATCCGCGACGGGATCTATCGCTTCATAGCGCGCCACCGGTATCGTCTGCTCGGACGTGCTCCTGGCTTTGTTGAAGAAGCTCAAAATACCGGCGGATGAGCTCGCGCCAGTCAGGCGAATAGCCGCTCTCCAGGGCCTGGAGGAGTGCACGACGAAATTCGTCGGCCCGCTCGGTCTCGGGTAGCCCACGTGGCCCCTCACGTGAGATATCTGTGCCTGTTTGGCCTTCACGTCTCCGTTCGCGCCCGCGCTCCTGGAGGCTCCGCGAGGCATCCAACAGTCGCGTCAGGATCTGCTGTTGACGCATGACGGTACGCGGATTCACGGCGTTGCGCTGAAGCTCTTCGATCGTCTCTTCCATCTGCTCGGCGATGCGACCCAAGTCGCCCGCAAGCCGCCCTGCAAGGTCTTGCCTGCGATTCATTTCGCGAAGTCTGTCGCGCAGGGCCTGTTGCTGTGCTCCCATCTGTTGCAGGCGCTGCTGCATGTCGGGGCTCAGCCGGTTGCCGTGCATTTCCTGTAACATCTGTTGAATCCGCTCGTTGAGCTGCTGCTGCTCGCCGGCCATCTGTTGCAGCTGCTCCAACATGCGCTCCATGGACATGCCACCGCCCGCGCTGTTGTTCGAAGAGTTCATGAGCTGATCCATCAGGTCGCTTAGCAGAAGCGCCAATTCGTTGAGGTGCATCATCGACCGCTCTTGCACGCTGGCGGCCCGCTGCGCCTCTCGCTGCGCCAAGGCGGCGGTCGCTTCGGTCATAGCGCGAAGTGACTCTCCAGCCTGGAGCTGCACCTCGCGCGTCATGTGGGCAAGTTCTCTTGACAGGCTTCGCAGTGAGTCGCTTACCGTGCCGAGCCCGTCTGAGAGCGCGACCTGCCTGCGTGCAAATTCCCTGAACAGGGGACTATCCTGCGCGGCGTTCTCCACGTCGAGCCTGATGCTCTCCTGGTCGTAGGACAGACGCAGAATATCAGCCAGTACACGGCTCAGAAGTGCCATGTTGGCCTGTTGTCTTTGTCCCTCCATCTGGGATTGTACGTCCTCGAGCCCCCCTTGGAGTTGATCGAGTTGCTGCTGCATCTGCAGCTGCCCTTGCCTGGCTTCAGCCATCCTCTGTTGCATGAGCTGCGCGGCGTTTTCCCGCATTTGCTCGGGAATTTCCTGCTGGCGGGTCTTTTCGTTGAGCCGCCCCATTTCTTCACTGGGCGCATTCCTCAGCTCGTTCATGCGCTGCTCAGTTTCTTCCAGCAGCTCCTCGAGGTTCTCCATCGAGTCGCCAGAGCGCATCTGTTCCTCGGCGAGACGTTCTGCATCGTCGTCGTCAGCGGTTTGCGTTTCTTCGACAAGCCGTTCCTGTTCTGCTGCCAGTTCGTGTGCTCGCCGGGCTGCTTCGTCCAATTGCTGCTGCACGTGCAGTCGTTTGAAGAGATCGAGGGAACGCTCAAGGCGCTCACGGAACATCTCCTCATTGAACTCAAATTTTTCAATCGATTCCTGCATCAACCGGGGGCTGAGTTCCTGCATGGCTTGATACAGTTCCTGTAGGGCCTCCATGAGCTCAGGCGCGTTGATTTCTTCAATGACGCGCTGAAGCTCCTCGAAGGCCTGGAGAGTTTCGTCGCTGACCAGGTCATGGTCCTCCATGGTATCCAGTGTGGATTCCAGGCTACCGGCCAGGTCTTCGATGCGTTCTTCTAGTTGGTTCTGTTTGTCTTGGAGCCGGGCGAGTTGCCGGTTGTCATCCCAGTCTGCGGACTGTTTCTGCCTCAGCTCGTCCCGTAGAGCGTCAAATTCCTCGCGGACGGACTCCGTCTCGCGGAGGAGGTCCCCCATTTCGTCTTCCGCCGCGTCCTGCGCGGAAGCAAGTTCTGCGTAGCGCTCTGCCAAAGACGGCAGTGACAGGCGGTATACCTCAGAGTCTGCCGACTTGAAGCCCGCCCACGCATCGTTGTCCCAAACACGCACGAAGTACTCGATCACGTCGCCGGGGACGATGTCGAGCCGAGTAGTGGGACCGAGCAGCCAGAGGTAATCGATGTCCATGTGGAATCGTCTTCCCGACTGGATGTCGATTTCAATAGTCCGAAAATCCTCTTCGATGTTGCTGAACCGGCTCTCGGCCAGTCGGTAGTACAGGGCAAGTCGACTGAACCCGAAATCGTCTCGGACGCGGATGCGCAGCAGGGTTTCGAGCGACGCGTCGAGTTCCGCCGCAGGCTCCGGCTCCAATAGAGTGACGGACGGATGGCTGTCCGAGAGGAGCTTTACGGAATGGCGAATCTGGTCTACGTTGTCGTTCCCAATGTCGTTCGTTAGCAGGATTCGATACGCATCTTCCTGTATGACCGTAAACTCCCCGGAAGCAGATCCGTCATACAGATCCAAGGTCTTACGTTGGCCACTGTCGAACAGCAATGTGGCATGTACAATGCCGTCACCGCCCGTTTGCGCTTCAACGGCAACGTGCGTTCCCGGTAGAGCTAGCACGTCGCCGACGTGTGGAGCAAGGTGCTCTACTGGAAGGCCTGTATACGCGGGAGGGTGGAGCGCAAGGTCAAGTTTCCTCACGATGGGCCGAGATTCAACGTTTGCAGCAAACCAGTCTGAAGCAACCGGTTCGGCCGTGACGCGGTAGCGGAAGGAATCCCTTACGTCGGTGACGGCGAATGAAAAATGTCCAGACGCTTCCGCCTTCAGCTCATTTGTTTCCACCCGGTCTTCGCCCAACACGTTCACTTCGAGCATTACGACATCGGGCAGCCGCCTGCCGGTTGCTTGAACCGTGATTCGCAGGTCATCGCCACGGACGAGATCCACCGAACCCGGCTTGACAGTGAGTTCGAACGGGGCCGGGCGCACGAAGGCAGTGCCGGGAGAAAAAAGCCGCTTCGAAGCGGCCAAGAACGAGGACGGTGCCGCCACAAGAAAAATCAAAAGGCACACAGCGGGAACGGATGCTGCAGGTCCCACGCGCTTGACGGCTGCAAAATCCTCGACCCGTCTGAAGTGAGCGTCGCGTATTCCGCCGCCAAGCTGGCGTACGGCTTCATCCACGAGTGGGGCGGGGGCGGGGCTTCGTCGTCCGTCAACCAGATGGAGCAGGTTGACGAGCCGGTCACCTACCTCTGGGGAGCGATGTCCGACGGTTTTCGCCACCGAATCCTCGGACAGGCCAGGCAGGATTCCTGTGAGCCGCAGCGTGGGTGTCACGACAAAACGGAGCCCCACGGCTAGCGTAACTGCGACAAAGAGCCAAAATCCGATGCTTCGTGGCAGCGTGGCGACCCAGAATCCTGCTTCGACCGCGACAGCGACGAAAAGCGCAGCTCCGACAATTCCCGCGGACACCGCCGCACCATGAGCAACTCCAGCCAGCATCATGCGTTGTGCGGCAGTCTGCAGTCGTTGCCTCAAGAAACCGACGACATGCAGGGTCTCTTCGCTCATGACGTCCGGTCGATTGGCAGTCCGACTCCATGTAGTCGTACAAGGGTTGGGCTGCGGTGTTTCGTCGGCCAGATTACCGAAACCCTCACGTCGGCCTCACGACAGGCAGCGTATCTTTGCAGCAGTTGCACGTTGAAATGTCGATGGATCATTGCATAGCGCTCATCCTGGGAGGCGGTGCCGGCACGCGACTTTTTCCGCTGACCCGTCTCCGTTCGAAGCCTGCCGTACCGCTGGCGGGCAAGTACCGTCTCATCGACGTGCCTGTGTCGAACTGTATAAACTCCGGATTGCATAAGATTTACGTCCTGACGCAATTCAATTCGGCGAGTCTCAACCGGCATATTGCGAGGGCGTATCGGTTTGACAGCTTCCGACACGGCTTTGTGACTGTAATGGCTGCCGAGCAGACCAGGACGTCGTCGGCGTGGTTTCAGGGGACCGCCGACGCGGTCAGACAGAGCGTTCCGCATTTTTCTGTCTATCGGCACAAGTTTGTCCTCATCCTGTCGGGAGATCAGCTGTACTCGATGGACTATCGGAGGCTGATGGAGCACCACGAAGCCCACGATGCCGAAGTGACCATCGCGACGATTCCCGTATCGGCAGCCGACGCCGGGCAGTTCGGGATACTCAAGACGAACTCGGATCACGTCGTCACGGAGTTCTACGAAAAGCCGTCTGACCTGTCGGGGAAGGCGAGTCCCGTTTCTGGTAAAATGCGACGTGCGGGACGTACCTTCCTCGCATCGATGGGCATCTACGTATTCGGAAGTAGGGTTCTCCGTAGGGCATTGGATACAAGGCCAGACGATCACGATTTCGGCAAGCAGATTATACCGAATGCAGTCAGAGAACTTCGCGTGGTCAGCTACCCGTACGACGGTTACTGGAGTGATATCGGGACGATTCGGTCATTTTATGAGGCAAACCTCATGTTGACCGCCATGCATCCTCCGTTCAGTATCTATAATCCTGCCATGCCGCTCTACACGGATGCCAGGATGCTGCCGCCGGCGAAGATTAAATCGACTGACGTCAGTAATTCGCTAATCAGTGAGGCGTCGCTCATTCATAACGCCACGATAGAGAACTCCATCGTTGGAATACGGTCATATGTTGGCACCGACGTGACAATCAGAAACTCGATCGTCATGGGAGCAGACTACTACGGGTGGGGCGCAGCGGGATCCAGGGAGCGGATCGACGGTCCCCCCGAACCCGGCATCCTTGACGGTGCCTACGTAGAAGGGGCCATCATAGACAAGAACGTCCGGATTGGAAAAAACTGCGTGATCCGCAACGCTGGCGGCGTAACCAACCAAGACGGGGACGGGTTCTACATTCGCGACGGAATAGTCGTCATCCCCAAGAATACGGAAGTTCCGCCGGGCACCGTGATTTGACGCTACGTGGAACCTCACGTCCCCCGGCCGTTTATTCGACGATCTCACCATGTAAAGCGTTCTGACCACATGAAGACAACGGCGTTTCCCGTTCTCATTTTGGTTGTGCTCGCAGGCTGTCGCATGTACGGTGCGGGCGACGGCGCAGATGCTATCGAAAAGAAAATTGGCGAGGCGGCGGAGCAGTCCCTGACGGATTACGACCGCGCTCGGGCGGACCGTGACGCGCTGTTGCGCGCGGCCGAAGAAGACGCTTCGCTCCAGGCGCTGGCAGAACAGTATGCACGGATCGTGGAGCTGCATTTTGAGGTTGTCGAGCGGCATTTGGTGGCGGCGAAGGACGCCGAAGGTACTGATAACCTGGTGTTTCGGTGGGTGGGCCCCGACAGGTACCGCCGCCTGCACCGTGAGTACGGTGGTTTGATCACCGCGCGGCAGATCGTCGAAGATCGGTACAGGGAGCTTACTGAAGAACTGCAGAACCTTGTGGCCTTGCCGTCTCAGTCCGCAGAAGATCTCCGCTTGCAAACCGCTCCGCATTTCTACAGACGTGCTGGCGTGCAGCCCTCTATTTCCGATATTTTGGCCGCGCGTCCGTAGCAAAGAGGCCCGCTGCTGTTTATTGTACAAGGTTTGGGCTGTTTCCGTGAAGGCCTCGTGGCTTATGGCCCTGCGATACGCTTTCGTTCTGATCTGCCTAACGGGGGCGGCATCGGGCGGCGTGTACGCACAGGTGGTTTCCGGCGACACGCTCAAGCACTATGAGCTCGGCGAAATAGTCGTCGGAGCCGGGCATAGCGCTTCAGCCCGGCCTGCTGTGTCGACAATGCAGCGTATGCCCCTGTCCGCGATTGCTCAGATGGACGGGGCATCGATAGATGGCGTCCTGTCAGCGCTGCCAGCGGCGCACGTACAGACCAATTCACGAGGCGAGTCGCACGTTTATTTGCGGAATGCCGGCGAGCGCCAGGTGGCCATTTTTTTCGACGGCGCACTGCTCAATGTGCCGTGGGACAATCGAGCTGATCTGAGCCTTATTCCGTCCGATGTCGTCGGCGAAATCACCGTGGCGAAGGGCGTACCATCGGTGCTCTACGGCGCGAACGTGCTGGGAGGGGCTCTCAACTTGACGTCCCGTACACTCGAGAGTCAGGGCACGTACACGCGGGTGGCAGGGTCGGTTGGCTCTTTGGGTGCATATTCGGGCAACCTCGCGCATTTGGGGCGCCGGATGCGATTCGGCTATACGTTTTCGGCGGGGTACACCGGACGCGACGCCATTGCCGTTCCGGGCGGAGCGAAGTTGCCATTCGGCCAACCGGCTGGGTCTCGGAGGACGAATACCGATCGAGAGCTCGAGAGCCTTTTCGGGCAGATCACGTATCGTTTGGGCGTTCGCGGGCAACTGGGGCTCTCGGTGCTGCGGCTAGACGGGGCAAGTGGAATCGCTCCTGAGGGGCATATTGATCCGCAGATTGGACACGTGCGCTACTGGCGCTATGCCGCAAGAACGACCGGTATGGTCATCCTTTCCGGGCAGTCCCTTGTGGGGCGTGGCGAATCCCTTGTGCGCGGGGTTGTATGGAAGAGCGGATTCGATCAGACTATTGACCAGTACGAGTCTGCCATGTACCGGCAGCGCCTCAAGCAGCAGCGCGACGACGACGATACATATGGCACGAGGCTGACATTTCTTCATCCTACTGCTCGGGGAGCACTGAGTCTTGCTCTGAACGGCTTCACGACGAGGCATCAGAAGGTTGAAGTAGATATGAATGCGGAAGATTCAGCTATAACGCCGCTTGTTTTTCGGCAGCACGTCTGGAGCGGCGGCTTCGAGTATGTCTGGGATGCAACCGACCAGCTAGACTTGGCACTGGGCCTAAGCCTTGATGGCCAAGCGACGCCCGAGACGGGTGACAAGCCAGACCATTCGCCGCAGACGACGTGGGGGATCACGTCAGGGCTGGCGTACGACGTTAATGAGGTGTATGGTCTGCGTGCGGCGCTGGGACGCAAGGTGCGGTTTCCGACGATGCGTGAGCTTTTCGGTGAGGCCTTGGGGCGGTTTCTCGTCAACCCCGATCTGCGAGCGGAGTCAGCCGCCCTGGTCGAGGTTGCCGTCGGTATGGTGGGCGAAGACGTGCAGGCCGAGGCGATTGCCTTTCTGAACCGTACGTTTGATACTATTGACCAGCGCGTCGTGCAGGGGCCCGACCATCTTCCTCGGAGAATGAGGGTCAACTTGGATGGCAGCCGTGTGGCTGGATTCGAAATAGTGACGGCGGCTCGTTTCTGGCGCGGCTTTCGAGTCAACGCAAACGTGACCTGGATGCATGCATTCGCGAGGCTTCGACGGCAAAGAGTCGTCGCCGCTCGTCGAAAAGCCACGGTACTTGGGAGCCTTCGACCTTCGCTACAATGACCCTGGAGGCTTGTCCTTGCTTCTCCAGGCAAATCTAACAGGCCGGGCATACGGCCTTGCTGAAGACAACCAGTTCGTGCCTTTACCACTGTATTCGGTATTCCATGTACGTATGGCCTACCTGTTCATTCGCCGCCAATTCGCAACGGAGTTGTTTGCACGCGTCAATAACGTGACGGACGAAACGACACTGCCGCAGCTTGGGCTTCCCGGACCTGGACGTGATTTTCAGGCTGGCCTCGAAGTGTCATTTTGAGTCTGAATTCACATTGGACAGGCTCGGCGCGACGTAGGTTTTTCTGTTCGGTGCAGTTTAGGAACTTCTGATTAAGCCTGGGGTTCAAGACTAGTGTTGGCTAACCTGTAAAAATCACACACCAGGCAGCTTAGTTTCACAGACCTCGA